>JAFUUX010000098.1 GCA_017471325.1 Lachnospiraceae bacterium | reverse complement strand
TAAGCGCAATAAGTAATTGCGCTTACTATAACGCTCCGCGAGGATGCGCACGGATTTTGTAAGGAAATATGCCGCTTTCAGCGGCCAAAATCCGGCGCAGTAAACGACAAAACGAAAATAGTTTTGTCGTTTACTATATAATAACTGTTCAGAACTTAAGGGGTTCTGAACAGTTACAGTTCATAAAAGATACCCTGACATTTATTTAAGAAAAGAAACGGCTTGGAACAAAAGAAACCTACGGAAAAAAAGAGATTACAGGAACCGGACATTGCCAAATGCATAGGCATCTGCATGGTGATCATGCACCATTCCGGTTTTTTAACGAGCGGCATCATGGTATTTGTCTGCCTCTTTGTCACACCGCTTTTTTTCCTGATCTCCGGATACATGGCAGCCTTAACGCAGGAAGAAAAAGTACCTTATCCCGTTTTTTTCAAAAAGATATCCCATACCATCCTGCGCACTTATTTCCTGTTTTATTTTTTTGATATCCTGGTCTATGCGATCCTGCAGCTCATCAAAGGCCTGCCGATCGACTTTTTCACGATCAGATATAACCTGATCCTGTTATTTATCATGTACGGCGTTTCCGTCACCTGGTATTTATCAGCACTGTATCTTTCGCAGTTGTTGTTCCACCTCTACCTGCGCGTATCTAAGCGCGGCAGATGGATCACCGGCTCATTTACGGTCCTGATGCTCATAGCCGCGCTGTTTTTGCGTAAACCTTTGGAAGACTGGTATGTCTATGTATATTCCATCCACAGCGGCAATGTACCGCCTGGCACTTACATCCTTTTTCATTTTTCCACAGCCATACTGCGCGTACCGATGTGCGTGCTCCTCTTATGGACGGGCTACCAGACCAGGATCCTGGAAGATACGGATACGGTTTTACGCCTTAAAGAAAAATGGAATAAAATAAATGCCGCAGCGCGCATATTGTTTTCCATATGCGGCGGCAGCATTCTCTATCTGCTGTCTTACAGACTTTCCCTGTGGAATGAAGTGGGCAATCTGGCTGTGTACCATTACGGAAAAAATGTCATCGTCTTTCTGGCTGCAGCCCTGGCCGGATCCGCAGGCACTTTGCTCTTTGCCCATGCCATCGTATCCCTGCGTATTTCCTTCCTCACAAATATCCTGACTTATATCGGCAAAAACACGCTCATCATCCTGATCACGCATCTCGACTTTTATCTGCTGATCAACGCGATGCGCATTGTAAGCCACATCCCCGTCATCAACAGCAGGGTACTCTTCAAACTGCCTGCAATACTGATCCTCACGCTTTTATTTGAAGTGCCTGTGATTGAGATGATCAACCGTTTCTTCCCGTTCCTGATCGGCCGTAAAAAAAGGTGAAAAGTAACTTATGCATTGCGGAAATGCGTAACTGTCAGAACCCGTGGGGCTCTGAACAATTACGGTGAAAAAGTCTAATCCGTAATATCCACATCTGCCGCGATCTCGATCTGATAATCCGGATAAACCTTCTGCAGTTCATCGTGGATCATTTTGATCCCCTCGCCGGCTTTGATATCAAAACTTATGACCACATCAAAGGTCATTTCCTTTTTTTCGATATCCACATAAAATCCATGGAACTGCAGTGCCCAGTCATGCGCCATCACTTTATCATGGACGAATTTTTGGATCTCGGCGGCCTCATCATTTCCGGTATTATGGGAATACAAACCCACCCCTGCCAGAATGATCCCAGTTTCATGAAATACTTTCCGCTCCAATCTTCTGGTCAGGCGGTCAAACTCCCTGGCTGTCATTGTATCCGCGACCTCCAGATGTACCGAAGCCAGATCTTTATCCGGGCCATAATTATACAGGATCAGGTCATAAGCCCCCAATACCTCCTCTTCTTCCGTCAGCAGCTCCTTGATCCTGTCCGTCTTTTCCTTATCGGCCCGGACACCCAGGATCTCATCCAGTGTCTCTATCATCATCTCGATGCCGGACTTGATGATGATCGCAGAGATCACCACGCCTACATAGGCTTCCAGGGAAAATCCGCTGAGCAGAAAAATAACGGCACAGGCCAGCACGGAAAAAGAAAGGATCGCATCAAAGAGCGCGTCAGAACCGGATGCGACCAGTGATCTGGAATTGACCTTTTCTCCCTGTGCCTTCACATATTTTCCAAGTATGATCTTTACAAGTACGGCAACTGCGATGATGATAAGTGAAACGATGCTGTAATCCGGCAGCTCCGGATGGATGATCTTTTTGCCAGATTCCCATAAGGAAGTGATGCCTGCATAAAGCACGATGCCGGAAACGATCATAGCGCTTAAATATTCTATCCTGCCATATCCGAGCGGATGTTTTTTATCCGGATGTTTTCCGGCCAGTTTGGTCCCCACGATCGTAATGATCGATGACAAGGCATCCGACAGATTATTTACGGCATCCAGTATCACCGCAATGGAATTGGCAAGGATGCCCACAGCCGCTTTAAAGGCAGCAAGAAATACATTTGTCAGTATTCCGATGATACTGCTGCGGATGATGATCTTATCCCTGTTCTCCTGTGTTTGCATCATAGTTTTTTCTTTTTCCATCTCTACCGATACTCCTTATATTTTTTACTTGCCCATGCAGAATTCCGAAAAGATCTTTTCCACCAGATCGTCTTCCACTTCTTCACCGATAATAAAGCCCAGATGCTTATACGCATCCATCAGGTCGATCGAAAAGAAATCTTCCGCCATTCCCGCATCTATGCTTTCCAGTACATTTGTCAGGCTTTTTTCACATTCCTCCAGTTCTTTTTTCTGCCGCAGGTTTGTGATCGATACTTCATCATCCCATTTTACAAAAGGATCGATAAAAATCCCTTCCAACAGTTTTTGCAGTTCTGTTAGACCGTTCTGCGTTTTTGCGGAAATCTCCACTACAGGATACTGCTCCGAAACAGTTTTTTTATCTGCACCATACGTTTCAAATAAAGAAAGGATCTGCTCTTTTTCCACCGCATTTTTCAGGTCGGTCTTATTATACAGTATCACGGTCTTCTTCCCGTGGATCAGCGGGATGATCTGCTCATCCTCTTCGCTCAAAGGCACGGAACTGTCCACCACATACAGGATCAGGTCTGCTTCCTCTGCCGCAGCCCTGGCACGCTCCACTCCGATCTGCTCTACCTTATCCTCCGTCCTGCGTATTCCGGCTGTATCGATCAGGTTTAACTGCAGGCTGCCCATACGAACGGACTCCTCGATCGTATCCCTGGTCGTTCCCGCGATATCCGTTACGATCGCACTTTCATGACCGGAAAGCAGGTTTAAGATAGAGGATTTTCCTGCATTCGGTTTTCCCAAAATAGCAGTGCGTATCCCGTCCCTGCGTATCCTTCCGTTTTCGGAAAGCAGCAGCAATCTGCCGGTTTCGGATAAGAAAGCCTTTATCTTTCCTGAGAGTTCCTCCGGATATGCCTGCAGGTCAAAGTGCTCCGGATCATCCAGCGCAGATTCGATAAAAGCGATCTCATGCAGAATTTTTTCACGCAGGGACACGATCTTATCCCGCACCGCGCCGCTTAACTGCTGCATGGAATTTTTCACGGCAAATTCATTTTTTGACGCGATCAGATCCATCACCGCTTCCGCCTGGGACAGATCCATCCTGCCGTTTAAAAAGGCGCGTTTCGTAAATTCTCCGGGCTCTGCCAGCCTGGCCCCGCAGGATAACACGATATCCAGTATTTTCCTGCAAAGATAGATGCCGCCATGACAGTTGATCTCTACGGTATCCTCACCGGTATAACTGTGGGGCGCACGCATTACAGACAGCAGCACTTCATCTGTCACCCCGTCTTCTTCCGTCTGATCCGTATTTTTTATATACCCGATATGCATGGTATGACTGGCAAAATCACCTACGCTTTTTCCGGATCCGGATATAAATAAACGGTCTGCCACTGCGATGGCATTTTCCCCGCTGATCCGGATGATCCCGATCCCTGCCTGTGTCATACCGGTTGCGATCGCTGCGATCGTATCGTCCGACATTTTCATCACCTCATAAAAAACCCTCTCCCTACAGGCAGGAAGAGGGATTTCTTGAAAAAACAAAAAGCAAAACCGGTTACATTATCTGTAATTCTTCAAAGTCACAACGACTTTTCTGTAAGGCTCCTCACCCTCGGAATGTGTGGTCACATAACGGTCATTCTGTAATGCAGAGTGGATGATCCTTCTTTCATACGGATTCATAGGCTCCAGCACCACCGGACGGCGGGAACGCTTTACCTTAAATGCGATATTCCTTGCCAGTTTCTCCAGCGTATCCTTGCGGCGGGAACGGTAATTTTCAGTGTCTACCTTTACACGCACATATTCCTCTGTACCTTTATTCACAACAAGGGATGTGAGGTACTGCAGGGAATCCAGCGTCTGTCCGCGCTTGCCGATCAGGATACCCATATCATCACCGGCTACATCAACATTCAGCGTATTGTCTTCTCCAAAACTGCAGCTGACTTTGGCTTCCAGTTTCATGGATGCAAACACATCTTTTAAGAAAGCATCTGCACGGCTGATCAGTTCCGCCTTTTCCTCCTCCGGGATCTCACGCAGCGGTTTCGCCGGCTTTTCCTCTTTTACTTTCAGATTGTCCTCATCATTTGCCTTGATATAATCATAATCATTCTTGTCAAATCTTCTGGGATTATGCTTGTTATAGCGCGCACGGTCGGAATGATCGCCTCTCCTGCCACGGCCGCCTCTTTCTTTCTGCTCACGCTCTTCTTCTTCCGCAGACGGCATACCGTTTTTCTCACGGATTGCAGCAGCTCTTTCCGCATTCTCTCTTTTCTGTGCTTCGATCTTTGCCGCTTTTTCCGCTGCTTCCTTTTCGGCTTTTTCCTTTTTCTCCGCTTCCAGTTTCGCAGTCTCTTCCGCACGGGCAGCTTCTAACTGTTCAAAACTTTCTTCCTTGATCCGGGCTTTGATCACTGCCGGTTTTACACCGATCCCGATAAATCCTGCAGAACCCTCGCTGACTACTTCATAATCCAGACGGTCACTGGTCACGGAAAAAGTCATGCAAGCATCCGTAATACAGTCATTTACCGTTTTTGCCGAAAATTCTCTGAAATCTGCCATTTTGTAACTCCTCCTAATATTAAACGCACTTTTTTATATCTCACTGCTTATTATTTTTTTCATTAAACTGCTTGACCATTGCAGCCTTTGAAGCCAGGCTGCCGGGCTTATCCGCATTCTTATTATAAAACTCTGTGGATGCTTTTACATTCTTTTCGCGTCTTGCCTTGTTCTCTTCTTCCTTTTCCTTGCTGATCTCCACATTTCTGGTATTGATCCTTGCATTTGTGCTGATCTGCTGAGGCGGAAGTCCCTGTTTCTTACGCTTTTCGTTATTCTTTTCCACATTCTTTTTGATCATTTCGTCGATGTCGATCTTATCCAGATGCTTGTTCACGCATACCTGGATGATGCTTCTGACCACGGAACCGGTGATCCAGTACAGGCCAAGACCGATCGGCAGCGTATAACAGAAAAATGCGGACATGAGCGGCATCACCGTATTCATGGTCTTCATGGACTGCATCATTGCATTTTCTTCCCCGCGCTTCTGCTCCGGCTGCGGCATCAGTTTCGTATTCACCCACTGTGTCATTGCAGACAAAAACGGAACCAGCATGGCACCGATGATCAATATCCAGTTCCTGTCCCCGTTAAACTCTGTAGAAATCACAAAGGAAGGGGAATTTGCGATATTCAACCCCAGAAAATTATTAAAATGCTCTAAAGAAGACTGCGCATTCTGGATCTTGACCGCTAATTCCGGAAACGCATCTGCCAGATCCAGCCAGTTCTGTGTGCTGGCACCATTTAATAAGTCGATCAAAGTATTCTGTGCAGCTTCCGAGCCGGCCACAAAATCAGCGCTGGTCACCTGATTTGCATAACGGCTGTAACTCGCCATATTCTGCAGGATCTCAAGAAAACCATCTGTTCCGATCTTTTGGGACAAAGGCTCTACAACAGGGATAAACACTTCCTTCACCCGGTCCACATAAGCAGGAATGTTATAAACAATACGGTACAGTGCGAATAAGATCGGCATCTGTATCAAGAGCTGTATACAGCTGCCGGAAGGACTGACGCCGTATTTCTGATAAACCGCCTGTGTTTCCGCCTGCATCTTCTGCATGGATTCCTGATCAGACTTTCCCTTATACTTTGCCTGGATCGCCTGCAGTTCGGGATTCATCTTGTTATTCAATTTTGAAAATTTCTGCTGCTTGATGGTCAGCGGCAGCATCAGTACATACATAATGATCGTAAACAAAATGATCGCAAGTCCGATATTGGGATATTCCATAAAAAGCCCAAGAAACCAGAATATTCCCTGCAGGATCACTTTCATGATAAACGCAAACGGACGCAGGATCACATTTGTTGTCTGTGTTAATAACATGTAATTCAAATACTGTTCCTCACATTTCTCTGAATTCTGAATCTGTTCTTCATTTTCGGATTGCCTTTTTTCTCCGGTACCGGATCAAACCCGCCTTTGGAAAAGGGATTGCATCGTAAGATCCTCCAAAAAGACAAAAATCCTCCTTTCAGGGCGCCATACCGTTCAACCGCCTCATACCCATACCGGGAACAGGAAGGAAAATACGGACATTTCGTACCCTTTAAGGGGGAAATATACTTTCTATACAGCTTAATCAGGAATAAAAATACTGCTTTCATTATATATAAGCATCTTAAAAATGCTTTTCTACTTATTTATAATATGATGCAAACCGGCTAAATGTAACAGCGCACTCTCCGCGGCACTGTACCTGATCTCTGCGGCACCTTCCCTTGCTACCACTACCATGTCCAAACCACTATTGAACTTCTCTTCATGCAGGCGGTAACTCTCTCTCACCAATCGCGCAATCCTGTGTCTTACGACACTGTTTCCTACCTTTTTACTGACCGATATTCCGAGCCGGTTTATAGAAAGCCCGTTTTCTGACACATACATGATAAAGTATTTATTTGCTGCTGATCTTTTCTTTTTATAAACCTGTCTGAAATCGTCATTTTTTTTCAGTGATTCTGAAAACTTCATATTAATAATGTTTTAATTATTTTACTTAAGAACCGTTCATCATTAAGAAGAAAAGGTCACACAACGCGACCTTTTCACTTTTTTTAAGATTAAGCGGAAAGAACTTTTCTTCCTTTTCTTCTTCTGGATGCAAGCACCTTTCTGCCGCCCGGCGTACTCATTCTTGCACGAAATCCATGTACTTTGGATCTGGACCGCTTTTTCGGCTGAAATGTCATCTTCATGGCTGACACACCTCACTTTCTATCTGATATTATTATCTGCTATTTTCCAAATTGTGCCAGAAAAACATCAAATGCAATTATATCTAAAGAAAAGCCGCTAGTCAAGCACTAGATATAGTAGTTTTCCGTTTTTATTTCTACTATTATATAATAAGTGCAAAATTCTGAATATTTTATATTTATTTTATTTTTCTACATTTAGTAGAGTTATCAAAAAATTTTCCACAATATGTGGAAACAAATATATGTTCTGTTTTTATCTGAGTATTAACATAATTTTATCCACTTTTTGTGGAAAAAATGTTTATAACTGTGGATAATTATCCCAAAGTTATACAATTTTATTGAAAAATAGGGCATTTTAGACTTGTGATACTTTATTCACAAATGACGATAGTACTCTCATTTATGGCATAATATGTAAACTGAAAAACAAAGTTATCACAAAAATGTTTATAACTTTTTCACCATTTGAATTTTTTTAAAAACTATTGTAGGATAATGAAAAAGTTATAAACATACAATGTTTGTATCCAAACTAACTAAAAAGGAATTATAAACAATATGGAAATCATCAGACAGCAATGGGATAACATTAAAGAAAACATCCGCCTGGAATATGATATTACGGATATCGCCTTTAATATCTGGGTGAAACCTTTAAAATACGGGAAATGTGAAAATAATATCGTAACCATCATGATCCCCAACGGAAAACCGGAAATGCTGGATTATATCAGGAAGAACTATACCAGCTGTTTCCAATCGGCGCTGTCTGACCTTTTGCAGGAAAATTTCAATGTCATCTTTGTTCTGGAAGAGGATATGAAACCTGAAAAAAACATTTCCTATGATCATGTAGCGGAAAATGACCATTCTTTTGCCCAAAAAACAAACCTGAACATGAAGTACCGCTTTGAAAACTTCATTGTAGGCCCGAATAATACCATGGCGCATTCCGCATGCCTGCATGTTGCGGAATCCCCCGGAAAGGACTTCAACCCGCTGTTCATCTACGGCGGATCCGGCCTTGGCAAAACCCACCTGATGACTTCCATCGGACATTATATCGTGGAAAACAGCAAACTGAATGTTTTGTATGTCACTTCCGAGGACTTTACCAACGAAGTGATCAACTCCATACGCAGCAGTACCATGACCAATCTGCGCGATAAATACCGCAATATCGATGTGCTGCTGATCGACGATATCCAGTTTGTAATAGGAAAGCCTTCCACGCAGGAAGAGTTTTTCCATACCTTTAATACCTTATACCAGAACGGAAAAACCATCGTCATCACTTCCGATAAGCATCCTGTCCATATGAAGGAACTGGATGAACGTTTCCGCTCCCGTTTCACCAGCGGCCTGGTAGTTGATATTGTACCTCCTGCTTATGAAACCCGTGTGGCCATCCTGCGCAAATATTCGGAAAACTTTGATTACAAGATCCCGAATACAGTCATAGATTATATTGCGGAAAACATCAAATCAAATATCCGTGAACTGGAAGGCGCCTATAATCAGGTCTATGCCAAGAGCATGCTGACGCAGTCCGGCGGGGGCACCATCGACCTGGCTGCCGCAAAAGAGATCCTGAAGGATACCATTTCACCGGACAAGCCTACAGTCATCACACCTCCCATGATCCTAAAAGGCATTTCCGAATATTACCATGTGGATCCGGAAGATATCACTTCCAAAAAACGGAATGCCGAGATCGTGCTGCCCAGGCAGATCTTTATGTATCTATGCCGCGAAATGACAGATATCACCTTAAAAGGCGTGGCTGCTCTTTTGGATAAAAAAGATCACTCTACGGTATTGCACGGCTGCAACAAGATCAGCGAAGAGATCAAAAAAGATGATGAATTCCGTGAAACCATAGTGGCCATCAAAAACAAGATCAATACTTTATAAAACGGTTTTGTGAAAAAAAGGGGCAAAACCATACGGCAGCATGTGTATTACTGTGGATGATCAGCCATGGAAAATGCTATGTAAACCATTGTGAAAAACAGCGCTTCCTTTATTTACCCTCATTTTGCCCCGCTGTGCCACCATGGCATCACAATTAATCTATTATATTTCCACAAGTTTTTCTTTCCATTTTGCCCGAAATTTAGTATAATAATAGCAGTTATGCACTTGTCCACTTATACTATTAATAATATTACGGATTAATATATAATATGTAAGCCCCACGGGGCTGTACACCATGGCTCGGAAAAAAGTGGACAGTATCCTGTTTACTTATGTGAAAATTTACATTGAGGAGGATAGTTTCATGAAGATCATATGTTCGCAGCAGGAATTGCTAAACGGGGTTAATATCGTTTCCAAGGCCGTCTCTGACAATACGACCATGGCTCTTTTAAAATGCATCCTGATCCAGGCAGGCAATGGTGAGATCCGTCTGACAGCAAATGATATGGATCTTGGGATCGAAACCGTGATCAGCGGACAGATCGAGATCGCCGGTATGGCAGCGATCGATGCAAAAGATTTTCTTGCAGTCATCCGTAAACTGGATAATTCGGATATCACGATCGAAACGGATGATAATTTCAATATGACGATCACCTGCAATAAAAGAAAGATCAATCTTCTTGGAAAATCAGGTGACGAATTTACGTTTCTTCCGAAAGTGGAAAAAAAGGATAATGTACAGATATCCATGTTTGCCATCAAGGATATCATACGGCAGACGATCTTTTCCATCGGCAACAGTGATATCAATAAAGTCATGAGCGGTGTGCACATGGTGATCAAGAACGACCAGCTGCGTGTGACTACGCTGGACGGACATCGTATCTCTATCCGCAAAGTGCAGTTAAAAAGCATCTATGAAGAACAGGAAGTGATCATTCCCGGCAAAGCCTTAAATGAGTTAAGTAAGATACTGCCTGCGGATGCGGACAAAGAGATCAGTATTTATTTTTCGGATGCGCATGTGTCTTTTGAGTTTGACAAGACCATCGTGGTATCCCGGCTGATCGACGGCCAGTATATCAACGTGGATAAGATGATGTCTTCGGACTATAAGACAAAAGTGAAAGTAAACAAAGCAGAGATCATCAAATCCGTAGACCTTTCCATGCTCTTTTCCAAAGAAGGCAATAAAAAGCCTTTGGTCGTAGATATCAGGGATGATGTGATGGAATTGAAATGCAATGCACCTTTGGGCAGTCTGGATGATTTCATTGAGATCCAGAAGCAGGGGGATGATATCCTGATCGGTTTTAACCCGAAATTTGTCATGGATGCGCTGCGCGCCATTGATGAAGATGAAATCGATATGTATTTCATCAATCCGCGTTCCCCGCTTTATATCAAAGATGAAAATGAGAAGTATGTGTACATGATACTTCCGATCAACCTGAGTTAAAGATCATGAAAGAGATTATCATTAAAGATGAATTTATAAAACTCGGACAGGCGATGAAACTGGCCGGACTGGTGGATGCCGGAACAGAAGCAAAATTTCTGATCCAGGACGGGGAAGTCCTGGTAAACGGGGAGGTCTGTACGCAGCGCGGAAAGAAACTGTATCACGGTGATGAATTTACTTATGCCAAAACAACAGTGAAAGTAAAAGGGAATCTTTAAAAATAAAAGAATGATCATTAAATCTCTGGAACTGGAAAATTACAGGAATTATAAAACGCTGCAGATAGAATTTGACCGCGGAGTGAATATTTTATACGGGGATAATGCGCAGGGCAAGACGAACATCTTAGAGAGCATTTTTGTATCCGCAACGACCAAATCCCACAAGGGCAGCAACGATAAAGACATCATCAATTTTGCTGCGGAAGAGGCACATATCAAGACGATACTGGATAAAGACGGCCTGGAGCGCCGGGTGGATATGCATCTGCGCAAAGGCAGATCCAAAGGGATCGCTATTGATAAAGTGCGGCTGAAAAAAGCAACAGAGCTTCTCGGTATCCTGAATGTTGTTTTTTTTTCACCGGAGGATCTGAGCATTATTAAAAATTCACCTTCCGAACGGCGCCGTTTTGTGGATATGGAGCTTTGCCAGATTGACAGCATCTATCTGCACAATCTGAATGATTACAACAAGATCATCAAGCAGCGCAACAGGCTGTTAAAGGATATTTTCTTTCATCCGGAATACAGGGATATGATCAAAATCTGGGATAATCAGCTGCTCGTGTATGGAAAAAAACTGATCGAGCGAAGGGCAATGTTTGTGGATCAGTTAAACGAGATCATCGGGGATATCCATAAAAAACTGTCCGGGCAGAAAGAAGTGCTGCGGATCGCTTATGCGCCTTATGTCAAAGCGGAGGATTTTGAAAGCAGGCTGAAACAGTCCATGGAAAGGGATATCAAGGCCAAAGCAACCGGTGTGGGACCGCACAAGGATGATTTTATCTTTTATGCAAATGATATTGATGTGCGTGTGTTCGGCTCCCAGGGGCAGCAGCGCACGGCGGCGCTTTCCCTGAAATTATCGGAGATAGAATTAGTCAAAAAAATAGCGAAGAATAATCCGGTGCTGCTTTTGGACGATGTGCTTTCCGAACTGGACAGCAACCGGCAGAATTATTTATTAAACAGCATCGGTGATATCCAGACGATCATCACCTGTACCGGATTGGATGAATTTGTCAATAACCGTTTTGCGTATGATAAGGTATTTAAAGTAACAGACGGTACGGTGGCGAAAGAAAACTGATAGTAATTATTCAGATATATAGATTTTTTGGATCAAGGCAAATTATGAAAGGCAAGGTAGTGAAATGAGCGAGGAACTGAAAAAACAGGAAGAAGTGGACGAGGAAGGCAGGAAGATTCTGGAAAATCTGCAGCAGATCGAAAGCCAGCATGTAGAGGGGGAATACGGCGCCGATCAGATCCAGATCCTGGAGGGCCTTGAAGCGGTCAGAAAGCGTCCCGGCATGTATATCGGGAGTACTTCTTTGCGTGGCCTTCACCATCTTGTTTATGAAATTGTGGATAATTCCGTAGACGAAGCGCTGGCCGGATTCTGCGATACCATTGAAGTACATATCAATCCGGGCAACTCTGTCACGGTCATTGATAACGGCCGCGGCATTCCGGTAGGCATCAACCATAAAGCGGGTCTGCCTGCCGTGGAGGTTGTATTTACGATTCTGCATGCCGGCGGAAAATTCGGCGGCGGGGGATATAAAGTATCGGGCGGTCTGCATGGTGTAGGCGCATCGGTAGTAAATGCGCTGTCTACCTGGCTGGAGGTGGATATCTATCATGAGGGACAGATCTATAACCAGCGTTATGAGCGCGGCAAGGTATGCTATCCTTTAAAGACCATCGGCAAATGTGATGAAAACAAGAGCGGTACCAAAGTAACTTTCCAGCCGGATCCGATGATCTTTGACGATACGGTTTTTGAATTTGATACGCTGAAAAACCGTCTGCGGGAAATGGCATTTCTGACCAAGGGATTAAAGATCATGCTCTTTGATGACCGTGAGGATGAAGAAGGCAATCCCGGAAAGAGGATGACCTTCCATTATGAGGGCGGTATTAAGGAATTTGTGGCATACCTGAATGAAAACAAGACGCCCTTGTATGAAAAGATCATGTACTTTGAAGGTAAGAAAGATGATGTGTACGTGGAAGTCGCCATGCAGCACAATGACGGCTTTAACGAAATGACCTACGGTTTTGTAAATAATATCAATACACCGGAGGGCGGCACGCATATCGAGGGCTTTAAACGTGCGCTGACCAAAACCTTTAATGATTACGGGCGTACCAATAAGATATTAAAAGACAGCGAGCCGAACCTGTCCGGTGATGATATCCGGGAAGGCTTAACGGCGATCATTTCCATCAAGATCAGTGATCCGCAGTTTGAGGGACAGACCAAGCAGAAACTGGGAAATGCCATGGCAAATGCCAGCGTGGCAAGTATCGTGAGCGAGCAGCTGACTTATTTTCTGGAGCAGAATCCCCAGGTGGCAAAGTCCATCGTGGAAAAATCCGTCCTGGCGCAGCGTGCCAGGGAAGCAGCCAGAAAGGCAAGGGATCTGACCAGAAGAAAAACAGCTTTGGAAGGCGCGGCTCTGCCCGGCAAGCTGGCTGACTGTTCGGATAAGGATCCGAAAAACTGCGAGATCTATATCGTAGAGGGTGATTCCGCAGGCGGCAGCGCAAAGTCTGCCCGCAGCCGTGCAACGCAGGCGATCCTGCCTCTGCGCGGAAAGATCCTGAATGTGGAAAAAGCAAGGCTGGATAAGATCTATGCCAATGCGGAGATCAAAGCGATGATCACGGCATTCGGTACCGGTATCCATGAGGATTTTGATATCAGCAAACTGCGTTATCACAAGATCATCATCATGACCGATGCCGATGTGGACGGTGCGCATATCGCTACACTGATGCTTACCTTCCTGTACCGTTTCATGCCGGAACTGATCCGTCAGGGGTATGTTTATCTGGCGCAGCCGCCTTTGTATAAACTGGAGAAAAACAAAAAGATCTGGTATGCGTATTCGGATGAGGAACTGAACCAGATCTTAACGGAAGTGGGACGTGATCAGAATAATAAGATCCAGCGTTATAAAGGTCTGGGCGAGATGGATGCGGAGCAGCTCTGGGAGACGACGATGGATCCGGAGCGCCGGATACTGCTGCGTGTCAATATGGATGAGGATGCGGAATCCGAACTGGATATGACATTTACAACCCTGATGGGGGACAAAGTGGAACCGCGCCGCGAGTTTATCGAGGCAAATGCGAAATATGTACAGAATCTGGATATTTAAGAAATATCCCATGTTTTTCGGTTTCCCGGCATTGTATATGTCATACATGTCAAAACTCTCATCATTGCGATGAGAGTTTTTAGTAAATATCATTTATGTTAAATATCATTTATGTGAGGACGATCGTATGAAGATCACGAACGGATGCTGGCTGCAGAAAGAAAATATCACTGCGTTTTATCCGCAGGAAGTTTATTTTAGTGAAGAAAAAGAGGATGGCCGCATCAGGCTGGTGGCACCGGCACATCATGTGGCTCACCGCGGGGATACGCTGGGGGGTGTCAATATCACGGTGGAGATCATGGAAGCGATCCCCGGCGTGTTCCGCATCAGGGCATATCACCATAAAGGTTTCAAAAAAGACGCGCCTTGCTTTGCACTGAACATCAATACCGTTTCCTGTATGAAATGGGACGAAACGGAGGATGCGATCGAGATCCAAAGTGAAGACTTATGCCTGCGCATTGATAAAAAAGACTGGCGCATGGCGTTTTATCATAAAAAGAAACTGCTCTCTGTCAGTGCGGCAAAGGATATGGCATACGTGCGGAAGGATTATCCGGGGGATGCTTATGTAAAAAATGACGATGGCTGTTCTTTCATGCGGGAGCAGTTATCCATTTCCGTGGATGAGCATTTTTACGGCTTTGGCGAGCGTTTTACGCCGTTTGTCAAAAACGGGCAGACGGTAGAGATCTGGAATGAGGACGGCGGCACTTCCACGGAACTGAGTTATAAAAATATTCCTTTTTTCGTATCGGATAAAGGCTATGGCGTCTTTGTCAATTCCACGGATAAGGTTTCTTTTGAAGTAGGCTCGGAACTGGTGAACAAGATCAGTTTTACCGTGCCCGGCGAGGAACTGGATTATTTCTTTATCGATGGTCCGGACATCAAGGGTGTGCTGGAAAAGTATACCTTTATGAGCGGAAGACCCGCATTGCCGCCGCAATGGACTTTTGGCCTATGGCTTTCCACATCGTTTACAACGGATTATGATGAAGATACGGTGATGCATTTTATCGACGGCATGCTGGACCGCGGCATTCCGTTAAAGATATTTCATTTTGACTGCTTCTGGATGAAGGAGTTTCATTGGAGTGACCTGCTGTGGGATGAGAGGGTATTTCCGGATCCGGAGGGCCTGCTTTCCCGGATCCATGCAAAGGGCATCAGATGCTGTGTATGGATCAATCCGTATATTGCGCAGGAATCCGCCCTGTTTGAAGAGGGCATGGCGCATGGCTATTTCTTAAAACGCCCGGACGGCGGCGTGTGGCAGTGGGACATGTGGCAGCCGGGCATGGCGGTCGTGGATTTTACGGATCCGGAGGCAAAAGCCTGGTTCCAGGAAAAATTATCTGCCCTGGTGGATATGGGGGTAGATGCTTTTAAGACGGATTTTGGGGAGCGCATTCCCACCGATTGTGTTTACGCAAACGGCATGCACCCGCGGAAGATGCATAATTATTATACCTATCTGTACAACCAGGCGGTGTTTGAAGTACTTGAGAAGAAAAAGGGGAAGGGGGAGGCAGTGCTTTTTGCCCGTTCCGCAACAGCCGGCGGGCAGTGCTTTCCGGTACACTGGGGCGGGGACTGCTGGTCGGATTATACCGGCATGGAAGAGTCGATCCGGGGCGGTTTATCCCTGCAGATGTCCGGCTTTGGTTTCTGGAGCCATGATATCGGCGGGTTTGAGCAGACTTCTACGGCGGATGTCTATAAACGCTGGGCGGCATTTGGTCTGCTGTCCTCCCATAGCCGCCTGCACGGTAGTTCTTCCTACCGCGTACCATGGAACTATGATGAGGAGGCTGTGGAGGTGGTCCGTTTCTTTACGCGTCTCAAAATGCGCCTGATGCCTTATCTGTGGAGTATGGCGCTGCAGGCAAACAGGAAGGGGATCCCCATGATGCGCCCGATGGTCATGGAGTTTCCAAAAGACCGTAACTGCACTTATCTGGAGAAACAATATATGCTGGGGGACAGTCTGCTGGTGGCGCCCGTGTTTCAGGAAGACGGCATAGGGGAGTGTTATCTGCCGGAAGGTACCTGGACGGATTTCTTCACCGGGGAAAAAATAAACGGCGGACGCTGGTATAAACGCAGGTACAGTTATTTCGGGCTGCCGCTTTTTGTCCGGGAAAATACCATCATCGCGCTGGGAGAAAGAGATGATACGCCGGAGTATGAATATGCAAAAAACGTGACATTTAAGATCTATGGACTAAAGGACAGGGCATATACGGCAGTATATGACAAAGAAGGAAAAATAACGGCAGAGATCACCGCGGTTTATGAAAAAGATGACCCGCAGATCACCGTGGAATCAAAATACCACTGTATCACGGAGATGATATAAAGGCGCGCAATCAGGAATGGCTGAAATGTTAATCCGCATGGGAGACGACGACAACCCGGCAAAAGTACCGCCGCTGATCCTGGATAATGAAGCAGAACAGATTGAGTGGGAAAACGGAAAGAAGCGCAAGGAACTGAGGATGATGCGCAAAAAAAGAGGGATTTTATGATACCCTGTTTTATATTTTTAGGAGGGGAAAGACTATGAACAATAATTTTGGCACAAAATTTGATGGGAAATTTAACCGCAAGCCTGATAACAGCAATATCAATCCAATCCCGAAATTTCCATTGGGAAAGGTGATCCGGATCGTACTGTTCCTTTTGATCCTGGGGATCATTTCAGGTGGCAGTTTTTATAATGTTTCCGAACAGGAAAATGCTGTGGTGACGATGTTTGGCAAAGTGCTGCGCACGGATACCGCGGGACTGTATTTCAAGATCCCGTTCATCCAGAAAGTACGTAAGGTGGATATCACCACCCACGGAACCGGCATCGGCTATACCATCAGTACGGAAGGGCAGAATATCTCGGATCCCGGCAACGGCATTATGATCACGTCGGATTTTAACCTGCTGGATATTGATTTTTATCTGGAATACAGGGTATCCGATCCGGTAGCGTATCTGTATAATTCCGATCAGCCTGAGGAGATCCTGAAGAATATCGCGTTATCCAGCGTGCGTTCCGTGGTGGCGGATTTTTCGGTGGATGAAGCCATGACCACGGCAAAAGGGCAGATCCAGTCAGAGGTCAAGGAAGACATGCTGCGGGAATTAAATGAGCAGAATATCGGCCTGACTGTAGTCAATATCACGGTGCAGGACAGCGAGCCGCCTACGGATGCCATCAAGCAGGCGTTTAAGGCAGTAGAAACGGCAAAGCAGGGCGCGGATACCGCAAGGAACAATGCGCTGGCATACCAGAATGAGCAGCTGCCGAGCGCAGAAGCAAATGCGGACAAGATCGTGCAGAATGCCGAGGCACAGAAGGCATCCCGCATCGCCGAGGCGGAAGGCCAGGTGGTGCGTTTCAATGAAATGTATGAGCAGTACAGCCTGTATCCGTATATCACCAAAAAGCGTATGTTCTATGAAACCATGGAGGAGGTGCTGCCGCGCCTGAAGGTCATCATTACGGATGGCAGCACACAGACCATGCTGCCGCTGGACAGCTTTCAATAAGGGAGGGAAAGTAATGAACGTCAAACGTTTCTTTATCATCATTTTAGTGATCGCACTGCTGGCTTTGGGTTTTTCCGGCATATATACGGTGGAGCATAATGATGCGGCGATCTTAAAGCAGTTCGGGCGTGTGGTCAGAGTGGAGTATGCCGAGGGGCTGCACTTCAAGATCCCGTTCATCCAGGATACGCAGGCCATCTATGTGGGCAGCCGTATCTATGATATCCCGCAGAGTGACGTGATCACCAGGGATAAAAAATCCATGATCGCAGACGATTATGTGATATGGACCGTTACGGATGTCGTAAAGTATTACCAGACACTGGGTGGCGTGGCAGCCAGGGCAGAGGAGCGCATCGATGCTGCCGTGTATAATGCGACCAAGAATACGATCTCTTCCATGACGCAGGATGAAGTGATCGCGGCCCGCGGCATCACGCTGACGAATATGATCACGGAGGAATCCAATTCTGATATGGCAGGCTACGGCATACAGATCCTGACGGCGGAGATCAAAGCACTGGATCTGCCTGAGGATAATAAAGAGGCAGTATATGAGCGCATGATCTCGGAACGCGGCAATATCGCGGCCGGCTATACGGCACAGGGGGAAGCAGAGGCGCAGAAGATCCGCAATGAAACGGATAAGGAAGTGGCGATCACTCTGGCAAACGCGGATAAGGAGGCAGAGACGATCATCGCGGAGGGGGAAGCGGAATACATGCGCATTTTATCGGAGGCCTATAATGATGCAGACAAAGCGGATTTCTATAATTTCATCCGCAGCCTGGATGCATTGAAGGAATCTATGCGCGGTTCTGATGATACCCTGATCCTGGACAGGAATTCAGAGTTTGCAAAGCTTTTGTACGGAAATGGGATACAGGATACGCCGGCAGCAGCGCGCCGGACAGTTACGGAAACGGAGACTGCAGCAGAGTAAGAAAGGGGGACGGTATCATGGAGGGGGTTGCACATGATGATGGTACTATCTTAAAGATCGCGGAAAGCCTTGCGACAAAATACGATGTGATCTATTACGTGGATGCGGAGGAGGGAACTTATTCCGAATTCAAAACCAATGAGATCTATGGAAACCTGGAGATCAAAACCAGCGGGATCGATTTTTACAAAGATGCGGAAGAAAACAGCAGGATCGTGCTGCACCCGGCAGACCGCCAGCGCCTGCTGTCTGTATTAAAAAAGGATTTTCTGATCTCTGTGCTGGAGCACAAACGTAAATACCGCATGGACTACCGGATGCTGATCCTGGATCAGGTGCAGTATACCCGTTTGACAGCGACCTGGGCCACTGACCATATCCACTTTATCATCGGCGTGGAAAACATCACGCAGGAAGTGGAAAAAGAGCAGAAACAGTTAAATGCGCTCAACAGTGCCAATGAAATGGCCAGACGGGACGAACTGACCGGCACAAAAAACAAGAATGCCTACCAGGAGCTGGAAGAGGAGCTGCAGGAACGGATAGAAAAGGAGATGGGCAGCCTGCAATTTGGCCTGGTTGTCTGTGACCTGAATAATCTGAAAAAGATCAATGATTCCCTGGGGCACAGGGCAGGGGATGAATATATCTGTTCATTCAGCAGGATGGTCTGCGATGTATTTGAACATAGCCCTGTCTACCGTGTCGGCGGAGATGAGTTTGTTGTTTTTTTAAAAAACCGTGATTATCAGGACAGGGAGACACTGTTTACGGGGCTCCGCAGGCAGATACTGGATAATCTGGAAAAAGAGGACGGATCGGTGGCGGCTACGGGCATGTCTGTATATGATGCTGCCAAAGACAGGAAAGTTGCAGATGTTTTTGACCGTGCTGACAATATGATGTATGCCGATAAACGAAGGCTGAAGGAACGTTGTGCACCGGAGAACGTGCTTGTCGGAAAGGCGGAAGGGTTTGTCCGGATCCCGGCAGCACGAAAAGGAAGGCTGGATGAACTGTTCAATGCATTTTCCATTGTTGCGGAAGGCAGTTATGTATATCTGTGCGACATGAAATATGATTTTTCCCGCTGGACAAAGATTGCCGTGGACAGCTTCGGTCTGCCGGGGGAATATATGTACCGAGCCGGTGAGATATGGGAAGAGCATATCCATCCCGATGACAGGGAAGTGTACCATAACGGGATCAACGCGATCTTTTCCGGAAATGCTTTAGGCCATGATATGCAGTACAGGGCGCGCCGGCTGGATGGAAACTATGATGTGTGTACCTGCCGCGGCGTAGTGATCCGCAATGCTCTGGGCGAGCCGGAATATTTTGGCGGCGTGATCCGCAACCACGGAGAGCAGAGGCAGATCGATACGCTGACCGGTCTGCGCAATCAATATGGTTTCTTTGAAGATATGCGCAGGAACATAAACAGCCATCACAAACTAATTATGTACCTGATCGGGATACGGGATTTTTCAGAGATCAACGAAATGTATGGCTACCGTTTTGGAAACCTTGTCCTGCAGAAATTCGGAAGAAAGATGTTTGAACATCTCGGAAATAACGGGATTATTTACCGCATGGACGGAACAAAGTTTGCGATCATCAGCAATACGCTTCAGTTCAAAGAGGCCATCGGAAACTATGAGGATTACCGGAACATATGGCGCAGCGGTGTGAAACTGGATGGAAAAAACGTGATACTGGAAATGAGTGCCGGGGCTTTGATGGTGGAACATTTCGATATCGATGAACAGACCATGTATGCCTGCCTGAGTTTTGCATATAAGGAATCCAAGGTGCGCCGGCAGGGGGATATGGTAGAGTTTTACAACAATCTGAACGAAAACAAGCAGGGGCGCATGGAAAAGATCTATGCGATCCGTACTTCGATCACCCATGGTTTCCGTGGGTTCTATCTTCTGTTCCAGCCTGTGGTGGATGCAAAGACTGATGAACTGATCGGGGCGGAGGCGCTGATCCGTTGGAAGGATGAACAGTTCGGGATCGTGCCGCCGGATCTGTTCATACCGATTTTGGAAAACGATACACTGTTTCCGGAGTTGGGACGCTGGATATTGCAAAGCGCCCTGCTGGATATAAAACCGCTGTTAAAAAAGTATCCGGATTTTATAGTCAATGTGAACCTCTCGTATTCGCAGTTGGAAAAAAAGGATTTTCTGGATACGGTCTATACGGTATTGGAGGAAACGGATTTTCCGCCGGAACATCTCTGCCTGGAGATCACGGAGCGCTGCAGGCTTCTGGATATAGGACTTTTGAACAATATCATCGTCAATCTGCAGGGCAGGGGCGTAAAGGTCGCACTGGATGATTTTGGAACCGGTTTTTCCTCCATCGGCTTACTGAAGGATCTGCCTTTTGATATCATCAAGATAGACCGCAGTTTCATACAGCACGTGGATACGGATGAGAAGGAGAAAAAACTGATCAGCCATTTTACACAGCTGGCAGAAACATTTGAGGCAAAGATCTGTGTTGAGGGGATCGAAACGGAAGCGATGCGCGATGCCCTGAGGAAGTTCCATATCCAGAGTTTTCAGGGGTATTATTATGCAAAGCCAATGCCGATCGAAGAACTGCGGACCGATGGCTGGAAAAAGAAAAAATGATAATGACAAAAGCAAAAAAGGGGGTTGTGCATGAAAACAGGAATCAGGCTGGCAGGCAGCATTGCCCTTATCCTATGCCTGACAGCCGGCTGCGGAAAGAACCAGCCTGCAAAACAGTCACCGTATCCTGTGATCCCTGCGGCGGGAGCAGCTGGCGGAAATACTTCCGCGCAGGCAGAGTTCTCTTTTGGCGAAGCCGACGGACTGGTCTATAAGAATGGTCTGTATGGGTTAAGGGTGGATCTGCCGGAGGGCTGGAATGCTTATACGGGAGAGATGATCGCAGCCTTAAATGGCCTGGGCAGCGGTGAGTATACCGGGGAAACAGTCATGCGGCTGGCTGCAAAAGGTGAGATCCCTGTTGTGTTTTCCGCCAATAATGATGATCTGGAAGATCCGGAAATGCTGGTGATCAGCTGCGTTTATAAATTCAAAGGACAGAGCAGCGGTATCAGTGATGATAAAATGACGGAAGCGCAGGATATCGTGGAAAAACTGTTCAGGGAAGAAAAGCAGTACAACAGTTTCTCTGTCGATGAGATCAGTTTAAACGATACCGATCATTTCTGGATCAACTATGACTGTACCGTAGCGGACCGTGATGTACATTATGGCGTGGTCATATACGGAGAGCGGAAATACAATCTGATGATCAGCATCATGGCAAAAGACCGGCAGCGGGTAAAGGAACTGACTGATTCGATACTATCATTTTATTAACGGCAGGACAGCCGCAGATGTCATCGGATCCTTGCAAAAAAATACAGGAAATGTTATAATAAAGTGTTGAAATTTTCGGAAAATGCGGGATTTTGACGGAGTATTTCAGATACATCCAAAACAGGAAGGTAATACAAAATGAGCGATACCATGGACGACAAAGTATTTGACAGGATCAATGAAGTCGACTTAAAACAAACGATGGAAAAATCCTACATCGATTATGCGATGAGCGTCATTGCAGCCAGGGCACTTCCGGATGTGCGGGATGGTTTAAAGCCGGTGCAGCGGCGCATCCTGTTTTCCATGATCGAACTGCACAATGAGCCGGATAAGCCGCACCGTAAATGCGCGCGTATCGTCGGTGATACCATGGGTAAATATCACCCGCATGGCGATTCTTCGATCTATGGCGCTTTGGTCAATATGGCGCAGGATTGGAATATGCGTTATCCGCTGGTAGACGGTCACGGAAACTTCGGTTCCGTGGACGGTGACGGCGCGGCGGCCATGCGATATACAGAAGCGAGACTGTCAAAGATTTCCATGGAGCTTCTGGAAGATATCAATAAAGACACTGTGGATTTCATACCGAACTTTGATGAAACGGAGCAGGAGCCGACCGTTCTGCCCAGCCGTTTTCCAAACCTTCTGGTAAACGGCACTACCGGTATTGCCGTGGGTATGGCGACCAATATCCCGCCGCACAATCTGCGGGAAGTGACCAACGCGGTGGTAAAGATCATTGACAACCGTGTGCAGGAAGACAGGCAGACCGATATCGATGAGTTGTTAAACATTGTAAAAGGCCCGGATTTTCCGACCGGCGCACAGATCCTGGGCACCAGAGGCATCCAGGAGAGTTACCGTACCGGACGCGGCAAGATCCGTCTGCGTGGTGTGACCAATATCGAGACACTGCCCAACGGCAAATCCCAGATCATCATTACGGAACTGCCGTATATGGTGAACAAGGCAAACATGATCCTGAAAATGGCGGAACTGGTCAAGGCCAAAAAGATCGACGGCATTACCGATATCCGGGATGAGTCCAACCGGGAAGGCATGCGCGTTGTGATCGAGGTACGTCGTGATGCCAATGCAAATATCATCTTAAACCAGTTATACAAGCATACCCAGCTGCAGGATACTTTCGGCGTGACCATGCTGGCTTTGGTAAACAACCAGCCGAAGGTCATGAACCTGTTAGAGATGCTGACGGAATATTTAAAGCATCAGGAGGATGTAGTCACCCGCCGGACAAAATATGACCTGAACAAAGCCGAGGAGCGTGATCATATCGTACAGGGGCTGCTCATCGCGCTGGATCACATTAATGAGGTGATCAGCATCATCCGCAGCAGCCAGACCACGCAGGAAGCAAAAGAACGGCTGCAGGAGCGTTTCGGACTGACGGAGGCACAGTCCACGGCGATCGTGGAGATGCGTCTCAGGGCGCTTACAGGTCTGGAAAGGCAGAAGCTGGAGGATGAGCATCAGGAACTGCTCAAAAAGATCTCTGAATGGAAGGCAATCCTGGCGGATGAGAAACTGCTGCTGGGCGTGATCCGTACTGAACTGATGGAGACTGCGGAAAAATACGGTGACGAGCGCCGTACAGCCATTACCTATGACATATCCGAAATATCCATGGAGGATATGGTGCCTTTGGAAAATACCGTTGTAGCCATGACCAGTTTAGGCTATATTAAGCGCATGACTGTGGATAATTTCAAGGCGCAGGGGCGCGGCGGCAAAGGGATCAAGGGCATGACCACGATCGAGGATGATTATATCGAAGACCTGCTCATGACCACCACGCACCATTATATCATGTTCTTTACCAACCGCGGACGGGCATACCGCTTAAAGACTTATGAGATCCCGGAGGCAAGCCGCACGGCAAGAGGTACGGCCATTGTCAATCTGCTGCAGCTGCAGCCGGAGGAGAAGATCTCTGCGGTGATCCCCATCGGCGATTACGAAGAAGGCAAAAACCTCTTCATGGTAACGAAAAAAGGTACCGTGAAAAAGACCAGCATCATGGAGTTTGCCAACATCCGCAAAAACGGTCTGGCAGCCATCAATCTGCGGGATGATGATGAACTGATCGAAGTAAAACAGACCGATAAGGATACACATATTTTCCTGGTGACGAAATACGGTATGTGCATCCGCTTTAAGGAAACGGATGTGCGCGCCATGGGACGCGGCGCAGCCGGTGTCATCGGCATGAACTTAAATTATGATGACGAGATCGTCGGCATGCAGCTGGATCATCAGGGAGATTCCCTGCTGATCGTGAGTGAAAACGGTATCGGTAAGCGTTCCGCTTTAGAAGAATTTAAACTGCAGAACCGCGGCGGCAAAGGCCTGAAATGCTACAAGATCACGGAAAAGACCGGTGATGTGGTGGGTGTCAAGGCAGTGACAGACGAGCATGAGATCATGATGATCACCACGGCCGGCACGATCATCCAGGTGCGCATGAGCGAGGTACCGGTACACGGGCGTATCACATCCGGCGTCAAGATGATGAACGTGGATGAAAATGTCAAAGTGGCAAAGATCGCCAAAGTACGGGAAAAGATCAGCGACGGCGTAAATGAATATGACGATCTGGAAGCGGCGGAACAGAGGATGGAAGAGGAAAAAGCAAATATGCCGGTGGATATTCTGGAAGATACGGATGATGACGATGATATCATCTATCCGAAAGAAGACAGTGAGGATGATGAGTAGTAAATATTAGGGCATATTCGCAAATGATCAGGATACGGGCAGGAAATCTTTTCCTGCCCGTTTATAAAAAGAGAAAAGAGGTAAAAGGAAATGGCAGGATTTAAAGAAGTATCGGCAAAGCGTTCTTCCACCAGGGCATATACGGCGGAAAAACTGACAAAAGAAGAACTGGACAGCATACTGGCAGCAGGTCTGCAGGCACCGAGCGCGACAAACCGCCAGGAGATACGGTTTTCTGTTTTAGATGGCAGCGATCCCGTGATCGAGGAACTGGAGCAGGAAAAGATGCGCCTGCGCAATGCCGCGCGCGGCGAGCACAACGCGTTTTATGAAGCGCCGACGGTGATCTTTTTAAGTGCGGAGGATGACTTCCGCTGGAGTAAGGTGGATGCGGGTATTGCAGTGCAGAGCATGTCCCTGGCAGCGGAAGATTTGGGCTTAGGCAGTCTGATCGTCGGTTCTGTCTATGATGCCATGCGCGGGGAAAAGCGGGAATATTTTAAAGAAAAGATGCGAATCCCCGCAGACAGGGAATTTCAGATCGCATTGGCCGTAGGGCATAAGGCAGCGGAAAAGGAGCCGCATACGTATGACACGGACAAGCAGGTCGTGATTGTTTAAAGCAGGCAGGGATATGGATCGTTTATTAATGCTTTTGCCGCTGATCCCCATCATTTCCGGGATCGCGGCCGGTATCTGCCTGGACCGCCGCTACCATAAAAAAATGGCAGCGCGTTTAAGAAAACGCTATGAGCGGCTTCCGGAGCCTTTACCCAAAGTCTTAAAGCACAGGGCAGGATACAGGGTGCATCATAGGCTGGTCGTGATCCCGACATTATGCGGTCTGTTTCTTGGGATCTTCACTGCACTGCTTGTGATGAGGAGCAGGCGGGCGCAGCAGCCGCCGGGACAGGATGCGGGAGCGGAGATCGCCACGCAGGTGATCCCGGAGCAGATCCGGAACATGACGGATACGGCATCCATCAATCAGGTAACGGAAAGCATCATAGCGAATACGATACCGGTAGAGCCGGGGACGGCACCGGAGACATTCAGCAGAACATCCGAAGAAATCAGTTCCGGGGAAATAGATATTACAGATCGGGAAAACGGGGAGAGCAGTATGGAGGCGGACTACAGCTTAGAGTTTTATATTACGGAGATCACGGATGAACTCTTTGCGCGGATGCAGGGAAGATCTTTTAAAGAGGACTGCACCCTGCCCAGGGAGGATCTGCGCTATCTGCATCTGCTGCACAAAAACCTTGCGGGAGAGACGCTGGAAGGCGAGATGGTGGTCAATGCCTATATCGCGGAAGATGTGCTGGAGATCTTTAAGGAACTGTATAAGGCCGGGTATCCCATTGAGCGCGTGCAGCTGGTGGATGATTATGATGCCAGTGATGAGATGTCGATGCGGGCCAATAATTCATCGAGTTTTAATTTCCGCTTTATCTCTTATACTACCAAAGTATCCAAGCATGGTCTGGGCCTGGCGGTGGATATCAATACGCTTTATAATCCGTATGTCAAGCAGGTAAACGGAAGCCTGTCCATCGAGCCGGCGACCGCCGAGCCGTATACGCACCGGGAGGAGGACTTTCCCTACAAGATCATAAAGGGGGATCTCTGCTATGAACTGTTTACCGCACATGGCTTTGAATGGGGCGGGGAATGGAACAGTGCAAAAGACTATCAGCATTTTGAACTGCCGGACGACGTAGTGGAAAAACTGTATCCCGGCATGCGCTGAAAGAGTAATATCGAGGGAGTAACATTGTTTTATGAAATGTATCAGTTGTGGCGGTGAGGTAGGACTGACGGACAAAACCTGCCCGTTCTGCGGCAGGGTGCTGAATGAAACGGCCGGTTACCGGCGGGATCTGAAAAAGTACCGGCAGGAGAGTACAAAGGCAAAAGAAAGCCTGAAGAAAACGATCACGGAAAATGTTTCCATGGTGATCAGCGCCCTGGTGATGATCCTGCTGATCGTGGCTCTTGGCATTGCTTTATATGTGGAGGATAATGCATATCATTTTCATGAGGATAAGCTGCGCAGGGAATCCGTGAAGAATTATGAGGAATATTCCGTACAGATCCGGCAGTACCTGGATGCAGGGGATTATACCGGTTTCGTTGCATTTAAGGAGGCACATAACATTGCGGAGTTTCAGGAACCGTATGACGATCTGTGTCTTTTATGGGAGGTTGCAAAAGAATATTCAAATATGGTCTTAAAGGTAGAATCTGCCGTTGTTTTCGGTCCGGAAGCCTCGCGTTATGATCCGGAGGGGAATGTACGCGACTGCAGGATGGCTATTTATGATTTTTACCGTGAGTATGAATACAATCTTTCTGAGATCGAGGAGGATCCCTACAGGGATTACATTCATGATATGAAGGACAAAGCGGATATTCTCTTAAGGGTTTACCTTGGGATGGATGATGCTGTGCGGGAGGAATATCTTGCAGGCAGCGTCAATGAACAGGAGGCATATCTGGAGGGGGTGATCCTGGATGAATAAGAAAAAGTACTTTGCCATTTCCATTGTCATCAATATCATTCTGGCTTTTTTTCTGGCTATCGCAGCCCTTCATGCGGCAGATAAACTGCATTTTGAATATGTTGTGGAGGAAACGATCCGCCCGGACAGCATCAGGAGTAATCTTGACCGGGAAAACTACGGCTCTGTAGCCTTTCTGTCCCGCGCGATCCGTGGCGGCGCAGAGGTGGATCCGGTGTATCTGGAGTATTACCGCCTGGGGGAATATACGGATCTGATGTTTATGAAAAAGATCTATGAGGAAGCCGGGAATGTGCAGACGCTCGCATCCTGCGAGGAAAGGCTGTCTGAAATACGGGAGGAAATGCCGGAATACAGTGTGATCTTTGATAAGATAGACTGCGGTGTCCGAAAGGCAGTGATAGAATAAAATAAAAAGATTAAAAAACAGGAGGCTTGTTTCAAAACGATGAAAAAGATGATCGTCTGTCAGTCCTGCGCGGCGGAATTTGACGCGGCACTGGTTCGCTGCCCCTATTGCGGGACGGGGTATGCGCCGGCAGAAGAAAAAGAATACATGGGCCGTCTTGAAGAAATCCGCACGGAACTGGAGGGGCATAAAGGTGACGGCGACAAGAGCCTGCGGAAAGGGGTTGGTTCTCTCTCGCGCACGGTGCTGGTGATAGCCGTGATATGCATACTGTTTTTGCTGGGCGGATATTTTTTTTCACATCTGGAAGAACAGAAAAAGAGTGAGCAGGCAAAGGCGGAATTTCTGAGAAACCAGGGGATCATCATGCAGGAGGATAGTGAAAGATGATATGCAAAAAATGCCGGCGTGAGATCGGACCGGAGGATCTGAAATGCCCATACTGCGGCGCGGATCATCCTTTTGCAGTACAGCATAAAAAGAACATGGACAAGTACGCAAAGGATTTTTCCGCCACGACCGGGAAGTTAAAGGCGTCCGAAAGAAAAATGGGCGAACTCGGAAAGAAAGCCGGGATACTGGTGGTACTGATCTTGTGCATCCTGATTGTGAACCTGATCGCATCCTTTTGCTATATCGATCCGGATACGGAGGAGGAAGTGAAAAAGGATGCGGACAGAAATGCTGCAAAATATGCAGAGGAGATCGATGCCCTTTTGGAACGGGGAGAATATACGGAATGCCTCAGTTTTATGAAGGCTCACGGGATCGATGATTCCTGGGCAGAGGGATATAAGAAGTTCCGCCAGACCAAATATCTGATCAATGCTTATAATGACTGCATCGGGCGGCTGGAGAAGATAATACTGCGTTCCCCGGATCCGGAGTATTTTGATTCCCTGGATACGGATATGAATATTTTCTGCGGTTCTCTGGAGACATTCTATGAAAATTTTGAAAATATGAATGACCAGGAAAAGGACGAAAAATACAGGGCATATTTTGCGGATATGGAAAAAGAACTCAGAATGGTCCTGCGTACTTATTTTGATCTGGACGAAGAGGAACTGGAAGAATTGCTTTCCCTGTCAAGGGCGCAAAAAGCCGTGAGACTGGAGGAGATATTAAGACATGAGTAAAAAGATCAAGTGGATCCTGAATATCCTGATCGCGATCGCGGTGGTGGGGCTTTTGCTTTCCCTGATCCATCTGGGCATAGCGATAAAATATGCCGGCAGGGAAAGGGAGGATCCCGTGGAGACCTATGCCGGGGTTTTTGAATATGAATTAAAGCACAAAGCCTATGGGGAGGTCATGCAGGATTATTTTGTAAAAAGGCTGTATTACTATACGGCGCCTGCCGGCTATGAAGATCTTTACCGCGTGGGGGAATACGCGCACAGTGCGTTCATGTACAGGATCTACGCGCAGGAAGAGGGCAGCGCCAAAGCTGCAGCCTGCAGTGAGAGGATGGCGGCACTGCGCAGTGAACTGGGTGACTATGCTTATACAGCAGACGAGATCGATGAGATGATCCGAACCGCGCCATGAAGTTGTATAACGGTACGGTAATGTGATTTTGAAACGGATGTGTTCCGACGAGGGAGGAAAAATGTTACGAGAAATTTTTGAAAAAAATCCTAATATCATCATTAATAATGATATGATATCAAGGTCGATTGAAGGGCATAAAATCGTCCCTTCCGCCTTATAAAAAATAATTTTCCAGGTACATTGATAATTTCATACATTGACTATCAGTAAGTACCCCCATATGAGGTGTATACTGAGGGATTTCCTGC
>JAFUUX010000097.1 GCA_017471325.1 Lachnospiraceae bacterium | reverse complement strand
CTGTTCAGAACCCCCTGGGTTCTGACAGTTACGCATTTCCGCCATGCATAATCTCGCTGCTGACGCATACAGTCCTGCTAAATTCGCTACGCTCATTAAGCAGGAACTGGTATTCGCTCGATGGCGGAAATGCCGCTAAACTCGGGCATCCTACGCTACGCTTCGGGAGCCCTACTCTGTATACAGTCTTACTAATCTCACTTCGTTCGATAAGTAAGAACTGGTATCGCGGTACCTTCTGAATAGTTACAAAATGATATCTTATTGTCCTCTCCCGTCAGGAACGGTAATCCGCATTGATCTTAACATAATCATACGTCAGATCGCAGCCCCAGGCCGCTGCCTCCTCCGTGCCTTCATGCATATCGACAAAAACCGTCACTTCCTCACTTTCCATGATCTTCTTTGCAAGCGCCTCATCAAATGCAAGCGGCGTTCCCCTGTCAAATACCTGCAGCCTGCCGTTTTTGCTTTCAAAGAACAGTTCCACATCATTCTGGTCAAACAGCGCCCCGGAATATCCCATGGCGCAGAGGAAACGTCCGAAATTTGCATCGCAGCCGTAGATCGCTGCCTTGGAAAGATTTGAGCCCACGATGGCACGGGACAGCGTCCTTGCATCCTCTTTGGTCTTCGCACCCACCACCTTTGCTTCAAACAGTTTGCTGGCACCTTCCCCGTCTGCGGCCATCCGGCGCGCCAGGTATCTGCAGACCATAAACAGTGCTTCATAAAAAACAGTGTACGCTTCGTTCTTCTCCGTGATCGTTTCGTTTTCCGCCAGAGCGTTTGCCATAATCAGCAGGGTATCATTGGTAGACGTGTCTCCATCTACCGTGATCATATTGAACGTATCTTTGATCACATCGCTGAGTGCTTCCTGCAGCAATGCTTTTTCTATAGAAAGGTCCGTTGTCAGAAACCCAAGCATCGTGCACATATTGGGGTGGATCATGCCGGAACCTTTGCTCATGCCGCCCAGCGTCACGGTCTTGCCGCCGATCTCAAAGGTTACCGCGATCTCTTTATTGACGGTATCGGTCGTCATGATCGCTTTTGATGCGGCCGTACCTGCCTCCATCGTATGCGCCAGCGTCCTGCTCATTGCTGCCACACCGTTTACCAGTTTATCCACCGGCAGCTGCATACCGATCACGCCGGTAGAAGCGACCGCCACGCCCTGTGCCGGCACGCCCAGTTCCTTTTCCACCGCCTTTGCCGTGGCCTCACAGGCATCCCAGCCTTCCTGTCCCGTGCAGGCATTGGCAATCCCGGAATTGATCACGACTGCCTGCATCTTATCTCCGGATGAGACGATCTTTTGATCCCACTGCACGCAGGCCGCCTTCACCACGTTGCTGGTAAAGGTTCCCGCACACTCGCAGGGCACCTCGGAATAAACCATCGCCATGTCCGTGCGGTCTTTATATTTGATGTTTGCCTCGCAGCACGCCGCCTGAAAACCCCTGGCTGCAGTCACGCCGCCCCCGATCTGTTTGATCTGCATCTTTTCCGTACTCATCGCTTTTCTGTTCCTCCTCTATATAATATCTGACTGCGTCCGGCTAACGCAGTTACCGGTTGAATGCCGTGATATTTGCTTCGTTCAGTGTAAAGTCATAATAGTTTAAATCTTCCCTTTTCGTCCAGCCGATGCAATTCCAGAAGGCATTGCCGATATCATTTCTGGTAAAGGCGATGAGCGAGACCTTATTGATCTGCTCCGCCTTTAAGGCATTCATGCAAAATACCACCATCTCTTTTCCGATCCCGCGCCGCCTGTACCCTTCCGCTACACACACGTGGTAAAGGCAGCCCCGCCTGCCGTCATGCCCGCAGAGGATCGCGCCCACGATCTTTCCGTCTTCCTCTGCCACCACGCTGGTCGTCGGATTTCTCTTCAGAAAACGCTCCACGCCCTCTTTGGAATCATCCACACTGCGGATGCCGAATCCGTGGATCGTCATCCACAATGCTTTTACCTGATCATAATCTTCAATCACCATTGTCCGTATCATCTTTTTCTACCCTTATGCCTCAAATTCAAATTTTCTGATCTTTTCCGCCCGCTCGATGATCTTTTCCTTCCACGCATCATCATCCGCGTCGAGCTGATAAGCATTATAACCGTACTGCTTTCCCAGCGTACAGACGATCGTCTCATCATCAATATGCAGCGAGATCCGGTACCGATTCGGCAGTTTTTGCGGCAGCAGCAGTTTATTATCCCGCTGCACCTCACGCAGGTGCCGGTTTGCGTTCACGATGCCGTCAAATTTTACATGATAGTGTGAAAAAAGGCCGCGGATATATTTTTCCGTCCGAAACGATGACGTGTATACCCACACCTCATATCCCATCTCCTGCAGTTTATTGATCAGCTCCGGCGCTCCCAGGCGCAGCCTTTCTTTATATATGTGATTCAATGGAAATGGCAGTTCGGGTTCCGTTTTATGATCCTTCGGATATACAAACAGCACCTCATCCAGATCGAACGAAACCCGCATCTTATGTTGCAGTTCCCGTTCCTTCATGCCCCAGGTACCCCATCCTTTTTCCCGTTTTCCTGCTCCAAAGGCAGTATCGATCTTTCCATGATCTCCATCACCTCGCGTGACCAGTCCCCGTCGGTTCCTCTGACCTCGTATTGTTCATACGCTTTGGTACGGCTGTCGATCCGCATGAAATACTCATTATCTATATGGATCGTAACGCAATACCTGTCGCTTACCTTCTTTTCGATATCGGCCATGCGTCTTCCGGTCTCGGTATCCCTGTTTTTGTTTCTGACAGTACCGGTAACGATCCCATCCACTTTCACATGGTGCTTCCGGAAGAACTGCTGCAGATAATCCAGCGAATAATAATTCTTTGAATACAGCCAGATATCATATCCGTTCTTTGTAAAAAAATGGAACAGACCGGGCACGCCCAGTTTCAGCCGTTCTTTAAAGATCCTGTCATACGGGAAGAGCAGTTTTCTCTCCACTGCCGGCGCATTCTCATCACGGAAGATCACTTCGTCAAGATCAAACACTACACGTCTGTCATGCCTGGAATCCTGCAGCATCTTTTCAATATTGGTTTCCTGTGTCAGATTCACGATCTTGACCGGCACTTTCTTCAGTCCGGCTCTCATGGCCGCCGCCCATCTGTGATGACCGTTTAAGAGCATAAATCCTTCCGGATGCACTTTTTCCACGATCAGCGGTTCTTTGAACGGCTCCTCATCATATTGCTGCGCCCTGCGGATCTGTTCTTCATACTCTCCGATGATCCTGTAACTGGGTCCCACCCCCTTGATACAGAACTCATCATCCGGATTTGGATGGATCCGGTCGATGGGAACCTTCCTGACCAGGATCTGCTCCAAAACCCCTGCCTTCACCGGTATCATCACACCTTTATTCTGTTTGATCCTCTCCGCAAGAAACTGTTCCAGTTGCGTTACCGATCCTGCCATCTGATCCCCCCGATCAAACATACTTTTTATAGTAAGCGCAATAAATAATTGCGCTTACTATAACGCTCCGCGAGGATGCGCACGGATTTTGTAAGGAAATATGCCGCTTTCAGCGGCCAAAATCCGGCGCAGTAAACGACAAAACGAAAATAGTTTTGTCGTT
>JAFUUX010000096.1 GCA_017471325.1 Lachnospiraceae bacterium | reverse complement strand
GCATACCCACATGTCATGACACCATGAATGCCAACTCAACTTTACTTTGTCCTTGACATGGGGTACAGATTACAGACATTTGAAAAAGATTACAATTCCAATAGCCGACCAGGAAAAAAACATTTAATCCTGACTGGCAAAAATGGGAGTGGTAAGACGAGTCTGCTTCAGGCGTTATCTAAACACTTGAATTTTTTAACGCGAGGAGATAAATATGTAATCGAAAAGTCAATTAGCGAAAATGAACATAACAAAGAATGTTTAGAGAATGAAAAGGCATCGCAAGAAGCAATTTCAGAAGTTGAAAAAACTATATGTGCTCAGAAAAAAATGCTTTTTGATGCAAAAGCGGGTGTGTCACTGGAGTTCAATATCTTACCGTACGAATTTCAAAAACTTTTTTCAGAAGGAGATTTTATCCTTGCCTATTATGAAGCAACGAGGAAGTTTGATGCGATCATACCGAAACATGTAGAAAAGGTTGCGTTAAAAGATAATTATGGAATTAGTGAATTCCCGAGAAACGAGTTCGTGAAATATATTCTGGATCTAAAAATGACAGAGGCTTTGGCGATGGCATCCGGAAAGATTGAACGCGCTGAGCAGATAGGTAAGTGGTTTGAAAATTTTGAGAAACTGTTGAAACAAATTTTTGATGATGATTCCGTGCGGCTGATGTTCGATGAAGAAACATTCGCATTTACCATACAGCAGGATGGAAGAGAACCTTTTGATTTTAAGCAGTTATCCGAGGGCTATGCTGCAATATTAGATATTGTGGTAGACATCGTGGTGCGCATGGAAAAGCATTTGAATGGCAGATTGACTTTTGATCTTCCGGGGATTGTGCTGATTGATGAGATTGAAACTCATCTTCATTTGGAACTGCAGAAAAATGTACTGAGTTTTTTAACGAGCGTGTTTCCTAATATCCAGTTTATTGTATCTACACATTCTCCTTTTATCTTGAGCAGTGCAAGTAATGCGGTTATTTACGATTTGGAGAATAATACACTTGTTGAAAATGGGCTTACCGGTCTTCCGTATGATGGAATTGTAAAAGGCTATTTTGAAGTGGATGATCTTTCGAAAGTGCTGAGATCCAAATATGACAGGTATAAGGAATTGACCAGCAAGCGGGAACTGAGTGATGACGAATTGGAGGAGATTGCGGGACTTGAATTATATCTGGATGAAATACCGGATTATCTGGCATTAGGGATAACAACGGAGTATAAACGTTTGAAGGCAGAGTTTGATAAACGGGAGGATCTGTGATGGTAAAGATAGAGAGAAGTTATCCCGCGCCGGAATCTCTTGCGAGCGAAGCGTTGAAAAGGAATGGAAGTTATGAGAAAAGTGATGTTACGGATAGATTGAAGAGGGATTTTCACGATAAGTGCTATATATGTGAATTAAAAGGATTGCAGGATCCGGAGGTAGAACACTTACTTCCGCACAAAAACAGGACTTATCCGGAGCGAGTATTTGATTGGGATAATCTGTTTTGGTGTTGTGGACATTGCAATAAAGTAAAGAATAGTGGAAAATATGATGCAGGCATTATTGACTGTTGCAAACAGGATCCGGAACAGTTATTGAGATTTACATTGCAAGATAATGATATTAGTGTTGAAACGATTTACCCAGAGAATGAACAAGCGTTATTGACGGCGAACCTAATATACGAGACATTTAATTTGAAAAATACCGGAATCAGAGAGGCGGCCTGTGAGAATCGGATACAGTCTCTACAGGTTGCTAGGAATGTGTTATATCGAGAATTAGAGAAATATAAAGAGAAACCGAATTCTGCAAGGAACAGGAGGATGGTACAGTCTCTGTTAAGGCGCGACTCAGCATTTGCTGCCTTTAAGCGTGGTTACGTAAGAGAAAGACTGGATGAATTCCCGGAACTTGAAACATGTATATGTTAACTGCGTATACTGCGGACAGAATATAGAAATGACAGTTTTGAAAATAGAGTGGGGAGGGGGAATACATACAGGATTATGCGGTTACAGCGACACAGAAAGCCATTTTAAAAGCCTTTGGCATGATGGCAGAGAATGTCGGAAAACAGGCACGCGAGATAGCATCCGATCTGGAAAGGATCCGGCGTGAAAGTGCAGGAAGTACGGCGGAAGCAGATGAGCCGGAGGAACAACCCCAACCAAGGAAAAGGCGTTTGAGGGTTAAAAAATAGAGGAAGTTAAGAATTACCTTTCGGAAAGAAATCAGAAACTGATATTGGAAACTTTGCCGGAAAATCTAATGATACAGGGTTAATGAGGTGTTATATATGCTTAAGATCTATTTTGGTGAGATGGAGAATGTGAAGGTTCTTCATAATGTGGAAACTTATTTTGATAATCAGTATCAGTATTCCTGGCTGGAGGATCCGTTTGTTGTTGATCTGATCAAGACAGTTGACCGATCGATCGTAGAGTCGCCGGAATGTATCAAGAGTCCGGTATTGCGTCAGATTCCGCCGACCAGACTTTCGGGCGGAACTAAAGCGGTGATATTGATGAAGTATTGTCCGGAGCGCGTGGTCAATGCTTCTAATTGCGGTAATAATTGTGCAGAGTGGATCCTGAAACTGGGCACGGAAAGAGATTTGATCATCAACCTTCATCATATTATGGAGTTTCCGAAGGAGAGGTTTGAAATAGAGGTATTGAATGGTCATACTATTGTACACGATATGAAGGAAATGGTGGAATCAGCAATAGACTATTTATAAGAGTATTTGGAACATGCTTTGGGGGCGAAAGGAATCACTTGAATGAAAGGAAAACCATGAAAGAGGCGAGATTATTAAAAGAGTATATTTGGAAGAATGGTTTTGAAAAACTGAGTAATGATCCCTATGCAGTTTATGAGATGCTTTTGGAGAATAGGTGTGAGGCGAAGAATAGCCGGATGATCATGGTTACTCTTATGTCCGGAATACATAAACTGGCTAAAAAGGGAGAGGATACATCGCTTATTGTAGATCATATACAGGCCGAGCATGATATAAAAAAAGCGACAGCTCAAAAACTGGCAGATATGTACCTTGAGGTTTTTAGTGCAGCAAACCAAAATGATTGGAAAAAAGCGGAGAACAAGGGATTTAAAGAATTTTGTCAAGGAGTCTGGACCGTAGAATGGGAAGGCGGTTGTGACTGGCATACAAAGCATGGGGGGTGTTATCCCTGCAGTGCGAAAGTGACTTTGGTCTTTTCAATAAGGGATGTATCTATGCTGAGAAAGCATCTGAAGACAGAACTAAATCAAAATCCCTTTCTTTCATCAGATGAGATCCGAGGCATCCTGTTTAAACAGATCGGAGAGGATTTGGATCGGGATCTTGAGGAGTATTGTAATGCGGATGACTATTATGAGCCGTATTTGGAAGAATTTACCGGAGATGGGACTTATGAATCTGAGAAGAAATGGAAGTCATGGGGGCTGGAAATAGAGAGCATTAATGGTTCCGGGGATATTGATTTTGTGCCATAAGTGTATAATGATGGTGTATGATAAGTTCAGCCGGAATAAAGACGATCCTGCTGATCCAAAACATGCCCAAAGACATTGTGACCGTATACTGTTGCAAAATTGTTACAATCCAACAAGTTATAAAGGCTGATTGAGATTTGAACAAATTATGAAGAAGAAATTTTTCATTAGCCGGAAAGGATATAGGATATGAAAACATTTAATACCACAGGGGTGTGTTTTCCTGAGAAAAACTATATGGTAGATGTTTCGCACACCGTCGATCGGATGACGAAAATGGTTGAGCGTGGAGATTATTTTACCATTAATCGTGGACGGCAGTATGGAAAGACTACGACGCTTTTGGCACTAAAGAAAAAACTGGAAAATATTGGTTATGTTGTATTCTCGATTAGCTTTGAAGGATTAGAAGATGATGCATATAAAGATGCAGGAACTTTTTATAAGGCTTTTTGTGATCTATTATTTGAATGTATATATTATAAAAGAGTAAATGGTCTGTCTAAGGATAAGGAAAAGCAGATCAAAAATGTCTTGAATTTAAATATGCCCTCGATGAAAAAAACGCAATTAGGGATGTTTTGCACGGAATTGTGTAATCTGTGCGGTGGACGGGTTGTGCTGTTGATCGATGAGGTGGATCAGGCAGGGAATTATGAAGCGTTCCTTAAATTCCTTGGATTTTTGCGGGATAAGTATTTGATACGGAATGAAGTACCTACATTCCAATCAGTAATACTGGCCGGGGTATATGATATAAAAAATCTGAAACTGAAAATACGCTCGGAAGAGGAACATCAGTATAATAGTCCGTGGAATGTCGCGGTTGGATATACGGAAGATATGTCCTTGATGGAAGCAGGTATAGCCGGAATGCTTTGTGAATATGAGGCGGATCATGCAACCGGGATGGATGTAGAAAGCATGGCAAGACTACTAAGGGAGTATACCTCTGGTTACCCGTATCTTGTATCACGTTTGTGCCAATTGATGGATGATGACAAAATGGAAGATGCTTGGAGTAGAATGGGGTTTCAAAGAGCAGTAAAGGCTTTACTTGGCGAAGGGAATACGCTTTTTGATGATATGATCAAGAAATTGGATCAATATCCTAAACTACATGATATGTTGTACGAGATTTTATACTATGGCAGAAAAGTGGCGTTTGACCGTTATGACCGTGAGATCAGTATCGCAATGATGTTTGGATACATATACGATAAAAATGGAGTTGTAGCGATTTCAAATCGTATATTGGGGATGAGGCTATATAATTTGTTTGTTACAGAAGCTTCCAAGAAATCAGATGAAATGTATGTGTCAGGTTCTATGGATAAGAATCAGTTTGTTAAAGATGGTGTCTTGGATATGGCGCTTATACTGGAAAGATTTGCAGTCCATTATACCGAATTGTATGGGAATTGTAATGAAAAGTTTCATGAGAAAGAAGGAAGAAAGTTTTTCTTGTTTTATCTGAAACCGATCATTAATGGAACAGGGAACTGTTATGTGGAAACGGAGACTTCAGATGAAAAACGAATGGATGTGGTCGTTGATTATCTGGGAAAACAATATGTAGTTGAACTCAAAATATGGCGTGGCTCTGCATATCACGAGGAAGGGGAACATCAGTTGGCGGATTATTTGGAACAGATGCATCTGGAACAAGGGTATATGTTGACATTTAACTTTAATCAAAAGAAATATCCAGGTGTTAAGGAAACATTGGTGGCGGGAAAAAGAATTTGGGAAGCAGTTGTCTAGCTCGTGATAGGGAATTGAATTAATGAGGAATGATTTGTGAAATATAAATAAAAGAAGAATGACATATTTGTGTTTATTGCATTATGGGCACTTGTTATAGTATGGCTGTTTTATGTTTTTATCTGGAATGTTTGCGAGTATAAAATGTGACTTTTGGAAAGGCGGAATTAAGAGATGATCAAAAATCAATGGTATGCCGTGCTGGATGCCAAAGGACTGCGGAAAGGAAAAATGCTTGGTGTGAAGAGGCTTGGCATGAATCTGCTTTTTTGCAGGTATCAGGATGGCACGGTCAGTTGTTTTGCGGATAAATGTACCCATCGGGGGGCGCAGCTGAGTCAGGGGAAATTATCCGGGGACTGCATCCGCTGCCCGTTCCATGGGATCGAATTTGACAGGGAAGGAAAATGCGTCCTGGTGCCGGCCAATGGGAAGAATGCAACGGAGAATCTGGGGCGCTTTCATCTGAAACACATTCCCTGTAAAGAAGCGGGAGGGATACTCTTCGTCTGGTATGGGGACAGGGAACCGGAAGGGGAGCCGGCCATGTTTGAAGTGCTTCTGGATCGGCGTTTAAAATACAGCCATCTGGAAGATCCGTGGAAAACGCATTATTCCCGTGTGATCGAGAACCAGTTGGATGTTTCGCATCTTCCGTTCGTCCACCATAATACGATCGGAAAGGGAAATAAAACACTTTGCAATGGCCCTAAAGTAGTCTGGCTGGATGAGAATACGTTACAGACCAGCGCAAATAATGAAAAAGATCAGGGGCAGAAACCACTGGAAGCGGAGCAGAGTGTGATCAAGCCGACCAATCTGACATTTCGCTATCCCAACCTGTGGCTGAATACGATCAACGATAAGATAAAGATCTTTGCGTTTTTTATTCCTGTGGATGAGGAAAACAGCATTCTGGCAGTGCGTTTTTATGATAGGATCACCGGGATCGGAGCAGTGGATGCGTTGATCGCGTGGATCGGAAAACTGGCGAATAAGGTCATAGAAAGGCAGGATAAGCGTGTTGTGGAAAAGCAGCTGCCAAAACGATCGGATCTAAGGATGGCAGAAAACCTGGTATCGGCGGATTTTCCGATCATCGAATACCGCAGGCGGCGGGAGGAACTGCGGAATAGGTAAACCGCTGCCGTCAAAATAGGAAAATGCGTTATGCGGGCTGCTATGTGCTCATCCGTTACCGGTGGTCTGGCCGTTGATCAGAGCCCGTTACTATCGCAGCACGAAGGGCTGTGAATAGTAACCAGAAACCACCATATCTGAGGAATGGGGGATTGACACAAGCCGCGCATAGTGTTATAGTTTCACTTGTAAGTTAATAAAGATAGAGGTTGCGGGTTTCATCAGTAAACTGCCGGATGCGCGGGTGCAGAGGAAAGCAGGAGAAAGGGGAAACCGCCGAAAGGGAGCCGATACCGTAAGGCTTGCCTTGGGGGTGCCGGAAATACCGGTATCACTGTCATCTTTCAGGAATGAAGATCATGCGCTATCGGAGCCATGCAAGGGATATGCAGAGCGGATAGGCATTGTCGGAATCCAAGATGGTGTGCTATCGTTTTTTACGGATGGGGCACTGTCAGATTTGAAGATGGGGCGCTATCAGATTTTGAAAGATACGCCGGCAGTCTGTGTCGGCTTTTCATTTCCGAAAAACGTTTCCATGCAACAACAAAGAACAGCCAGAACAGGAGGAAAAGGACATGGCAATTTTCAAAGGAGCAGGTGTGGCGATCACGACACCGTTCAAAGCAGACAAAACTGTGGATTATGAGCAGTTTCAGAAAAACATCGAGTTTCAGATCGCGGGAGGTACGGATGCGATCATCGTATGCGGCACGACAGGTGAGGCTTCCACGCTGACGCATGAAGAACATCTGGATGTGATCGAGGCTTGCGTAAAATATGTGAATAAACGCATCCCGGTGATCGCAGGTACGGGCTCAAACTGCACCGAGACAGCGATCTATCTGTCACGGGAGGCAGAAAAACGCGGTGCAGATGGTCTGCTGGTAGTCACGCCGTATTACAACAAAGCAACCCAGAAGGGCTTAAAAGAGCATTTTACAATGGTGGCGGAAAGCGTGAAACTGCCGATCATCCTGTATAACATACCGGGGCGTACCGGCGGTGTGAATATCCTGCCGGAGACCATCGTGGCCCTGTGCCGGGAAGTGCCAAATATCGTGGGTGTGAAGGACGCAACAGGGAATATTTCCCAGGTGGCGAAGCTGATGAGCCTGGCGGGGGAAGATGTGGATCTGTATTCCGGCAATGATGACCAGGTGGTGCCGCTGCTTTCCCTGGGCGGAAAAGGCGTGATCTCGGTATTGTCCAATGTGGCACCGAAACAGACACATGATATGTGCCAAAAATTCTTTGACGGGGATATCGCCGGCAGCAGGGAGATACAGTTAAAAGCACTGCCGCTGATCAACGCATTGTTTAGTGAAGTAAATCCGATCCCGGTAAAGAAAGCGGAAGAACTGATGGGACACTGTACCGGTGTGCTGCGCAGACCGCTGACAGAGATGGAGCCGGAGCACGCGGCAGTTTTGGAAACTGAAATGAAGAAGTTCGGGATCCTTTGATCAAAAAACGGAAACAAGAAAGTGCAAGGGGTGAGCAGGTATCCCTTGCAGGCGTTAAGGGGAAAGAGGAGGTTTAAAACATAGAAATGACTAGGATAATCATGCACGGCTGCAACGGAAAAATGGGACAGACGATCACGAATCTGGTAAAAAACGATCCGGATGCTGAGATCGTGGCAGGGATCGATCTGTCAGATCATATCCGGAATACTTATCCGGTTTTTGCAAAGATCACGGACTGCGATGTGGAAGCGGATGTGGTGATCGATTTTTCCAACGCGGCTGCGATCGATGCGCTGCTGGATTACTGCGAGGATAAACAGATGCCCGTGGTGCTCTGCTCTACGGGGTTAAGTGAAGCGCAGGTAAAGCGTGCCACGGAGGTCAGCACGCAGAAGACAGCGGTATTAAAATCTGCCAATATGTCTCTGGGCATCAATATGCTGCTGAAACTTTTAAAAGAAGCGGCAGCAACGCTGGCACCGGCAGGATTTGATATCGAGATCGTGGAGAAGCACCACAATCTGAAGGTGGATGCACCCTCCGGCACGGCGCTGGCATTGGCGGATTCCATCAATGAAGAAATGGATGGTCAGTATGAGTATGTGTATGACCGCAGTCAGGTACGGAAAAAGAGGGAGAAAAAGGAACTGGGGATCTCTGCTGTACGCGGCGGCACGATCGTGGGAGACCACGATGTGATCTTTGCAGGTGAGGACGAGGTGGTGACCTTTTCCCACAGGGCTTATTCCAAAGCGGTATTTGCAAAAGGTGCTGTGCAGGCAGCGAAGTTTTTGGCAGGGAAAACATCCGGACTGTACGATATGTCGGATGTGATCGGCTGATACGGACAGATCAGATGCCCCCTCACGGGAAAGAAAAGCCGGGAGGGGGTTTTTCGGGAAAAGGAGAGCCGGGATTTTCCGGCTGTAATTTTTCGAACAGGGAGAGTGGTGCGCGACAATGGAATTCAGGCCATGCATTGATATTCATAATGGAAAAGTCAAGCAGATCGTGGGGGGGACACTGAGCGGGACCGCAGCAAAGGAAAACTTTGTGGCGGAGCAGGATGCGGCCTTTTATGCGCGTTTTTATGGATCCTATGGGATCAGAGGCGGGCACGTGATATTGCTGAACGGTGTGGGTACGGAGGGATATGAGGAGACAAAAGCCCAGGCGTTACAGGCATTGAAAGCATATCCCGGCAGACTGCAGGTGGGAGGCGGCATCACGCCGGAAAATGCGGAGATTTTTCTGGACGCCGGCGCCAGTCATGTGATCGTGACTTCATACGTTTTCCGTGAGGGAAGGATCGATTTGGAACGCATGGAGAAAATGGTGCGGGCCGTAGGACGGGAGCACCTGGTGCTGGATTATTCCTGCCGGAAAAAAGAAGATGGCCGGGAGCACGGATATTATATCGTGACAGACCGTTGGAGCAGATATACGGATACGGTACTGGATGTACAATTGCTGAAAGATTCGGAGCAATATGCCGGTGAGTATCTGATCCATGCCGTGGATGTAGAGGGCAAGGCTTCAGGGATCGAGACGGAAGTGGCAAGATGTCTGGGAGAATATGAGGGCGTGCCGGTGACGTACGCGGGCGGGATCCATAGTTTTGCAGACTTGGAGGAACTGGCACAGCTGGGGCGGGGGCATGTAAATGCAACGGTCGGTTCGGCACTGGATCTGTTTGGCGGAAAAATGGTATTTCAGGAAGTGCTTGAGTTTTGCAGGCAGACGGAAAAAAAGGTTTGAAAGTATCAAAAGAAAAAATCAAAAGAAAAAATCAAAAGAAAAAATCAAAAGAAAAAGCAGACTGTTTACACAATCTGCTTTTTGTTTTCATCGTTCCTGTTTTAATCGTTCCATAACTGCAACATATTAAAACCGTGGCCGTAACAGAAAACTTATTTCTTGTTTACGTTTGCTGCCTGGGGGCCCTTAGGACCATCAACGATCTCAAACTCTACAGCCTGTCCCTCATCTAAGGTCTTATAGCCGTCCACATTCTGGATAGCGGAAAAATGTACGAATACATCTTTGCCTTCCGGAGTGGAGATGAAACCGTAACCCTTCTGAGCGTTGAACCACTTTACTGTACCCTGCATGTCTTACTACCTCCAAAAAATGTTTGCGTCAAACAACGACATTGTCAATATAGCACAGTATTTGTGAAAAGTAAAGAAAAAACTGTAAAATTTGTACGAAAGGTGATATAATACACTTGTATTTTTTTATGTTAACACCGAAAGGGCAGGAAAATTTGAAAGAAGAGCAGGAAAAAGAGCAGGAAAAAGAAACGGCTCCGCGGCATGCGGGGATGAAGATCGAGATCTGCAGACAGGATAAACACGGGGAGGCACGCCGGACGATGGTTGCCCCCTGGGTGATCGCTGCTGTGGTAGTGGGAATCATATTGCTGTTTATATTGATGAATGGTATTTACAGGGGGCAGTTAGGTCAGTTGAATGCACAGCTTAAGGAGCAGCAGCGCATTGCAGATACTCTGCGGATCAATGTCACTACGGCAAATGAAAAAATAGAAGAACTGACGCTGCGGGATGAAGAACAGGATCGGGAAAACGCTACGTTAAGCAGCACGCTGACAGCAAAATCCGATGAACTGGCGGCAATGCAGGCAGCGGAAGCCGCTCGTTATATTCCAAATGCCTATCCGCTGCGCGGGGCTGCTACGCTGCTGGCGGAAGAGCCGCAGGAGGAAGGAGATCCGGAAGAGGAGGAAACGGATCCGGCAGAAGAAAATCCGGCAGAAGAAAATCCGATAGAAGAAAATCCGATAGAAGATAGTCCGATAGAAGATAGTCCGGCGTCGACAGGGACTGATGCAATGGGACCGGAGGAAAAGAAAACTCTGGACATTCCGGAAGATGCGCCGGCAGCGGTGTTTTCGGCAGCGGCAGAGAGCCGCGCTATCGCAACGGCGGACGGCACGGTGGTGAGCGTGACGGGGAATGCGGATAAGGGTTACCAGATCGTGCTGGATCATGGAAACGGATATACCAGCGTCTATGAGGGGTTCGGTCTGGCGCTGGCCGGGGAAAATGATACTGTGGGGCGTGGAAGCGTGCTGCTTTATTTTGTGGACGAAACCAGCATCTTTACGTATTGGGTGCGTTATGCCGATACGTGGATCGATCCCCTGGAAAATATGGAGATCAATGGTTAGTTGTTGCTTTTTGATTTTAAGAATGGACTGACATAGGGCGGGAGGAAAACAAATGACACTGGATATGGAGGATCTGATCAATTCGATCATGGCGAGTCTTGGGCGGATCGATTTTATCGATCCGGAGGATATACCGAATATCGATCTGTATATGGATCAGGTGACTTCTTTTATCGATACGCATCTGAAAAATACGGCACGTCACCAGGGGACGGAACGCATTCTGACCAAGACGATGATCAATAATTACGCCAAGAATGATCTGCTGCCCCCGCCGGAAAAGAAAAAGTATAATAAAGAGCATATCCTTTTGCTGATTTTTATTTACTATTTTAAGAATATACTCTCGATCAGCGATATCCAGCAGATGCTCGGGCCGATGGCTGAGCGGTATTTCGGAAAAGACGGAAAGACGACGATCGCATCGATCTATGACGAGGTGATCGGCACGGAACGGGAGCAGATCGGTGACTTCAAAGAGGATATCCTGGAGAAATTCCATAAGTCCAGGGAAAGTTTTCCGGAATTGGAGGAGGGGGAAGAAAAGGAGTTTTTGCAGTTGTTTTCCTTTATCTGTATGCTCAGTTTTGATGTGTATGTAAAAAAACTGATGATCGAGAAGATCATAGACGGGTATGCGGAGAAAAAGGGACCGGCCGCTGCGAAACAGAAAGCACGGCGGGAGGGCAGGAAGAAAACCAGACACCCGGAGCAGGAGGGGGATCAGTAGCATAGCAGGGGATCTGATACAGTTGTCGGAACGTGGAACATAAAGCGCCTGAACCGCGGAAGCAAAAAGATCCGCAGGTTTTAACTGCGGATCTGCCGTACCATTTCATCATATTGGCGGTACATTTTCTGTACGCCGTTTTCCAGGATAAAATAATGCATGATATAGGGAACTAAGAGAACCATGACCAGTACCAGAAGTATCACCAGACCGGGATTGGTACGCTCTGCCATCAGTTCCGTGTAGTTTAAGATGAACAGCGCAAAAGCAAGCAAAGCGAAAAGCACGGTGACGATCAGGTGGATCAGCCGCTCGTGCTGAAAAAAAGTAATCTGATGCAGATGAAAGGACAGCAGCCTTTCGTAGTCTTTCCGCGTGGGAATCGTATCTTTGACCAGGGTATCCGTATGCTCACCGCCATCATGAAAAGAGGCCGTGACGGGAAGTTCGTGTGCCAGGATACGGTCGATAAATAAGAGGTAGGCATTGATTCTTTTTCGCATATCTTCTTCTCCGAATGCTATAGATGATAATCTGCCGTGATCGGTTTCCGGCATATAAAGAACCCGGGCATGACGGTACCCGGGTGTCTGTGTATTATCTTTTGTTTGATTTTCCTGAATTGGCTCAGCCAATTTTATTTACAGCAAGATTTAAACGGGAAATCTTTCTGGAAGCATAATTCTTGTGATATACGCCCTTGCTGGTCGCTTTATCGATCGTGCTGGCTGCTTTTACCAGAGCGTCCTTTGCAGCGGCTGCATCACCGGACTCGATCGCTGCATATACTTTCTTTACAGCAGTCTTTACGCCGGAACGGATCGCTTTGTTTCTCTCTTCCCTTGTCTTGCTGACAATGATTCTCTTCTTCGCAGATTTGATATTTGCCAAGTCCCTACACCTCCTGACTTTGAATATAACTGTTGCTGTGCAAAACCGGAGCCGGACACGGACAGTCCGATAAGCACAAAGTAGATTTTACGAAATAATGAGGCTTCTGTCAAGGGGGAAGGAGATATTTTTTGTTGAAAAAAGGCGTGGTTTGGGTTATAGTGGGGAGTATGATGGAGGGGGAAATGCAGATGAATAAAGAGGATCTGGTGATTTCAGTTGTGATCCCGTGCTATAACGAGGTGGGGACCATTGAACTTGCATTGGAACGGGTGCGTAACTGCGGACTTCGGACAGAGATCATCGTGGTGGATGACGGATCCACAGATGGGACACGGGAACTTTTGAAAGGCAAACTGAAAGACCGCGTGGACAAGATACTGTTTCATAGGAAAAACATGGGAAAAGGCAGAGCACTGCGCACGGGTTTTCAGGCAGCCGGGGGGGATCTGGTGATCGTACAGGATGCGGATCTGGAGTATGATCCCAAGGATTTCCAGCGCCTGGTGGAGCCGTTTATTTATGGTGACGGGGATGCGGATGTCGTGTATGGCTCGAGATACCTGCGTGCGGGAAGATTCCGGGTGGATGGCTTTTACCATGAACTGGGGAATAAACTGCTGACGGGGATCTCAAATATCTGCTCTGATCTGGCGCTGACGGATATGGAAACCTGTTATAAAATGTTCCGCAGGGATGTCATACAGTCCATTGAATTAAAGGAAAACCGATTTGGCTTTGAGCCGGAGATCACGGCCAAGATCGCCAAAAGGCGCTGCAAGATCTATGAGATCCCGATCTCCTATCATCCGAGGACTTTTGAACAGGGAAAGAAGATCGGGATGAAGGATGCATTCCGGGCGCTGTACTGTATCATACGCTATAATTTTTTTGACAGATGAAAGTAACTATTTAGAATCTATTGAGAGGACTAACAAAGCGCAGCGTATGATGTCTGATTTTTTCAGATGAAAAAGGGAAAAGCCGGATCGTTTCGTCTCCTCCTTGATGGCGGGAATAGCAGTTACCATATCTGAAGCACCTGAATGCGGAAACAGAAGAATTTTTGATGATCAACGGAGAAGATAGCGCATGGATATTTCAAACAGAAAACTTCCTATAGGATTACAGGACTTTGAAGATATACGGAAGGGCGGATATCTGTATGTGGATAAGACAGCGTACATATACCGTCTTATTAACAGTGGTAAGCCTTATTTTTTGAGCCGGCCCAGGCGCTTTGGCAAGAGTCTCTTCCTGTCCACGCTGCGTGCGTTTTTTGAAGGGAAAAAGGAACTCTTTGAAGGGCTTGCGATAGCGGAACTTCAAAAGGATGATCCGGATGCATGGCAGGAGTACCCGGTTTTTTATATTGATTTTAACCGTGATGAGTATAAAAGTGAATCTGCCATTGAGAAGGTGCTGGAGGCTCATCTGGTCAAATGGGAGGCGGAATATAAGACTGATCCTGGCAACTTTACATTGGCAGGCAGGTTTCAGAACCTGATAGAAATAGCGTATAAAAAGACCGGTAAAGGGGCAGTCGTACTTGTTGATGAGTATGATAAGGCATTATTGGAGGTTTCGGACAGCGAAAGGCTTGAGCATAATAAGGAGGTATTCAAGGGATTTTTCAGTACGCTGAAAAGTTATGACAGATATATAAAATTTGTATTTATCACGGGTGTGACCAAATTCAGCAAGGTGAGCATATTCAGTGATCTGAACCAGTTAAACGATATATCGCTGGACAAAGCCTATAGCAGTATATGCGGCATTACGGAGAAGGAACTCGTCGCCAATTTTGGACCGGAAATATCTGCGCTGGCGGAGTCGGAAACGCTGGATGATGCAGCATGTGTATCAGAATTAAAAAAGATGTATGATGGGTACCATTTCAGTCATCATTCGGAAGGCATATATAATCCATTCAGTATACTGAATGCTTTTTCAAAAAAAGAATTCGGTATGTACTGGTTTTCTACCGGAACGCCCACTTTCCTGATAGAAAAACTGAAAAGTTCCGGATTTGACGCAAAACAGTTTACAACAGATGAATACTATGAAGATGAGGCTTCATTGACTGATTATCGTATTGAAAGCAAAAATCCTGTTCCGCTTTTTTATCAGACCGGATATCTGACGATCAAGGGTTTTGATAAGGAATTCAGAAGTTATGCGCTCGGATACCCGAATGAGGAAGTAAAATACGGGTTTTTAAAAAGTCTTGCGCCATATTATCTCTGTGATGAAAATGACGCATCCCCTTTGGATGTGAGGAACTTTGTAAAAGATCTCAGAAAAGGCGATACCGACAGCCTGCGCGAACGTTTTACCGCACTTTTTGCAAGGCTGCCCTATCCGAAGGACGAGAGGGTAGTCGAGCAGAACTTCCAGAATGTGATCTACATCGTGTTTATGCTGCTGGGACAGTTTACCATGACGGAGATACATTCAGCCAGGGGCAGGGCAGATGTTATTGCTGAGACGGATGATTATATATATATATTTGAATTTAAGAGAGATAAGAGTGCGGAGAAAGCACTTCAGCAGATAGAGGATATGGGATATGCGAAGCCTTATGCTGCGGACAGGCGCACGGTACTCAAGATCGGTGTGAATTTTGACTCAAAGGAAAGGACAATCGATGGATGGGAAGTGCGGAAGGAGGTATAGAAAATAGTGGTTCATAGAATCAAAAAAAGACTTGCGGGGGTGATGGAAATCTATCACTAAATTTGGAAAAGTGTGAAAGAGGCGGGAATATGCAGATGAATAAAGAGCATCTGGTAATATCAGAAGTGATCCCGTGCTATAACGAGGTGGGGATCATTGAACTTGCATTGGAACGGGTGCGCAACTGCGGGCTCCGGACATAGATCATCGTGGTGGATGACGGGTCTACGGATGGCACGCGGGAACTTTTGAAAGGGAAACTAAAGAACCGTGTGGATACAATCCTTTTTCATAGGAAAAACATGGGAAAAGGCAGGGCTCTGCGCACAGGTTTTCAGGCGGTCGGGGGACGTGCAGGATGCGGATCTGGAATATGATCCCAGGGACTTCCAGCGCCTGGTGGAATCGTTTATTTACGGAGAGGGGATGCGGATGTTGTGTATGGTTCGAGATACCTGCGTGGGGGAAGGTTCCGGGTGGATGGCTTTTACCACGAACTGGGGAATAAGAAGGGGAGAAGTGAAGAAGGATGATCATGGCAGAAAAATATAGAAAACCCATGGAGAAGATGTTTTATTTTTTCTTTGCGGTCATTTTTATTTATGATTATGTGTATTCCTCTATGATCATCTTTCCCATAGTGCAAGGAATGATATCTGTTTTGAGTTTTCTGCCGGCGGAGTTGATCCGCCCTGTGGCTGAGTTGATCTTTAATATCAGACACCTGATCATCATTCCTGCAATCTTTACGATATTGTTTGAGGCAAAAGGGGCGGTCAGAAAACTAATTCTGAGCCTTTTGCTTTTTGTGGGCTGGTTTTATGCTGTCTATTGGCGGGATAGTTATGATATGGCGGTTTTTTCTTCACTGCTTTTAATTGTTGCGGCAGCAGGAAGGGATATCAAAAAGATCGGAAAGATAGCATTGCTTTCCGGCGCAGGTGTTATCTGCCTGGCATTTATCCTGTCGCGCTTTGGGATCATAGAAGATCTATCGTGGTCACGGCCGGGCAGTACCTTTGCAAGGCATGCTTTTGGAATGAATTACTGTACGGATCTATCAGCACATGTGATGTTTCTGATACTTTTGTATATGTTCCTGAAACAGGGAAATTTGAAATGGTGGGAGTACCTTGGGATCGGGATCCTGAGCGTGATCAATATTCTTTTTGTGGATGGTCAGATCTCTCTTTTTTGTGTATGCGCGGCGACAGCAGGATGTCTGGTCAGGGCACTATGGAGAAAGAATAGGTGGGGGCTGCCCGGAGGGATAGAGAGAATATGGAAATATGGAATGGTCTCCTCTTTTGGGCTTTTGGCAGCGCTTGCTTTCTTTTTTGCAATTATATATCAATCTGATCCGGATATCTGGTATAACAGATATTATTCTCTGGCAAACCGTATGTATACAAATGCGATTCTTTTGAAAGCATTTCCCTTTTCATGGCTCGGAAGTGAATTTCAACAGGTGGGGTATGGAGGTTCAGATGGATCGTTGGATTATTATTTTTGGGTGGATTGTTCTTATACCAGGCTCTATGCTATGTATGGTGCAATTGCATTTGTGATCTATATGAGCCTGCTTACCGGGATACAGGTACGTCTGATGAAACGGAAAGCTTATTTTTCCATGTTTTTGATGGCGGTGGTTGCGGTGGACTGTTTGATCGAGCATCATATGATCGAGGTATCGTTTAATACATTTTTGTTGCTGGCCTTTGCAGAACTGGGGAAGGTAGTGCCGGTGAAAGAAGAAACTGATGTTGGCGAAAAGGGAGTCGGATACCGTTAGTGATCGTTCGATACGCTGTATAGTGTTTCCGTGCTCTGCATAGTGTTTCCGTAAGAAGCAGGCTTCCAACGGAAACATCTATAAGAAGCGAAGCTTCAACGGAAACATCTATGGTCGGTTATAGATGTTCTTGTTAGCAGCTCTGCTGCGTTACAAGAACACTATGCGTTAGAACGGTATCGACACCTGATGAGAGTCTTAGGGCTTCAGCCCTTAGAGTCTCACATGCGTTAGTTGGACGTAGTCAGATATTAAAAAGTGCGATTAATAGAGGAGAAAAGGATGAATGCCACGAATACAAACTCAGCACTTAAGGAGGCGTTGAAGAAATACAGCAAGGTTATGGATCGGATGTATTGGATATTCCTTGTTGCAATCCTGCTTTATGAATTGCTGGGATCTACATATTTTTTACAGAATTTTGTGGTCTGGTTTGCCGGACTTTTTAAGGGCGGCTCTCCGGAATTTGTGGCAATGCTTTATCAGAGTATTGTAAACCTGCGTTTGCTGATCATTATCCCGGCTGTCTATAATATCCTGGTAGAAGCGGAGACACGCAGGGAACAGGTGATCTTAAGCGGAATGCTGCTGGTCGGCTGGATATATGCGATACTCATGCGGGAACAGAATGATACTTATATTTTCCGGGATATGGCCATGATCGTAGCCTCTTACGGGAAAGATTATAAAAAAATAGCCCATGTCAGCATGTGGCTGGCAGGGATTGTCATGTTGCTTACAGTATCATCCTATTTTCTGGGGATACTTCCGGAACGAACACTGGAACGGGATGGAATGGTGAGGCATTCCTTTGGGACGCTGGGACCGACAAATCTGGCCGGACATCTTTTCTTTCCGTTTTTCTGATAGTGGTTGGGAGTTTGATATATCAGTTGTGGCAAAAGAAGAAATGGCCTGTTCCTGAACCGGCTATGAAACTAT
>JAFUUX010000095.1 GCA_017471325.1 Lachnospiraceae bacterium | reverse complement strand
ATAACTGTTGATTCCCCGAATATGCGTCATATTGACGAGAAAACTGTTATGTGTACGCAGAAACCCATATCCCCTAAGCTGCTCTTCCAAAACATCCAGCTTCTCATAAATCTGATATGTCTGGTTCTGCAGCCGGATCAGGATCTGATCAATGATTACCAGCAGAAGCGTATCCTTGCCTGGCTGCAGCCGGATAAGTATGCGCTGACCACGGCTTACCAGCAGCGCAATTCCGTGATTGCCATCGGCTCGGGAAAATTATGGGGCAAGGGGCTGAACAATAATGAAGTGGGTTCGGTAAAGAACGGAAATTATATCTCGGAACCGCAGACAGACTTCATTTTTGCGATCATCGGTGAAGAAATGGGCTTTGCCGGAACTGCGGCTACGATCATACTTCTTATGGCGATCGCCGCAGAGTGTTATTATGTAGGCATGAAAGCCAGGGATATTGCCGGAAGGATCATCTGCTTTGGGATGGGGTCGATCATCTGTTTTCAGAGTTTTATCAATATCGGTGTTACGACCGGCTTGCTGCCAAATACAGGTCTGCCGCTGCCTTTTGTCAGTTATGGCCTGACTTCTTTGGTGAGTCTGTATATCGGCATGGGGTTTGTGCTGAGCGTGGGGATGCGCAGGCTGCAGCCTAAATTAACGGGGACGATATCGTTTTCGGAACTGGTCCGGGACGATATCCACATAGAGATCTAGGGGGTTACGAAACATGAACATTGCATTGATCGCGCATGATGCCAAAAAGAAACTGATGCAGAATTTCTGCATCGCATACCGGGGCATCCTGTGCAAACACGAAGTGTACGCAACCGGTACGACCGGGCGTCTGATCGAAGAGGTCACAAACCTGCAGATCCATAAGTTTCTGGCAGGACCTTTGGGCGGTGAACAGCAGATCGCCGTGCAGATCGAGCATAATCAGATCGATCTGGTGATCTTTCTGCGCGATCCGCTGAACCCGATGTCGCACGAAGTGGATGCCAACAATCTGCTGCGGCTCTGCGATATGCACAATATCCCGCTGGCGACCAATCTGGCCAGTGCGGAACTGCTGATCAAGTCTTTGGAACGTGGAGAACTAGAGTGGCGTGAAATGTATAAATCTTAAGAAAAAACTGATCCTGCCGTGTACGGCGGCCGCTTTGTTATGCGGCTGCGGCACCGTGAATGTGCCCGTACCCTACGGAACGCTGGACAATAATGCGGATTATGCACTGACGACCACGGCCGAGCAGGCGCAGGTACCTTTGTTTGCTGAAAAACTCTGTGCAGCGGTGGCCGATGTGACGGAAAGCAGCACGATCGATACCGGAAGTTTAAAAGCCGCCTGTGTCTATGACATCGATGCCACGGAGGTATTGTATTCCTACCAGGCATTTGAGAGATTAAGCCCGGCTTCTCTGACAAAGGTCATGACGGCGCTGCTGGTGCTGGAGAATTGTCCGGATCTGGATGAGATCATCACCATCGGGGATGTAGCGATCCGGGAGGAGGGCGCTCAGAATTTCGGCTTTAAAGAAGGGGACCGTATCTCGATCCGGGATCTGTTGTATGTCACGCTGGTCTATTCTGCCAATGATGGCGCGCTGGCGCTGGCGCAGCATGTGGGCGGCACCATGGAGGCATTTGCGGATATGATGAACGCCAGGGCAGAAGCGCTGGGAGCAACCCATTCCCATTTTATGAATCCGCATGGCCTGACGAATGATGAGCATTATACCTGCGCCTATGATCTGTACCTGATCTTTCAGGCAGCCGTACAGCAGCCGGAATTCCAAAAGATCATACAGACGGAAAAATACAGTTTCAGTTATATCTCTGCCGCAAACGGGGAAGTGAGCAAAGAGATCTCTACAACAAACCAGTATTTTTTGAAGGGGTATGAATCACCGGCTACGGTGAGCGTTCTGGGCGGCAAGACCGGGAGCACTGCAGCCGCCGGGAAATGCATCATCCTTTACTTAAAATCCATGGCCGGGCATCCATATATCGCCGTTGTCATGGGAGCAGAGAGTTTTGACGGGCTGTACCAAAGCATGACGCAGCTGTGCAATGAAACGATAGAATAACAGATCTGTTATTTATAAATCTTTAGAAAAACAGTTGTCATGGTATCGTTTTTAAGTTATAATCTAAATCAGTAAGTATTTGTAACGATCCAGAGCAGACCGAAGCGTTAGTATATCACTATGCTGTAAGCGGAAGGCTTTGCAGGATTCTGAACCGTTGCAGGAATTTTATATCTTGGAGGTATTACCACATGATACAGTTGATTGTAGGCAGTCAGGGAAAAGGAAAAACAGCGGAAATGCTTGATAAAGTAAACCGCGAGATCAAAGAAGCAAAGGGTAATATTGTCTATCTGGACAAAAACACGAAACATATGTATGAACTGAACAATAAGATCCGTTTGGTTGATGTTTCGGAATATCAGTTTTCTACCAGCGATGAGTTCTATGGTTTCATTTGCGGTATCATTTCTCAGGATCATGATCTGGAACAGCTTTACTTCGATAATTTTAAAAAGATCAGTTGCATTGATGACAGTGCGCTGGAAGCCGTACTGGATAAATTCGCGGCATTGAGCGAGGCACGCAATGTGGATTTCTGTATCAGCATCTCTGCTGATGCATCGGTGATCCCTGCAAAATTCAAAGAGAACATTATCGTTTCTCTGTAAATTGAGCAGTCAGGCGGATAAGTAAGAGCGTAATGGGCAGAAGAGAAAACAATTCGGGATTTGTAATGGATGCAAAGTGGAATGCTCGGATTGTTTTCATTCTGCTTCTTTTTTTGGCATACCTGATCTATCTGATGGTGCAGCTCATCAACCGCAAAGACATTTCCGGTTATCAGGTGCGGGCCGGTTCTTTGGCGATCAATAATGTGTACCGCGGCGTGGTGCTGCGTGAAGAGGAGATCGTGGAAGGCAGTGATACCGGCTACATCACCTATTTTGCCCGTGAAGGCGAGCATGTGGGCGTAGGTGATCTGGTCTATGCCATTGATGAAACCGGCGCGCTGAATGACATGGCCAGTTCCCCCACCGGGGAAAGCAGTTTGTCTGAAGAAGACCTGCGGGATCTGCGGCAGGAGATCATTCAGTTTTCACGTAATTTTTCGGAAACGGATTTTCATTCCACCTATGATTTCCTGTATGACCTGGACGGCAGTCTGCTAAAACTTGCAAATATCAACGTATTAAACAACATCCAGAACATCGGCAGCAACTATGCCACGGAACTCGTGAAACTGACCAAGGCAAGAAAACCGGGCTATGTCGTTTACCATACGGACGGTTATGAGAGTTTATCGGCAAACGGGCTTACCCCGGCTGTTTTTGATGAGAGCACTTATGAAAAAACACAATTGGCCAATCATGCGCTGGTAGGGAACAGCGCACCGGTATATAAACTGCTGACTTCGGAAAACTGGAGCCTGGCGATCCCCACGGATCCGGAGCGAGCCGAGCAGTTAAAGGCGGAAGATTATGTGCAGGTACGTTTTTTGAAGAACCAGCAGATACTTTGGGGAAAGGTATCCGTGGTGCCTTACGATCAGGATATCAGTTTCTGCGTTCTTTCTTTTAATAATTCCGTGGTGAACTTCTGCACGGACCGCTATCTGGAGATCGAACTGGAGGAGAGCAACGAAGTCGGGTTAAAGATCCCGCAGTCGTCCATTGTCAATAAAGAATTCTTTTTGGTGCCAAAGGATTATCTGGTGGAAAAATCCGAAGACAACACCTGCGTATTTCTGCGCAAAACCTTTATGGAGGACGGTACTTCTTCCAGCATGCGCATCTATATTACGGCTTATTCCGAGGATGATGAGTATTATTTTGTCGATGACAGCCAGCTGCGCATAGGTGATTACCTGCTGCAGGAAAAAACGCTTGCGGAATATCCGGTGAGCGCAAAAGGGATCCTGACAGGGGTATACAATATCAATAAGGGGTATGCGGATTTCAGACAGATCATCGTACTGTATGAAAATGATGAGTATGCCATCGTCAAATCCAATACAACGTATGGCTTGAACGAATATGATTACATTGCGCTGAATGCGAATGAATTAAGCGATGATGAATTTGTATTTGAATAAAGAGGTGATGTGAAAATGAGTATTGGCGGAAATATCGATTCGGTACAGAACAGGATCAATGCAGCCTGCATGCGCGTGGGACGTGATCCGTCCGAGGTAACGCTTTTATGCGTCAGCAAGACAAAGCCGCTGCAGATGCTGCAGGAGGCCTATAAGGCAGGTGCCAGGGAATTTGGCGAAAACAAGGTGCAGGAACTGACGGCCAAGATGCCGGAAATGCCGGAGGACGTGCGCTGGCATATGATCGGTCATCTGCAGACAAACAAGATCAAATATATCATCGGAAAAGTGGCGCTGATCCATAGTGTGGATACGCTGCATCTTGCAGAAGAGATCGAAAAGCAGGCAGCAAAAGCAGATTGCCGCCAGGCCGTGCTCGTGGAGATCAATGTGGCCGGAGAGGGTTCTAAATTCGGCACTTCGGATATGGGACAGAACGCGGAACTGGTGCGCAGCATTTCTGAACTGCCGCATCTGGATCTGCAGGGGCTGATGACCATCGCGCCTTATGTGGATGATCCTGAAGAAAACCGCATGTATTTCCGGAAACTGCGGGAATTTTTATACAGTGATGCAATGCGCGGCTATTTTCCGGCACAGCCGATCCTGTCCATGGGCATGACCGGCGACTATGAAGTAGCGGTGGAAGAGGGGGCTACGCATGTACGCGTAGGGACCGGGATATTTGGAGAACGCAATTATAACTAAAAAATCAACAGGATATAAATAAAATATAAACCGGATTTTTTCCGAAAAAGGTAAATTAAAAAGGATCATGATGAAATGTGATCCTTTTTTATAGTAAGCGCAATAAATAATTGCGCTTACTATAACGCTCCGCGAGGATGCGCACGGATTTTGTAAGGAAATATGCCGCTTTCAGCGGCCAAAATCCGGCGCAGTAAACGACAAAACGAAAATAGTTTTGTCGT
>JAFUUX010000094.1 GCA_017471325.1 Lachnospiraceae bacterium | reverse complement strand
TTTCGGTTCATAATCATGCTCTACATCAATGCCGAGCGAAGATTTGGGCAGATCTCGCACGTGCCCGTTGCTGGCCAGTACCTCATAGTTGCTTCCCAAAAATTTTTTTATGGTCTTTACCTTTGCAGGCGACTCCACAATGACCAGATTTTTTGCCATAGTTTCTCTCCTAAATCCATCAGGATGTCAACTGTCCCTATAATACAAAAAAACAGCATGCCACCCCTTTTGTTTGCCATGCCATAAAATATACAATAAAATCAGCGGGAATGCAAGGTGATAATGATTGTTTTCTTTAATCCGGCGGTTATTGTTATATAGAGACAGGCGCCCTGAAAGCGCCTGCCTCTGTTCTTTTGATGTTTCCTTACACCATCACATCCGCATGCAGTGCTTCCATCACTTCATTCCGCGGGAATGGGAATGAGTTTTATTGTGATGGGCTCAGCATAATGGAATCCCTTAAAGGAGCGGGTGAAAATCTGTTTGAAGGTGTGGCGCAACGATTCGATTTGCCGGTGACCAGGAAACGAAAGAAAAAATCCCCGGCATCGAATGAACAGGCTGAAACAAGACCGGATACAGAAGACCGCCCAGAATGATTCGGGCGGTCTTTTATGCACAATGTTATACTTGCCAGTTGCTGTTACCCGTGAATAGTAACGGACCAAATGCAACCGAGCACCGATCGGTGCCCGCTAATACCTTTAAAATACTGTTATCAGCTTCTTTGCCTTATCCGCCGCTTCTTCTTTTGACAACTTTGGATCTTGCTTCATCAGATTCTCTGTCAGAGTCACAAGAATATTTTGACGCTCCTCTGCCTTTCCTTCCGCTTTCCCCTCTGCCCTGTATTTTTCTACTATTGCACACATATCGTCCTGTCCTTTCTCCGTTTCACGATAACGGTGTTTCTCAGATGATGTAACCGGAAATTTATCGCTATAAGCGGTCTGGCTGGTAAATACCTCCATCAACTCCGATACATCCGATCCATCTTTTACTGCTGAATTTACATAAATCTCCTCAAAGCCGTTTCTTACCACTTTCCCTGTTTCCCTTACCGTTCTGTCAATGTGATAAAGCGGAAAACCATCTTCAAAAATATCAAATCTTGAAATAAATATCACGCATACATCTGATATTCTTTCAAACTTGATTCCCGGATCGGCAGTATTCGCCGTGAGTAATGCTCCGTTATACCGCACCCTTCTCTGATGGTCGTCATCATCAGCATTCTGAACCTCAATATCCACTTCCCGGCCATCTCCCAGTCTGCAATGCGCATCCAGAATTACAGAACGCCCCTGTAAGTTTGTTACCGTATACTGTGGTGTATGATCTAAGACTATCAGCACCGGATCATCAAGAAACACCCGCAGTATTTCCTCACAAAATGCCTTATCCTCTGCCATCTTCCTGAACATGATATCGTCCATTGGCACTAATGTTTTTACTTCTTCCCGTATCTTTGCCCGGTTCATGCATTCCCCCGTCTCTTTTATGCCTTTATTATACCATTATTTTGTCTGAAATCAACGATTTCGCCTTTTCTTTTTAGAAACTGAAAGCGCCTGCCTCTGTTCTTTTGATGTTTCCTTACACCATCACATCCGCATGCAGTGTTTCCATCACTTTATCATGGTCATACTCCGGCGCATATTTTTCCGCCACACTACAGATTGCCTGCACGTGGCTGATATCCTCTTCCACTTCGTCCGCGATCTGTTCTACGCTTTTTCCCCGGCGGAGTTTTTTGCAGACCTGTTCTACCAAATGCCAATCCCTACCTTCTTCTCTGCCTTCTTCCCTGCCTTCTTCCCAGCCATCATCTCTGGCATCCTGTAACAACACCCATTCCTTCATGTACTGTGTCCTCCATACTGCATTTCTGCGGCCTTTATCCACTGCTTTCTCCAGTTTTTTCGTCAGCTCGTCATCTGCTTTTCCGTTCAGAATGAACTCATAAAGCTTTTTCACTTCCTCTGATATCTCCTCGCCCTCGTAGCAGCAGTTATAAAATATCTTTCTCGTACCATCCCCCAGTGTTAGCTCCGGATTCTCTTCGCACCTCTCCGTAAAGGTATACCGGCTCAGTCCTTGCTTAAACGGATCGAAGGTACAGATAAACAGGATATTGCTGTCCGGCAGTTTCTTGTAGGAATCCCTCTTATCCATGTAGTCGATATCGATGGCTCCCTGGTAATAGCGGCTCCTGCGCGGCAGCATATGAGCCTCAACGGTTTTATGGTTCAGATTTTCCATCTCCGCATCATAAACGATCCTGTCGCTGTCTTCATTATATACATCCAGACGGATCGGTTTATCATCCTCGGTATACCGGAACTCTCTCTGTGTCTGTACCTCTTTCAGTGGGCTGATCGGCCTCTCCAGCAGACGTTCCAATACTTCCCTGCATAACTCCGGATCTTCCATGATCTTTCCAAACATGAAATCATCCCGAAACTGTAATTCTTCGTAATTCTTCATCACCCTGTTGCTGCTCATCTTTTCTCCTTTCCTGTTCTGCAGGCAGGATATGAATAACAATAGAGATGTTTCTTCATTCCTGCCTATAATAATGGGCTTGGTATTATAAGCAAGAATTTCCGGAACAAATCTAAATGACTATAGAATAATAACTATGTTAAATGTAAGAAATACTGCTTATGCTATGATTATAACAAGAAGCAGTATCTCTGTAAAGAATTTTTTATAACTATCGGGCACCTATTTAGGTGCCCGATTAAATCTTTAAAATTATTGAATATTTACTTTCATGGATATGTGTACTATATCATACTGTAACTATAATTATATAACAGTACACATTGCAAATTCTATCAATAAATTCAGCATAATCAATTAAATGAAATACCGTAAATA
>JAFUUX010000031.1 GCA_017471325.1 Lachnospiraceae bacterium | reverse complement strand
GAACAATGTGATCACACAACTGATGGAGGTGTGCAGCGAAGTGATCGTGACGCTGATCCTGCCGCCGAAGGAACTGGAGAGCTACCGCCGGGTGATGGATGAGCACAGGCTGTTTTCGCTGAGCATGAAGACCATGCGTTCGCTGGAACAACTGGCACAGAATGCAGGCTGCGGACGGGGGAAGGATCTGCTGCTGCCGGAACAGCCGGTGTACCGTTATCTGGGGAATCCCGTGCTTGCCTTTTTGGAGCAGTCACTGTTCCGGGGAGGGGAACTGGTATATACAGGGGAAACGGGGGAAGCGCTGCAGTGTTTTACGGCAAAAGATCCCAAAGCGGAACTGCGGGAGATCTTTCGCCGGATACGGCATCTGACACGCTGCGAGGGAATGGCATACCGGGATATCGCGGTGGTCAGCGGGGATCTGGAACGGTATGTGCCCTACGCGGAACAACTGGCGGCAGAATATGATATCCCGGTATTTTTGGATAACAACAGGAAACTGGAACAGAATCCCTTTGTGGAATTTATGCGCAGCGGTCTGGAAACGGCAGCGAAAGGATATCCTTATGAGAGCATGATGCATTTTCTGAAAAGCGGGATGGCGGCGATCGATCCGGAGCGCATCGATGCACTGGAGAATTATCTGATCGCGGCCGGTATAAGAGGGGAAAAAGCCTGGAAGAACGGATTTACCCGCAGGCCGGCTTACCTGAAAGAGGACGAGGAGGGTTTTGCCAAGATCAATGCCACCAGGGCGGAGGTGATGAAACTGCTGCAGCCGCTGACGGAAGTAAAAAAGGGCGGGAGCGCATTGCGGATCACGGAAGCATTGTACCGCTTTATCACGCAAAACCATGTGTATGAGCGGCTGGAGGAATATGTGGCACAATTCCATGAGGAGCATGATGCCGTGCGGGAAAAGGAATACAGCCAGATCTATCGTTATGTATGCGAACTGCTGGAGCAGATCGCGCAGTTATTAAAAGAAGAAAACCTCACGCTGGAGGAATACCTGGAGATCCTGGAGGCGGGCATTGCGGAGATCAAGGTAGGCGTCCTGCCTTTGGATGTGGACCGCGTGGTGATCGGTGATATGGAGCGGACGCGATTAAAACCGATCCGTGTGCTGTTCTTTGCAGGTGTCAATGACGGTGTGGTTCCGAAAGTCAGCAGCAGCGGCGGTATGATCTCGGACCTGGACCGGGAATTTCTTTCCGCTTCCGGGTTTACGCTGGCACCGACGCCCAGGCAGCAGATGTTCATCCAGCGGCTGTATCTTTATCATGTGATGAGCAGGCCGTCAGAGAGGCTGGTGGTATCTTATGCAAAGACAGACCAGAAAGGGGAGAGTATACGCCCGTCCTATCTGATCGGGGTATTGCAGCAGATGTTTCCCAAAATGCAAACCGGGCTTGCGGAAGAGAATAAGGAAAAGAGATCAAAGACAGCAGAGATGCTTTCGGCATTTGCGTCAGGCGGACTGCCGGAGGAGGAGAAAAAGGTATTCTTTACCTTGTTTGATGAACTGCGCAGCGAGGAGGCGCTGACGGCGCAGCGGCTGGTTGCAGCGGCGTATTATCGTTACCATCCCAAAAAACTTGCGGATACGGAGATGGAGGGCTTATACGGAAAAATGCTGAAAAACAGCGTAAGCCGTATGGAACAGTTTGCTTCCTGCGCGTATGCGCATTACCTGAAATACGGGCTGCATCTGGCGGAACGGGAAACGGCAGCACTCAAACGTATGGATATCGGTAATCTGTATCATGCCGTGCTGGAGATGTACGGACGCCTGCTGAAAGAGCAGGGATACCAATGGCAGACGGTTCCAAAAGAGGCGGGCGCAGGCCTGCTGGCAAGGGCAATGGAACTCGCAGCCGGTGAATACGGGGCGGAACTGCTGGAGCAGGATGCCAGGACGGCCTACCGCTGGAAACAGATGCAGCAAGTATTGCAGCGGAGTGTGGAAAGCATACGTTATCAGCTGGCGCAGGGGGACTTCAGGACAGAAGCGTTTGAAAGTGACTTTAAGCGTATCCTGCCGGTGGGGGATGGTGGGGAGACCATGCTGCTGACCGGAAAGATTGACCGCCTGGATGTGATGGCAAAAGAAGATAAGCTGTATCTGAAAGTGACGGATTATAAATCCGGGAGCCGTAAGCTGGCAATGGAAAAAATATATGCGGGATTGCAGCTGCAGCTGCTTTTGTACCTGCGGGAAGCAGCGGAAAAAATGCGTCTGCGTTATCCGCAGCGGGAGGTAGTGCCGGCGGCGCTGTTTTATTACATCCTGAAAGATCCGATCGTCAAACTGACAGATGCGTCGGCGGATGAAAAACAGATCCTTGGGGAACTGCACAAAGAACTGCGCGTGACCGGGCTCATCAGCAGCGCGCCGGAGGTGGTAGCAGGGCTGGACCATAGCGGAGCCGATACGTCGGATGTGATACGGGTAGGGAAAAAGAAGGACGGCAGTTACAAGAGCGGCTCTGAGGTATTGGCACCCGGGGAATTGCGGCTGCTGATGGATTATGTGGAAAAGAAGGTATCCGGCCTGGGGCGCGAGATCCTGAGCGGTGAAAAGGCGGCAGCGCCCTTCAATGAGGAAAGCTGCGAATTCTGTGCGCACAGAGAGATCTGCGGTTTTGACGTAAAACTGCCGGGCTGCAGATACCGGGGAACAAAACTGGATGCGCAAACAGCCTGGGAAAAGATCCGCGCTGATATGGGACAGACGGATGGTGCAGCAGGGCAAAAACAGCCGGAAGCAGATGACGGTGAGGGCAGTGGGAAGAAAGGAAACGGATAAATGGCAGGGATCAGGTACACGGAAAAACAGCAGGCGGTCATTGACGCACGGGGCTCGAACCTTCTGGTTTCGGCAGCGGCAGGCAGCGGAAAGACGGCCGTTCTGACGGCACGCATCCTCTCGCTCCTGACCGATCCGCATCATCCCATCGATATCGACAGAATGCTGATCGTAACGTTTACCAAGGCTGCGGCGGCAGAGATGCGGGAACGGATCGGTAAGGCGATCGCCGAATATTCCGCGGCGCATCCGGAGGATATGCGCATGGACCGTCAGGCGGCATTGCTGCATAACGCACAGATCACAACGATCGACAGTTTCTGCCTGTATGTGGTGCGGAATAATTTTGCGGATATCGCTTTGGATCCGGGCTTTCGCATCCTGGATACCGGTGAGCGCAAACTGATGATGAAGGATGTGATGGATGCGCTTTTGGAAGAGGAGTACGCAGCGGAGAAAGAGGATTTTCTGCATTTCATAGAGAGTTACGGCGGGAACGGAAAGGAAGATGCGGCTGCAGCCATGATACTGCGGCTGTTTGATTCGGCAATGAGCCGTCCACAGCCGAAAAAATGGCTGCAGGCCTGCATGGAGGAGGCACTGGCCGATACTCTGGCGGAAGCGGAACGGCTGCCCTGGTTTGAGCGGCTGTCGCAGAGCGCCGATCGGAGGATCCAAAAGATCGGTGAACTTTGCGGCAGAGCCATAGAACTAAGCAGGCGGGAAGACGGACCGGCAGCGTATCTGCCGGCAGCCGGTGATTATCAACTGCTGGCAGAACGGCTGGGAGAGCGAAGGACATATGCGGAGCGCAGGCATCTGCTGCAGGCATTTGAAGTGCCGAAACTGTCCCCGAAAAAGGGGAAGACGGAGGATGCGGAGTTACGGGAAAAAGCCAAAAAAGAGATCGGGCGGATCAGGGAACTGCTGCAGGATCTGCGGGCGCAGTATGATGTGAGCGATGCACAGTTTAGTGAAATGCAGGAGCATATCAGGAGCAACACCATGGCACTCTGCCGTCTGACGATCGCGTTTGCGGAACGCTTTGCTGCCCTGAAGCGGGAGAAGAATGTACTGGATTTTACGGATATGGAACATTTTGCGCTGCAGATCCTTTTGGAGGAAGATGGGGATGCGGTAGTGCCGGGCAGGGCGGCAAGGGAGTATCGTGACTATTTTGAGTATATCTGCGTCGATGAATACCAGGACAGCAATTATGTCCAGGAATACCTGCTGAAAAGCATTGCCAGGGAAGACAATTATTTTATGGTGGGAGATGTAAAGCAGAGCATTTACCGCTTTCGGCTGGCCAGACCGGAGATCTTTCTGGAAAAATACAACAGTTTTACGGAAGAAGGGATCGACCGGCGGATTGATCTGAACCAGAATTTCCGCAGCCGCAGCGAGGTGATCGATTTTGTGAACCTGATCTTTCGGCAGATCATGCGTATGGATACGGCAGGAATGGATTACGATGACAGGGCGGCGCTGTATGTGGGCGCGGACTATCCGGCGGAAGAGAGCCGGCGGTATCAGGCGGAACTGCTGGTACTGGATCCGGAGGCGGTGCCGCAAACGGATGAAAAGGAAGCGGAGGAAGACAAAAAACTGACGGCGAAGGAGATGGAATGCCGTCTGGCGGCCGACAGGATCCGGCGGCTTAAGCAGGAGGGCTTTCAGGTATGGGACCGTGATGAAAAAAAACTGCGTGCGCTGCGTTACAGTGATATCGTGATACTGGTGCGTTCCACAAAGGATTATGAGAAGCCGATGCGGAATGCGTTTCAGGAATATGACATCCCGTTGCACTGCGGCACGCAGAACGGGTATTTTGCTGCCATGGAGGTGCGCATGGTGCTGGCGGCACTGCAGGTGATCGATAACCCGCAGCAGGATATCCCCTTATATGCCTGTCTGACTTCTTTTTTACAGATCTTTACAGAGGAAGAGATCGCAAAACTGCGTGCCGCGGTGCGGAAGGGAAAACTGTACGATGTACTGCGGCAGTATGCGCGGGCACCGGAGGCAGATGCTGTTCTTACAGGCAAGATCGGGCGTTTTATGGAGTGGCTGAAGAAATACCGTGCCTGTGCGAAGTATAAAAAAGTGCGGGAACTGCTGGGGCAGATGCTTACGGAGAGCGGCTATCTGGATTATGTGACGGCGCTGCCAAACGGGGCGCAGCGCAGGGCAAACCTGGAACTGCTGCTGGAGAGGGCGTCGGATTTTGAAAATGCCAGTTATCAGGGGTTGTTTCATTTTGTGCGCTATATCGGGCAGCTGAAGAGCCAGGAGGACATGGGGGAGGCCGGGTTGTTGGAGGAATCGGCGGATGTGGTGCGCATGATGACGATCCATAAGAGCAAGGGGCTGGAATTTCCGGTGTGTATCTGTATGGGACTGTATAAAAAGTTTAACATGCAGGATGCCAGGAACGCGATGCTGCTTGATCCGGATCTGGGCATCGGGCTGGATGCGGTGGATCCAAAGCGGCGCTGCAGTTTTCCGGGACTCAAGCGCAGTGTTTTGGCGCAAAAGGCACAGGAGGACGCGCAGGCAGAGGAAATGCGCATCTTATATGTGGCACTGACCAGAGCAAAAGAGAAACTGATCCTTACGGAGGTGCGGCATAGAGAGGAAGGGGAGGAGGAAGAAGAGGCAGACGCCTTTGCCATCCGAAAGGCGGCCAGTGCAATGGCGCTGATCCGCCTGGCTCTGGCGGCGAACGGCAAAACAGCCGAGTATGAGAGGGTTTTCCATATGGAGGATCTGCGCAGCCGGGCAGTGCGGGAAGTGGCAGAGGCAGTCATAGACGAGCAGGCGCTGCTTCAGGGGGAACTGCCGGTGGATACGGCGCTGCGGGAAGAAATGCGGCTGGAAAGGGAGCGTATCTATCCGCACCCGGAACTGCGCGGCCTGTATACCAAGACTTCCGTATCCGAACTGAAGCACGCGGCCTATGATGAGGAAGAGGCAAAGCGCGTATTTGAAACGGAGCAGAGAGAAGCATATATCCCGTCCTTTGCGGAGGAAAAAGAGAAAAGCAGCGGTACCGCAAGAGGAAGCGCGTACCATCGTTTTCTGGAACTGCTCCCGTATGAGCGCATGCCGGAAGATGCAAAAGAGAGGCGGCAATGGCTGGAGCGGTGCAGGGAAAAAATGCGTGCGGAGGGCAGGCTGAGCGGGGAATATGACGCACTGATCCGCCTGCCGGCCATGGAGCGTTTTCTTATGCAGGAGATCGCAGGCAGGATGTCCGAAGCGGCCAAAAGAGGCGACCTGTTCCGGGAGCAGCCGTTTTTTATGGGCGTGCCGGCGAAGGAACTGGGGGAAACATTTCCGGATCATGAGCATGTCATCATACAGGGGGTGATCGACGTGTATCTGGCAGAACCGGATGGCCTGGTGCTGCTGGATTATAAGACGGACCGGGTGACAAACGCGGAGGAACTGATCACAAGATACCGCACCCAGCTGGATCTGTACGCGAGAGCATTGGAACAGATACGGGGCATAGCCGTAAAGGAAATCCTGATCTATTCCTTTGCGCTGGACCGGACCATTGCTCTGGAGCGGATAGGAAACAGCACCGAAAGGCAGCAGGCATGTTGCTTGGGTGAATCGTGATGTTTCTGTAACGAAATGAGATAGATTTTTTACTTGCTATCTGATATAATTTCATCAGTATTGTTTGTTTGTGACTATTCAGAAGGTAACTGTCAGAACCCAGGGGGTTCTGAACAGTTACGTTTGTTTTACTGTTGAAGGGGACAGGAACAGGGATGGAATATACAGAAGAATCACTGGCCTTATTGGATACCGCATATATACTGGCGTCAGAGCAGAGTTATATAGCGCTTTTTGATACCATGCTGAATGCCTGCGTGAAGTTTACCAACGCAGACGGCGGCACGCTTTATATCGTAGATGAAGAATCCAAAAGATTAGTCCATCTTCTGGATATGAACCTGACGCTGGATCAATCACAGCAATCCAGTTATGAGGCGGATATGCTGCCGGCAGAGGATGCGGAGACCAATCTGTTTACCTATATCTATCGCCACAGCATTATCAGGAATATCCCAGACATATATGAAGAAAAAGATTTTGAAATAAGGGCGATCCGTGAGTTTGATGCCAGAAATCAATACCGGACGCGGTCTGTACTGCTGTCCCCGATCGCGATAGAGAAGCATGATGTACTGGGTGTGCTGATGCTGTACAACTGTAAAGACGGGGATGGTAATGTGGTTCCGTTTAACAGCGCATGCGAAACGGCGGTCAAATCCCTGACGACACAGCTGGCCAGCAATCTGACCAATATGATGCTGCTGCAGAAACAGGAGGATCTGCTGGACTCTTTTGTGGAGTGCATGACGGCAGCTATTGATGAGAAAACACCTTATAACGCCACGCATACCAGAAAAGTGGCACAGTATTGTGAGGAGATCTGCGAGTATATCAACACACTGCATACCAAAGGCGAACTGGATGACAGCTGGGTGATCAGTGAGAATGATAAAGAGCAGCTGCACATGGCGGCTATGCTGCATGATATCGGCAAGATCATCACACCGCGCGAGATCCTGAATAAGGCTTCCCGTATGTCGGCAGCTAATTTCAACAATCTGTATAACAAACTGGAGAAGATCCGTCTGATGCTGAAGATCCACATGCTGGAAGGTTATTTTGATCCGGCAGACTGGGCGGTGGAAGACCGTAAGATCGCCGAGTTCCTGAATGACCTGCTCAGGATGAATACCGGAGAATTTCTGACAGATGCGGATATACAGAAAGTGGATGAAATGGCGCAGCGGACATATACCAACCCGCAGGGGGATCCGCCTATTGCGTATCTGAACGAAGAGGAGCAAAAGGCGCTGCATATCCGTAAAGGGACACTGACGGAAGATGAGCGCAAGCAGGTACAGGAGCACGTGGTTTATACGGAACGGATCCTGAGTAAGATCCAGTTTACGGCGAAATACAACAAGGTAAAGGAGATCGCATCCAATCATCATGAGTATCTGGATGGGACAGGTTATCCCAAAGGGCTGAAAGCGCCGCAATTGGATAAACTTACACGGATTTTGACGGCATGTGATATTTTTGACTCCCTGACTGCAGAAGACCGGCCTTATAAGGCGCCCATGGAGTTGCCGGAAGCACGCAAGATCATGGAGAGCATGGCGCGTTCCGGCAAACTGGACAGTAAGATCGTTGAACTTCTTTTTGATTACATGGAAGAAAACTTCAAGCGTCCGCTTAAGCCGCTTCTTTTGTCAACTGAGTCAAAGCCTTTTTGACCGGCGGCAGGGAAATGATGATTACGGTAAGCACCGCTTCCGGCAGCAGATAGGCAAAATTGTAAGCGATCGGGTAGAGTGCAGACAGGGACTGCGGAAAATTATCCGGCATATAGTCCATCCAGTACAGATACCCGCCGATCGAGTGAAAAACACCACGGCAGAAAACGGCAGCCAGATATCCGATGAGCAGGCCGTTTTTCTTTTTATGGAAGAAACCGGAGATACCCAAAGCGGTGAAAGCAAAGATATAATCCAGCATGACCTGCAGCGGGGAAAGCATATAACTGGAGCCGCCCTGAATGAACTGCAGCAGGCTGTAAGCAAAAGCAGCGGTCAGGCCGATGGAAGGACCGAACCAGTAGCCGATCAGGGAAACAAACAGCATAGAGCAGAGCGTCACGGAACCGCCCCAGGGCATATGGATGATCTTGATGTAGGAAAGCGGGAACGCGACCGCCAGCGCGACGCCGGCAAAGACCAGTTGTTTTGTGGTGAAAGACCTGCCTTTTTTTTCACCGGTATTTTCACCGGTTTTGCGCATAAACAGTCCGATATTGACCGCAACTGCGATGATGGCAAGGTACAGCAGGAACATGACTGCCGTATTGCCGCTTTCGGTTAAGACGTAGGCACCGTCTTCTTCTACAAATTCTACCCAGTTTGACATAAAAAAAACCTCCTTCTGTTTTTACTTTACATGGGTAAAAACACAATAAGAGGGTATGCGACAACTGCTTATACCGCTTTCCTACGCCGGCATTATCCGGTTCAGGTATGAGGGTTCGGAAATACAGGTTCGTTCCGTCTCAGCAAGTGCACCCCTAGCATTATGTTTACGCTTGCTAATATAGCTTTTTTATGGCACAATGTCAAGATAAAGATAAAGAGAGAGCAGGAGAATATGTACCGGTTTATTTTATTTGATCTTGATGGGACGCTGACCGATCCGAAAGAAGGGATCTGCAGATCCGTCCAGTATGCGCTCGCAAAAGCGGGGATCACGGTGCCGGACATCGATGTGCTGACACCGTTTATCGGACCGCCGTTAAAAGACAGTTTCCGGCAGTTTTATCATATGGATGAGGCACAGACAGCCAAAGCGGTCGAGGACTACCGTGTGCGTTTTTCGGATGTGGGCTGGAAAGAAAACATCCCGTATCCGGGGATCGACCGTCTGCTGGCGCATTGCAGGCAGCAGGGGGCAAGGCTGGCAGTGGCATCGTCAAAACCACAGGTGTTTGTGGAAAGGATATTGAAGTATTTTCAACTGCAGAAATATTTTGATGTGGTGGTAGGCAGTGAACTGGACGGCACCAGGGGAAAGAAAGAGGAAGTGGTGCAGGAAGCGCTGACGCAGCTGTATCAAAAGTACGGGAAGAAAATGACGGATGCGCAAAAGCGGGAGCAGACCGTGATGGTAGGCGACCGGAAGTTTGATGTGGAGGGGGCACGGAGCGAACATGTGGATGCCATAGGCGTGTCCTACGGCTATCAGGAAAAGGGGGAACTGGCCAGAGCGGGAGCGGATGCCATCGCCGGGAGCGTGGAGGAGCTGGAGGAACTGCTTTTAGGCGGAAGGAAGACGGAGGGGGGAAAAAGCATAGAGATCCGTCCCGTGCCGAAACACTCTGTCATGAAAGCCGTCTATATGGTAGCTCCTTTTGCGGTTTATTTTTTATTGTATCAGGTGGTCTATTTTTTCAGCAGTTATATCGTGGGGCTTGTGATGCGCTATGCTTCGGAAACGCTGAAAAACTGGATCGTTGTACATTCCGCCGGGCTGAAAGCGGGTGTTCAGCTGTTTAATAACGGCGGAACGGCGCTGGCACTGTATCTCTTTTACCGGCACGGGGAACCGCTTGCCTGGAGGTGGCAGGGGCGATCCGGCGGCAGCGCGAAATGCGGAAGGTACGCGCAGACGGTCGGCATGGGGGTTATGCTGGCATTGGGACTGAATGTGCTGTTGAATTTCCTGGCGGAGTGGCTGGTGCCCCTGCTGATGACGCCGGAAGAGGCAGAACTCTTTTTCGGCAAAGCCGGTTATGACCACAGCATCCCGCTGCTGCTGGGGATACTGCTCTTTATCCTGGTAACGCCGCTTCTGGAAGAGATCGTGTTTCGCTGGCTGTTGCTGAACCGGATTTCCAGGGTGTTTGGCGGCCGCATGGCAGTGGTGATCACAGCGGTTTTTTTCGGCTTTTATCACGGAAATCTGCTGCAGGGGACTTACGCGTTTCTGATGGGGCTGGTGATGGCGGCTCTCTGCAAAGGGGAAGAAAGCGTATCCGCATCCTATCTGTTTCATGTTTCGGCAAATGCAGCGATCTTTTTTGCGGCGTTTCTGCCCGCGCATGTACAGCAATACATGACCGCTGTTTATTTGTGCCCGGTGTATCTGCTGGCAGGAGTGGTGCTTTATGTGAAAATGTCTAAAAGTATGCCGAATATTTGTTGATATTCACAAGAATCATTGCACTTTGATCGCTTTTTTATAAGCATTTTCCGCATTGTAAAACAGGGCGGGCTGGTTTACAATAAACTGATATTATAAAATGCGGAAAGAGGAAACAGAATATCTATGGCGAATGCAGATTATCAAAAAGCATTAAGACTGGGGGACAGGGAGTACAAGCATTGCGTATCCAAGGGTATTTATCCGTATCTGCCGGTGCTTGATGACATCGTATCACATGTGGAGATCGAATCGCAGGTATCTTTAGGACTGGTACAGATACCCATCCGGTCCATTGTGGGCACATACAGTGCGGGACGGACCACGGCGTTTGCCAGAAATTTCATGCCTATTTTGGATGTGAATTCCGAATTTGCGGCCAAGTGGGGGCAGCTTTTTGATGATCTGGAAGCTGACGGACTGCGGGATCCGATCAAGGCATACGAATTCCACAACCGCTTTTACGTGATGGAGGGGAATAAGCGTGTTTCCGTGTCGAAGTACATGGATGCAGTAAGCATTGAAGCCAATGTGACACGCATGATCCCAAAGCGGAATGACAGCCTGGAAAATAAAATCTATTATGAATTTCTGGATTTCTACGAGGTGACAGGGATCAATTACCTGTATATGTCGCGGGAGGGGAATTTCAAGCGGCTGCTGAACCAGACCTATGAGAAGGCGGAGAAATGGTCGAAGGATCAGGAACTGGAATTCCGGGCATTTTATACTTTCTTTGAAAAAGAATTTGAGGCGAAGGCGGGGGATAAGCTTTCGATCACGGCAGGGGATGCCGCATGTGTTTATCTGAGCATTTATGAATATGAAGATGCGATGGAGCGCAGCCAGGCGGAGATCCGCAGGGATATCGCCCTGCTCTGGAGTGAGTTTGTCAATTATGACAGCGGGGAGGAAATGACGCTGGTATTGAATCCCACGCCGGAATCCCAAAAGACCGCCTTCAGCAAACTGATCCCCATGCCGGCGGCAGCGACCAAGATCGCCTTTATCCATGACAAGAGTGCGCAGCAGTCAGCCTGGACCTACGGCCACGAACTGGGGCGGAAATATATAGAGGAAGTGTTTGGTGACAAGATCGCGGTATCGGCGGTGGAGCGTGTCGGTGAGGAAGAGGCGGATGATGTGTTTGAGGCGGCGGTTGAGGCCGGCAATAAGGTGATCTTTGCTACTTCCCCCAAACTGATGACACCTGCCCTGCGTGCTGCGCTGGATCATCCGGAGGTGACGATCCTAAACTGTTCCATGAGTTTAAACCACAGCACGATCCGTTCTTATTACCTGCGGATGTATGAAGCGAAATTCATCATCGGGGCGATCGCGGGAGCGATGAAGACAGAGGGAAATATCGGCTATCTGTCGGATTACCCCATCCATGGCACCACGGCAGAGATCAACGCCTTTGCCATGGGAGTGCAGATGACCAATCCTTACGCGAAGGTATATCTGGACTGGTCCATGCTCAAAGACCATGATGCGATGACCGCTCTCAGGCATCAGAATGTGACGCTGTTTTCCGGCCGGGACATGAATGCCTCGGTGCAGGGGAACCGGGAGTTCGGGCTGTATGAGATGAACCAGCCGGGAGGCCCGCATGTAAACCTGGCCATGCCGGTGCGCCACTGGGGGAAACTGTACGAAGAGATCATCCGTTCCATCCTGCGGGGCGGCTATAAAAACGATGCCACGGTGTTTGGTGATCAGGCGCTGAACTATTTCTGGGGCATGTCTTCCGATGCGGTGGATGTGCTTTATTCCAGAAACCTGCCGGCAGGACCGGTGCGTCTGCTGCGCAATCTTCGTTCCGGGATCAAAAGCATGAACCTGAATCCGTTTACGGGTCCGATCTACGATCAGGACGGAAATATCCGTTGCGAAGACGGGCAGGAACTGACGGCCAAAGAGGCGGTGCAGATCGACTGGCTGGCGGAAAATATCGTGGGTTATATTCCGGATATCACGGAACTGAAGGAAGATGCGGTGGATCTGGTAAAGATCCAGGGCGTGAAGGAGGCAGCGGAGTAAGCCATGCGTATCCTTGCCATTGCGGATAAAGAGTCAAAAGCACTCTGGGATTATTACCAGCCGGGGAAACTGGATGGGATCGATCTGATCATTTCCTGCGGGGATCTGAATCCGAAATATCTTTCTTTTCTGGCGACGTTTACGCACGCGCCGGTTTTGTACATACATGGAAACCATGATGAAAAATATGCCGAAACGTCGCCGGCGGGCTGCATTTCCATAGAGAATAAGATCGTGACCTACGAAGGGGTGCGGATACTGGGACTGGGCGGTTCCATGCGCTACCGGAAAGGACTTTACCAGTACACAAATGCGGAAATGGACTGGCGCGTGCGGAGGATGTGGCTGAAACTGCTGAAAAATGACGGCTTTGATATCCTGGTAACGCATGCGCCGGCAGAGGGCGTGGGAGACGGCAAAGACCGGACGCACCAGGGGTTCCGGGCATTTAAGACACTGCTGGGCGTATATAAGCCCCGCTATTTCCTGCACGGGCATGTACACCCGAATTATTCCAGGGAATATAAACGCTTGAAAACTTATGGAAATACACTTATTATCAATGGGTATGAAAGTTATATCTTTG
>JAFUUX010000093.1 GCA_017471325.1 Lachnospiraceae bacterium | reverse complement strand
TCTATGATGTATTCCCGGCACAGATCATGCACATAGTCATACCGATTCTCGATGCGGATCACCAGGCCGGCTATCTCAATTCGAAACATCCGCTGCCTCCCCCTGCTCTTCATTTGTTTTCCATAGTCTTCACTCTCTGCAAATGACTATTTGCCTGTCAAAATACTGAATTTTTCATTTTTAGCTACCAGTTTTTGATATAGCAGTATTACCAGGAAATAGAATGCCAGGCTGATAAACAGCAGCGGATACTCTACCCATCTCAGATTTACCCCAATCCGCCTTCCTACAAACTCATAAACTCTCCTGGCATAAAGATTGGTTGCAACATTCAGCGCCATTGCAATAATCGAATATCTCCCAAAAATGCAGAACAGATTCTTGAGATACAATATATGTATCGATCTGCATACCCACATCAGGGCACAGCACATCAATGACGCCTGAATCATGAATATCAACAGATCCTTTCCATACTGTCTGAAATACATATCTGTCTTGTCGTTCCACATTATGATCACACTTGCTGTTATGATCATCAAAACAGGCACTATTATGGTCTGAATCTTATCTAACAGCCGTTTTTCTTTTATGTGATATCCGATCAGTATAAAAATGGAACCGATCAGGGCCACGTCCAGATGCCAGGGCAATACTGGCGTCTTGAGATAGTTCATTACATAATTAATCGCAATAAAAACTGCCGCCAGAACGCATTGCCACAAGGGTTTACAATTAACAAGCAGATAGAATGCCAGCTGGCTCAGGAAAAAGCATGTTAAAAACCACAGTGCAGTACAGTTTAGCGGAACAAATACACCATCAACCTTTATGCTGAAAGCAATCCATCCAATATTTTTAATCGCCACCAGCAGCATGTTACTGTAACGATTATTAATATAAAACAAAGGAAGATTGATAATAAAGCAGATCGCACACCAAAGGAAATACGGAATGATATAGCTCCTGAACCGGGCTGCTGCAAACTTCCCGAGCCCTCTTTAAGACCACTTTTGCCTGTTGAACAGGAAGCCCGACAATACGAAGAAAAGCGGCATATGAAAGCCGAATATCCACTTATGGAGAGGATACCAGATCGAAGCATGCCCGGTAACCATCAAAACGATACCTATCCCTCGAAGATAATCGATCCATTCTTCTCTTTGCTTTATTCCATTCGTATTGGTTTTTTCCTGCAGTAAAGACATTTTCATTAATCTCCATATGCTTTTCAAAGTGCAGTTTAACCTATCCATACATTCCGTCCCTGCAAAAATGCGGGGATTTTTGTATTTTTATTTCATCTCCTTCTGTTTCTGGGCTTTCTGCTCCTGATAGATCTGGTACACGATACGAAGTTCTCTCTCCAGTTTTCGTTTCTCCTGCCGGTAACATGCGTCATATTCCGTACGGTTGGGACAACGGTCGAACTCTGTGCAGTGGGGAAGGAATACACAGCTTACGCATTCCTCCCGTACTCCGCAGGGAGCAGCCACATTGTTCCACGCATCCTGGCTAATACCTGTCTTCACATCGCCATAATGCATGTTTTCGGGCATGGCATCACAGGCGTACAGGTCTCCTTCTGCATCGATCAACACGTTGCATTCCGGAGCGGTCACCATACAGTAGTGGGACTTGAAGGTAAACAGATCTCCAGGATCAAACGGCATCAGCCCCTGGCGGTGGATGTAGTCATTTATCTCCAGCACCCGCTCTTCCAGAGCATCGCTCCCGGCATCCGCGGGACAGGCGTCCAGGCCTTCTCCCTGCTGCGCGAACAGCGAGTGTGCATACACCTGCAGCCGCATCTTCTCTTCTTCGCTGAATTCATTTTTCAGGAAATCCACCACCCGGAAGATCTCTCCCAGATTCTCCTCATCCACATTCAGGCGCACAGTCACGCCGATCCCTTCCGCCCGCAGCAGATGCATACTTCGGATCACTGCTGCAAATGGATCCTTCAGAGCGGCTGTATAGCGCTTGCGCTTCTCGTATTCCTCGTCCATTCCGTCCAGGGTGATCTGAATCTTTTCGATCTTCCAGTCTTCTGCTGCCTTCTTCGCAAGCTCTTCCGTAAACAGACTGCCATTACTGGTCATTTCTGCTGTATATGCGATTCCGGCATCCTTCAGTCCTGCGCAGATGCGGTCGACGTTGTCCCATGCGCACAGGGGTTCTCCTCCGAACCAGTGGATATGGATCTTTTTGTCACCTGCCGGCTTGTGCTCCAGGATAAACCGCAGTGTATCTACTACCGTCTCATTGCTCATTTTATGATACCGCATTCCCTGCTCAAAGCAGTAGAAGCATCTGGCGTTGCAGATAGTGGTGGGCAGGATCACGTAATGGGTGATACCCTTAGGAAGTTCTTCCTTGAGCACCAGGATGTCCTTGAGTTCCAGGTAGGTGCGGCTCTCCTGTTCATCCTCCGGCACCAGGAAATGATCCGAATACAGTTTTGCAGGAAGCTCTTCCTCCAGCACAGAGGACGGAAAAAGTCTGTTGTCCGCAAAGTAGTCAATGTACTTTGGCTCCAGAAGCAGGATCTTTCTTGTCAGGGTATGGAACAGCAGATACTGCCCTTTTATGTACAGGACATGCACAAAGCAGCTTCTGCGGATCTTCTTATCTTCTGCCGGTTTCTTCTGCGCACCCAGCAGCATGCAGGCACGCGGGTCACCCGGGTACAGGCACTCCGGGATATTGTTATCTTTACGATCGTTCATATTTTCGCTTTATCCATTCCGATTCTCTTACTGGTGCTGCATCAATCTGTCAGCATATGAGTCATCCAGGCTGTTATCCTTTCCAGTCTGTTATCGGATAATTATATAGGATTAGTCCCCTTCACACAACGGTAACGAACAAACAAAACAGCCAGATATATACCCGCTCTGTGCCGGTATCTCCTGGCTGCTGAGTTTTCTCCGAAGGGTCGTCACGACTACGCGCAGTGTGGCCATATTCAAGTACGCCACACGCGTACTTGCGCCCGACCGCGCGGCCGCTTTAGCGGCCTTCCACTGCGCGGTCGTGGCATCCGCCGGAGGCTACACCTCAGTGGGGGGATTGTCACCCGCCACTGAGCAAAGTTTCTTACCCACCGCCTATAGAGGCGGGGGACACCCCACTGAGGTTGTATAAAGATATATAAGTATATTGGTTTGAGGCAGATATTACTCAGCGGCTGAGATAAGGTTAATATCTC
>JAFUUX010000030.1 GCA_017471325.1 Lachnospiraceae bacterium | reverse complement strand
TAAACGACAAAACTATTTTCGTTTTGTCGTTTACTGCGCCGGATTTTGGCCGCTGAAAGCGGCATATTTCCTTACAAAATCCGTGCGCATCCTCGCGGAGCGTTATAGTAAGCGCAATTATTTATTGCGCTTACTATATTTGGGGATACAGGAACAGAGCCTGCGCATGAAAAAGAAATAGGGAAGAAAGACAGCGGCTGACAGGGGAGCCGCTGTTTTTTTGCACCTTTTTTGGAAGAATGATTGACAAAAGAAAAACGCTTTGATATAGTTAGAAAGGACTAACGATGATTATATATAAATAACTTTATGTGGAGTCACAGGGAATGTCGGAAGAGCAGATCATAGAACATTGTGCGCCTACGCTGGCCGGGATCAAAACAGCCAATCTGTTTTCAGTACGGCTGGAGGAGGGAACAGACATCATCAAAGAGGTGCGCAGGCTGAATGAGATGCTCAGAGCCAAAGGGCTGCGCGTACTTCCGTTAAAGAAAACGGATCGGTATGCGCTGATCTATATCTACCGTCCGGATCATCTGAAGAAGGATCTGAACGATCCCAGAGCGCGGCACATATTAAAAAATAAAGGCTATCAGTATGATCATGAAGAACCGGAGCAGTGTATCGTGCAGCTGGTCAGGCATCTTGGAAATGATGAGGCTTTTCCGCACGAGATCGGATTGTTTCTGGGATATCCGCCTGCGGATGTGGAAGGCTTTATCAGGGATCCGAACAGAGGAGTAAAATGCTGCGGCTGCTGGAAAGCATATTCCGAGCCGGAAAAGGCGGAAAAAGTTTTCAGGAAATATACAAAGTGCACGCAGCGGTACCGGGAACTGAACAAAAAAGGGAAGTCCCTGGCAGAACTGGCTGTAAATACAGCCAAAAACAGCCGGGAAAAAATATCATCAAACGGAGGAGTTTATCATGAGTAAAGTAGCAGTTGTTTATTGGAGCGGAACGGGTAATACTGCCGCAATGGCTGCAGCCGTAGAGGAAGGCGCGAAGGGCCGCGGTGCGGAAGTAAGCATGTTCGGCGCGGAAGAGTTTACGGCAAAGCAGGTGGCAGACTTTGACGGCATCGCATTCGGTTGTCCGGCAATGGGTGCGGAAGTGCTGGAGGAATCGACCTTTGATCCGATGTTTACAGAGGTGGAAGGCGCTCTTTCCGACAAGCGGATCGCACTTTTTGGCTCTTATGGCTGGGGCGACGGACAGTGGATGCGTGACTGGGAGGACAGATGCAGGAATGTCGGGGCAGATCTTGTCTGCGACAGTGTTATGGCCAATAATGCACCGGGAGAAGATGTTCTGGAGGAGTGCAGGAGCCTGGGCGCAGCACTGTCCTGATAAGGTCTGTAATAAAGACGGATAACTGTGTCTGCGGTTATCCGTTTTTTATATTGCTGAGCCGCCGGGAAGAAGATGTCAGCTATAGTAAGCGCAATAAATAATTGCGCTTACTATAACGCTCCGCGAGGATGCGCACGGATTTTGTAAGGAAATATGCCGCTTTCAGCGGCCAAAATCCGGCGCAGTAAACGACAAAACGAAAATAGTTTTGTCGTTTAC
>JAFUUX010000092.1 GCA_017471325.1 Lachnospiraceae bacterium | reverse complement strand
TAAGCGCAATAAATAATTGCGCTTACTATAACGCTCCGCGAGGATGCGCACGGATTTTGTAAGGAAATATGCCGCTTTCAGCGGCCAAAATCCGGCGCAGTAAACGACAAAACGAAAATAGTTTTGTCGTTTACTATAAATTATTTGTAACAGATCTGAAATATTTTTACATGCATCTGCGTTAAAACATTGAATGGAGAGGAGAAAACTATGTTTTTTGTAGGCGTCGCAGCGCCGGGCGGGGAAGAAAGTGATAAAAACGCCCGGCTGGATAAGGCGCTGCGGAAACTGGCCAAAGGACATACGGAAGCCATGGAGGAACTCTATGAACTGACGAAAACCGCAGTCTATGGTTATATTTTTTCCATTCTGAAAAATGCGCAGGATGCAGAAGATATTTTGCAGGATACTTATGTGAAGGTCTGCATGAATGCAGATCAGTATACGGCCAGGGGAAAGCCGATGGCCTGGATCCTGACCATTGCCCGGAACCTTTCCCTGATGCGGATACGTTCGCAGAAGCGCATGACAGATATTCCGGATTACGAATGGGAGGCGATCGCGGACGGAAACGGCAATTTCGGCACGGAGGACCGCATGGTGCTGCAGGCGGCGCTCACGCAGTTAAGCGAGGAGGAGAGTCGGATCGTGATGCTGCATGCGGTGTCGGGGCTGAAACACCGGGAGATCGCGGACATGATGGATATGCCGCTGGCGACAGTGCTGTCTAAGTATAACAGGGCGATCAAAAAACTGCAAAAATATATCTGATGATCATAGGAATTGGAGTATGCATGGATAAACGCAGGGTAGAGCAAAAACTAAACAGGGCAGTAAAGCATGCGGTACCGGATGTTCTGGACAGCATTATGGAGCGCTGCGCGGAAGGGGAAGATGCAGCGGTGCCCATGGATCTTTCGGCATTTGGATCCAGAAGGAAAAGGCGCTATACGGCATGGGTACAGCCTCTGCTGGCGGCGGCGGTACTGCTGCTGGCACTGAACCTGGCATGGCTGGTGCTGCGGCATGACGGCTCTGCGGCAGTGGATACGGTAGTACAGATCGATGTGAATCCCAGCATAGCGCTGATGGTGAACAAGCAGGACCGGGTGGTTTCCGTGAACGCGTTAAACGGAGATGCGGAGGCGGTACTGGACGGCATGGATCTGAGCGGTGCCAGGACCACGGTAGCCGTGAATGCGGTAGTGGGAGCACTGCTGCGCAATGGTTATCTGGATGCGGAAGACAATGCGATCCTGGTATCCGTAAACGGAAAGGATTCTTTGCGCGTGCAGACCGTGCAGGACGAAGTGGTCATGGATCTGGACCAGATACTGAGCGGCCACAGGACTTCGGTGGCTATTTTGTGCCAGACCGTGGAAAAAGATGCCGCGGTACAGGCGGATGCGGATGCCTACGAGATTTCCGAAGGAAAAGCACTGTTAGTGCAAAAGATCGTGGAGGTCTGCCCGGATTATACGAAGGATGAACTTTCCGGGATGAACATCAGTGAACTGAATCAGTTGGTCACACAGCAGCAGCCCGGGACCGTGGCGGTAGTCAACACGGGGAACGCGGAAGCGCAGTCATCTGAGATCGCACAGGCGCAGGCAGAGCCGGCCGGGCAGCAGGCCGAGGGGAATACGCAAACACATATACTGGGAACGGAAACACCCACGGAAGACGGCCAGGCACCGGCAGGGAGCGTATCGGAGAAAACGGCGGCGGATGCGGGAGATGGAGTCTTGGAGGAAACGGAGGAGGATGCAAAGCAGGTTTCCGGAAACAAGGCAGAAGAAGAAAGCGTTTCGGGTAATCAAACCGGGGAAGACAGTGCATCGGGAAACAAGGCCGGGAGTGCATCCGGGAATCAGGCAGACAAAGAGGATGAGGAAAATATAACATCCGAAAAAACAGCATCTGAAAACAAACTAAATGAAGAAAAAGAAAACGCACCGGTGAACGGTCCGGAGAATGATCCGGAGCGTGATGAAAAAGGTCATGCCGGTGAGAGCGGTAATGATGCGCAGGAGTCAAAGGCAGAGGAACCGAAAAGCAGCAGGGAAGACACCGGTACGGCGTCACAGAATGCGGCATCGTCCCGAACGGCTTCAGTAAATACAGTATCCCGGAATTCGGCATCTGCCAACAGTGCAGGCAGGAATACGGATAAGTAGGCAAAAAATATGAAATCTGTCTGCGGGCATAATAAAGCATAACCAATATTTTAATCAAAATCTTAATCAGGAGGAAGAAGAAATGGCTTATCCAACCCCACACATCAATGCGGCACCCGAGGATTTTGCAAAAACGGTCTTGATGCCCGGTGATCCGCTGCGGTCAAAATTCATTGCGGAGAATTTTCTCGCGGATGCAAAACTGATCAATAATGTGCGCGGCATACAAGGGTATACCGGCACTTATGAAGGTGTCAGGGTATCCGTGATGGCCAGCGGCATGGGCATGCCTTCCATGGGAATCTACAGTTATGAACTGTTCCATTTCTTTGGCGTGGAGAATATTCTGCGGATCGGTTCTACGGGTTCTATCCATGAGGATGTGAATGTACGGGATATCGTCTTTGCCATGGGCGCATCCACCAATTCCAATTATGGCAGGCAGTTTGAACTGCCCGGCACTTTTGCGCCGGTCGCAGACTATCAACTGTTAAAAACGGCCATTGCCCAGGCAGAGG
>JAFUUX010000091.1 GCA_017471325.1 Lachnospiraceae bacterium | reverse complement strand
TAGTAAGCGCAATAAATAATTGCGCTTACTATAACGCTCCGCGAGGATGCGCACGGATTTTGTAAGGAAACATGCCGCTTTCAGCGGCCAAAATCCGGCGCAGTAAACGACAAAACGAAAATAGTTTTGTCGTTTACTATAAAAAAGTACGCACCCGTGCAGTATGGGTGAATGGGAGGTCTAGAGCATACAGATGGTAGATGAAGAAAAAGTGCAGCAGGCGGTGCGGCTGCTGCTGGAGGGGATAGGAGAAGATCCGGACAGGGAAGGACTGGCGGATACGCCCGGGCGTGTCGCGCGCATGTACAGTGAAGTGCTGGCCGGCATGACGGAGGAGCCGGGGCAGCATCTGCGCCGGACATTTACGAGCACTTCCGCGGATATGGTACTGGAACGTGATATTACATTTTTTTCCACCTGCGAGCATCATCTGATGCCTTTTTTCGGAAAGGCGCATATCGCGTATCTGCCGGACGGTAAAGTGACAGGCTTATCCAAACTGGCCAGGACCGTGGAGGTATACGCAAGGCGTCTGCAGATGCAGGAGCGCCTCACGGGACAGATCGCGGATGCGGTGATGGAGGAACTGGGATGCAAAGGCGCGATGGTGATGGTCGAGGCGGAACATACCTGCATGACCATGCGCGGCGTAAAAAAGCCGGGCAGCAGTACGGTGACGGTGGCGATGCGGGGATGTTTTGAAACGGATGTCCGGCTGCAGGAGCAGTTCTACCGGATGCTGCAGGGAAGGTGAGCAACAGGATGGATGAGATCAGGATCAGGGAACTGAAAGTATTTGCTTATCATGGCGTGTATCCCAGGGAGAATGAGCAGGGGCAGGATTTTTATATCAATGCAGCCCTGCGCTGTTCTACACAGCGGGCCGGTATTTCGGATGATCTGGAAGCATCCGTTTCCTATGAGGAAGTATGCGAACTGCTGCAGCGGGAGATGAAAGCCCATACCTGGAAACTGCTGGAGGCGGCGGCGGAGCATATCTCGGCGGTGCTTTTTGCAAAGTATGCGCTGCTGCAGGAACTGGTACTGGAGATCCGTAAGCCGGACGCGCCCATTGATGCGGATTTTGCGTCTGTTTCCGTCTGTATCCGGAGAAAGCGCCATGTGGCATACGTGGCTTATGGAGCCAATGAGGGAGACTGCGAGCAGCAGATCGAGGACGGAATCGCTATGCTGGACCGGGATCCGTTCTGCATGGTGGCCAGGATGACGAAACCGCTGAAAAGCACGCCCTATGGAGGCGTGGAGCAAAGCGATTTTTATAACGGCGTGATCGAACTGCAGACGGTCTATGAGCCGGTGGAACTGCTGCACTGCCTGCAGGGGATAGAAAAAGCCCAGGGACGCGAGCGGAAAGAGCACTGGGGGCCGCGCACACTGGATCTGGATATCCTGCTGTATGACGACCTGGTATATGACAGCAGGGAACTGACGATCCCGCATCCGGATATGATGAACAGGGATTTTGTGATGCTGCCGCTGTCACAGTTGGCATCCCATGTGCGTCATCCCCTGACCGGCAAGACCATAGGGGAAATGGCAAGGCTTCCCATGGAAAGACATGTCAAGGCCTGAAGTTTGTCTGCCGCGTTTCTGAATGGAAAAACATGTCAAGGCCTGAAGTTTGTCTGCCGCGATTCTGAACGGAAAAGCATATCAAACTTAAGGGAGTTTTACGGCATCAGCCGCCCCCTGGAAGGTGGTGACGTTGACAGCACCATAAGTCGGTGTCTGGTACAGGGGGATGTCATTTGCAAAATCATGAAAATATACATAATCGGAGGTGATCTGGATGCCGGAAGCGACACCGGCACGGACCACTTCTTCGCCGGAGCCGTCAGTGTGGATGCGCTTTAAGGCATAACCGTCACCGCCGTTCATATCCACGGTCTGGTAGTAGATGATATCCCCGTACAGGTTATAAGCATCTATGGTATCGTTGGTGATCGTGCGCACGGAATTGTTGGAGATCGTATAGGCTTTCAGCCGCAGATGATCATCCATATCCAGGAAAAATACGGTGCCCTCCTGCAGGATGGGGAGATACATGTTCAGGTCACTGACCTGGATGGACTCACCGGTATCCGGGCGCAGCATATAGAGATGATGGTCTGCGTTCATGCCGGCATAGTAGATGGCACCGTCATTTGCGGAGCCCAGTTTCGGGTGATCCCTCAGCAAAGAGACGCCTTCCCCGCCATTTGTGGAGATGCCATCTACGGTGACTAAGGCAACATCTTCATTGGAGGCGTCTTCGCCAAAATTGGTATAATACAGCATATTGCCAAGGAGCATCATGCTGTCTGTAGTGACACGGGCCAGCAGTACATTGGTCTTTCCGGCAGTGTCCACGCGGTAAATGCCGCGGCCGTTGCGCACATACCCCAGACCGGACTGGTCGGAGGCAGAGGTGGAAAAGTAGTAGATATAACTGCCGGCCGCATTGATGAAGGAGTCATTTCCGGAGACCAGTTTGCGGATATTGCTCTGGTCGCTGTCCATGGCATAGATGGTGCCGCCGTCATAGGGGTTGGAAAAATACACGGTGCCGTCATGTTCGCAGAAAGTACCGCCGTTATAAAGATTTCCGGCGGTATTACCGGTGGTGCCGGGTTCATTTTCCGGGATCTGCGCGGCACGATCCCCCAAAGTGCGGATCAGGATCAGGATACCGATGACGGCAATGACAGCCGCCACGGCCAATATGGTTTTCACGGTTTTATTCATGCTGCAGTCCTCCGTCTGAGACGAAAAATGGTGCTTTGGTTACAAATAATTAAGTTATGTAAATGATGTTCAAGAATATTATACAATATGTCTAAAGTATGTGCAAACAAAGATTGCGAAATCTGTTTTTTTTAGGTATAATATTGAATTATGATTGAGAAAGGTTTCATGCCGGCGGCAGGACTGCCGGCATGGGATCGGAAAAAGAGCAGGAGGACGCCGGAAATATGGATAAAGCTGCACTGGAAGCTGCGAGAAAAAAGGCAGAACAGGCCGGATTTAGCGATATGGAGTTGTCGGCGATCGGAGAGGTCGCAAATATCACGCTGGGAAATGCCATGACGGCACTCAGTATGCTGCTGCATAATGATATCGATATCTCTACGCCTTTTGTGGAGATCAAAAATAAAGGGGAGATCGTAGCGGAACATCCTACCAAATCGGTGATCACGCGCGTGGATTATGTAAAGGGTTTAGACGGCTACAGCGTGCTCTTCTTGAAAGAGGATGATGTAAAGATCATGACAGACCTGATGATGGGCAGTGACGGGCATGGCATGTTTTATGAGCAGGATCTGTCGGAACTGCATTTAAGCGCGGTTTCCGAGTCGATGAACCAGATGATGGGCTCGGCCGCAACGGCTATGGGCATGATGATCAATAAACTGGTGGATATCTCTACCCCGAATACGGCGCTGACGGATCCGGGAAATTATATCAACGATGCTTTTCCGGAGGATGACCGTTTTGTGCAGATCACTTTTGATCTGAAGATGGGGGAACTGATCCGCACGCAGATGATGCAGTTGTATCCGTTCTGTCTGGCAAAGGCCATTGCGGATCTGTTTATCGTAAAAAAGAGCCAGGAATAAGATATCCGAAGAGTACTGTGCGGGGGGGAGCGCAGATGACCGGTATTACGCCCGGCGGCAGGATCATAACCGGCCGGGGGATCAGAGAGGAGTAAAGTTGTGAGCGAGGAATGCACAAAATCGGACTGCGAGGGCTGCGGGGAAAGCGGCTGCGCGGGCAGAAAAGCAGCGCCGGCAAAAGAGGCGGCCAATGCCGGCTCTCAGGTAAAACATATGATCGCCGTGATCAGCGGCAAGGGTGGCGTGGGCAAGTCCATGGTCACGGCGCTTTTGGCAAACGCGGTGAAGGCGGCAGGGAAGAAAGCCGCCATACTGGATGCGGATATCACGGGACCTTCCATTCCGAGGATGTACGGGATCAGGCAAAAGGCAGAGTCGGATGGTACCGCGGTGCTGCCGGTGCTTTCTGCAGAGGGGATGCCGGTGATGAGCATCAATGTGCTGCTGGAGGATGAAAATGAGCCGGTGATCTGGCGGGGACCGGTGATCTCCGGCACCGTAAAGCAGTTCTGGACAGAAGTGGCCTGGGGAGATGTGGACTATCTGTTTGTGGATATGCCGCCGGGAACGGGGGATGTGCCCCTTACGGTTTTTCAGTCGCTGCCGGTGGAGGGCATCATAGTGGTGACTTCGCCGCAGGATCTGGTATCCATGATCGTAGGAAAAGCAGTACGCATGGCGCAGATGATGAATGTACCGGTGCTGGGGCTGGTGGAGAATATGTCCTATTTTGCGTGTCCGGACTGTGGAAAGCGTCATGAGATCTTTGGACACAGCCGCATAGAAGAGGTGGCAGGGCAGTATGGGATCGAAAGGCTGGTGCGCCTGCCCATCCTGCCGCAGCAGGCGCAGTTTTGTGATGAGGGCGCCGCGGATCAGCTGGCAAATGATGAGATGACGGCCTTTGCGGAAAAGGTAATGAAAGCAGTGGAAGTATAGTAATATTCACTATTCCGCTATCACAGCACGAAGGGCTGTGAATAGTAACGTTTTACTTACAAGCCTGCCTGTCAGTAAAACTCTGTACAGAGCAGGGAAACCAGAAACGGCAGTTCATTTTGCACGTGAGTAAAAGAACATTAAATAAAGGAGAAAACTATGAAAGATGTAAAAGTAACGATCGGAGCGGTAAATATCAAATCCCTGAAGTATGACAACAGTTTCAATAAAAAACCGGGGGAACCGATGAAACTGGCAGTCAAGACGCAGGTAGGTGTCAGCCTGAATCCTTCCGCGCCTACGGCAGCCATGGTCATGGTCAAGTTTGAGATCGGCGATGAAGAGAAGAAAACCCTGTCGATGGAAATGGAAGCCTGGACACCGGTCAGTGTCAGCACATTTGTGGATAATCTGGATGAGATGATCAAGAAAAATTATATCAATGACGTGATGCTCGCCGTCAACGAAAAGATCCGCATCGTGACCAGCATCATGGGGCTGAGTCTGCAGACACCGAATATCAGTTTTGCATACCGTGACGGACAGGACAGTATCGACACGGAGATCTATACAAAGTTTTAAGTTATGTTATTGAGTATTCAGCACGCAGACGCTGCTTACGGCGGTGACACGATCCTAAAGGACATCAGTTTTGATGTCCGCGAAGGAGAGAAAGTCGCCGTGGTAGGCAGGAACGGTTGCGGGAAAACAACACTTCTGAAATTGATCACGGGGGAGATCACCCCGCCGCCCAAAGACGGTAATCTGCAGCCGGCAATCGTAAAGACCGGAAATCCGACCATCGGCTGGCTGTCACAGATGACATTTGCGGATGAGCACGCCACACTCGGGGATGAGATCCGCAGTGTTTTTGCGCCCATTTTAAAGATGAAAGCGCGCATGGAGGAACTGCTGGAACGGATCGGGCAGCAGGCCGATGAAAAACTGGTGGCAGAGTATTCAGCGTTAGAGGAGCGCTTTACCTATCTGGGCGGCTATCGTTATGAAAAGGATTATGAACTGGTCTTTTCGCGTTTTGGCTTTACGCCGGAGGATGAAGGAAGGCTGCTCAGTGAATTTTCCGGCGGGCAGCGTACCAAGATCGCCTTTATCAAACTGCTTTTGTCCAAACCGGATCTGCTGCTTTTGGATGAGCCGACCAACCACCTGGATATCTCAACGATCGCATGGCTGGAGGGCTATCTTGCGGAATATCCGAGGGCACTGGTGGTGGTATCGCATGACCGTCTGTTTCTGGACCGCGTGGCAGATACCGTGGTGGAGATCGAGCGGGGGAAACTGACCAGGTATCCCGGCAATTACAGCAATTTCGTAAAACTGAAAAAGGCAAATTACGAAAAGCAGATGAAGGATTATCTGGCGCAGCAGAAAGAGATCGCCAGGCTGCAGCAGGTAGCGGAGCGTTTTATCCACAAGCCGACCAAGACATCCATGGCAAAGTCAAAGTTAAAGCAGATCGAGCATATGGACAAGATCGATAAGCCGGAGGAATATGATCTGAAGGCGTTCCATACCATGACCACGCCGGCCAGGGAAAGCGGCAATGACGTACTGCTTGTGGAAAACCTGGCGATCGGTTATGATGAGATCCTGACCAGGGTAAGCTGTATGCTCAAAAAAGGCCAGAAAGTGGGAGTGATCGGCGGCAACGGGCTTGGAAAATCCACATTTTTAAAGACACTGATGAAAAAGATCCCGGCAAAGGCAGGCAAGGTGACTTTCGGGCATGGCGTGGAATGCGGTTATTTTGAACAGCAGATGGCGCAGGTCATCAGCACCAAAAGCGTGCTGGATGAGTTCTGGGACGAATATCCGGCGCTGACGGAAACGGAAGTGCGAAACATCCTGGGCGGCTTTCTGTTTTCCGGAGATGATGCATTTAAAGAAGTGAGCGCGCTTTCCGGCGGGGAAAAGGTGCGGCTGGCACTGGCAAAACTGTTCCAGACCAGACCGAATTTTCTGTTGCTGGATGAGCCGACCAACCATATGGATATCGTGGGAAAAGAAGCGCTGGAGGATATGCTTGCGGAGTATGAGGGCACGCTGCTCTTTGTATCCCATGACAGATACCTGGTACGGCAGTTGGCGGATGCGCTGCTGATCTTCCGGCCGGGGCAGACGGAGTTTTTCCCGTTTGGCTATGAGGAATATGAGCGCACCTATGGCAGGGAAAAACTGCAGACCACATCTGAGGTATGGCAGATCGATACCGCCGTAAGGAATGGGCGTGAAAATACCGGGAAAACGGAGACGGAGGCACCTTCTGCGGAGCCCGTAAAGAATGCGGGAAATCCGAAGGGGTATAATCCGGGCAAGGAAAAGGCGAAGATGGAGCGGCGCCTGGCGCGTCTGGAAGAACTGATGGAAGCGTGCGATGTAAAGAAAGCGGCGCTGGAGGAACAACTGGCGGATCCCGCATTTGCCAGCGACTATGTAAAACTGGGCGAGATCCAGAAAGAGATCGATGCGCTTTCCAAACAGGCAGATGCGTACCTGACGGAATGGGGAGAACTGGAGGAAAAACTGAGCGCGGCACAGACGGTATGACCTGCTGCTGCCGTTCCCGGCGTAAAACATATCTTTTATTTTCCGTATTGCTGTGATATACTGTACATTGTTTGGAAGAAGGATCGGAGGACATTATCATGGACAAGGCTGTGATCGATGAACTGTTTTCGGATGCGGAGGAAGTGAAATTCCGGCATTCGGATGAAGAAGTGCAAAAGGCTGCGATGGATGGGGGAGACCGGATGCGTGCCCTGCGGGAGCGTATCGCAGTCGCGAAAGAAAACCTTGCGGCCGTGCAGGCAGAGGCAATGGCTTTGCGCAACCGTCAGGAGGATCTGTATGAGGATCTGGATTTTACCCAGCAGAATGATAAAAACGGTCCTGCCAATACGCTGACCAGGCAGGCAGAGGATCTGGAGGCTGCCGCAGAGGAGTTGTTTGGCGCGATCGATGCGCTTTCCAATATCCTGCTGTTTCGCTTTCGGGACGATCAATAAACCAAATTACTTGATCTTCAGTGTTCGTCTTTCTGTTTTTTTATTCGGAGCCGGTCTTTTTGCACCGGCTTTTTTTGCTTTACAGGAAATTCCTCTGGAATTTCCATAAAGCCAAAAGCCCTCCGGGCGGGATGCGCACTTCTTCACTGCGTTACGCATAGTGATTTTCTTTTTCCGTATTTTCTTTGCATGTTTCTTTTTTTGCTGCGCCTTATTGATCGCATGGAATAACGGCTGGAAATAGATATTGATCTGGGCACCGGTCAGCAGGATATACATGCAAAAATACAGCCAGATCATACCGATGATGATCGTGGTCAGAGAGCCATAGATGGAAAAAGAATTAAAATAATCCATGTATCTGGAAAAGCCCCAGGAAAAAACAGACCAGCCGACACTGGCAAATAATGCGCCCGGGAACTGTTCTTTAAAGATCATCGGTTTGCTGGGGAGCATGGTGTACAGGACCTGAAAAAACAGGGTGAAAAAGGCCCATACAAAGAGAAAGCGGAAGTGGAGCACCATCTGCAGGAGGATATTAAAATTGGGGATGAACTTTGTCAGCAGGCTGTTGAGCAGGTTACCGAAAACCAGCACGATCAGGGAAAAGACCATGACGATGATCATCAGGAAAGTGTAAAAACTGGCCCGGATGCGCAGGATGAGGAAATTACGCATCTCCGTAACGCGGTTTACGGCATTCAATCCGTTGATCAGAGCGAACAGCCCCTTTCCTGCAGTCCAAAGTGTGATGATCGTAGCGATCGAGATCACGGTAGCGGACTGACCGCTGAATTCAAGGATCACACTGTCAAAGAAGATCGCGACCTCTGCCGGGATCAGCCCCTGGATCACGGCGGCGAGCATATCCTGTGAAATATTGGTCAGCGGCAGAATACTGCAGACGAGCAGCACGATCGGTATAATGGAGAGAAACACAAAAAAAGCAGCCCCGGCAGCAAATGACGAGGTGTTGTTTTCCTTCATGGTCTTTAAGAAATCCATGAACTGCTGATAAAGCCGAATGACCGCCTGCAGCACTTTCCAAACTCCTGTGATATCAAACTTCGGGTAAAAAAAGACCGGATACCGGTTTCTGAAAGTTGACTCCTAGCAAAGCTAGGTGGGCGACCGCAGCTCACACATCTGCCTTCCACTGAAAATTGCTGAGGCCTGACATCCGCGTGGCGATATAGGAATCCCGTTTAAAGTACTGTAGGCTCAAAAAACAGAAACCTTTTGATGGTATCCGGAACTGGTTTTATTATATCTGATTTTGCTTTATTTTACAATAATTATAGTTTATAATTTATGCTTGCAATTCGGTTTTATTTATGATATGATACCACTTGTTGGAAATAGGGGATTAGTTAAACGGTTTAACATCGGTCTCCAAAACCGTCGAAGAGGGTTCGACTCCTTCATCCCCTGGAATACCCGAGAGTATCGTCAAAGCGTACTTTCGGGTTTTTCTTTTCTTAAGGATGCTATATCCTTTCGGCGTTTTCCGATCAGGAAGATAGATACTGTACTTTTTGGGGAAAGTCTTATATAATATTTACATCATCATAGGATGGGATGGGATGAAATGAGCGTATTATTTTCTAATTTTTTCAGTTATGACTGGATCATCTTTGCCATGGCAGTTGTCAATGCCATCGTTTTTCTGGTCGCGTGGCGAAAAGCGCATGCCCTATACGAGAGTGTGGCTCCCAGGATCAATATCTCTTCGGGCAACGCGGACCGGGCCATCGCGCAGGCACAGCAAAACAGTACCTATTTCAGTCTGTATGACAGATGGCAGAAAGCGGAGTTTTTCTATACCCTTTTCTGTAATCTGACGGGGGTCTTTACACTGTTAGGTATTCTGGGAACGGTGATCTCCCTGCTGCATCTGGTAGACAGCGGCGCGGATCTGACAGGGGAGTTTATGGGGGCGCTGACCTCTACTTTATGGGGCATTGTCTTTACGATCATTTTCAAACTGGTGGATTCGGTCATCTCTTTTGATCTGGAGATGGGCGAGCGGATCACGGAACTCATACAGATGCGGGAGTATGAAAATACAAAACGTTCCGGCGGGAGCCTTTCTGCGGAAGTAAAAAAAGAAGGGGAGGAGCTGTCGGCTCTGAAAGGGAGGCACAAAGAGCCGGCGAACCAAACGGACAATCAGGTAAAACGGACGGAGGCGGAACAGACGCAGGCGGCAGACGAAGCGAAAGCGGAACAGGCAGCGGAGGGGGAACATGAGGAAACATAACCGTTCCATAACAGCAGATCTGACACCTCTTTTAGATGTGATCTTTATCCTGCTGTTTCTGATCCTGATCCGGAACGCACAGGCTACGGAAGCAAGGGAAGCGGAAGCGGCAGAGGCGATCGCGGAGGCCAGAGAACAGACTGCGGCAGCAGAACAGCTGCGGGAAGAGGTGCAGGGCCGCCTGGAAGAGTATGAAACACTTCTGGCGGATGCGGAGATCTGTTATATATCCATTGCTTTGGAAGAGAGCGGCCGGGTGATACGATTGGAGCAGGGCAGCAGCCTGGAAAGTTACCGCTTTGACTGGGACAGTATGGTGGCGGCAGAGAAATATCTTAAGGACCGTATTCTGGAAAAAGCGGATGGCAAAGAAGAAGGAACGCAGCTCTATCTGGTTTTCAGGTATAATGTCGCCAGGATGTATCAGAGCGATTATGAAATGGTCGGGCGTGTGCTGGAACTGGCCGGGCGCAGAAAGAATGTATTTGTACAATACCGGGCAGAGGAATAGTGTCATAAAAGGATAACGAGAAAAATAGTGAGAAGAGTATTGTTGACAGATGAGTATCGCTGCAAAAGAAGGAGGGACCCATGGCTGAACAGGAAGAAAAAAAGGGGAAGAAAAAAAGAGGGCAAGGCGGATTGCTGTTATTTTTGCTTGGGCTGATAGCGCTGCTGGTGCTGCTTGGCGGAAAGTTTGGCCTGGGCGGACTGGGCGGCCTGCTGCCGGGAGGCGCAGAGGCGCCAAAGACGGCGGAAGAGGCAGCGGAACCAACAGCGGCTCCCACCGAGGCAGAAACTGCACAAAAAACGCAGGGATCGGCGGAAGCGTCAGAGGAAGCGCATGTGATCGTTGTGGGAGAGCAGCAGATCACGCTGGATGGCAATGTGCTGACGGCGGAAGAATTAAGCAGTGCGGTGGCAGCCTTCGGGGAGGGAACGAAACTGACGCTGAAAGAGGAGCATGCGCTGATGGAGAGTTATACGGCGGTGAAGGAAATACTGGATGCAGCCGGCCTGCAGTATACGGAAGAGAAATAGTGCTTTGCGGGATATGTGATCTGAGCCGGATACCGTTAGCGGCCGTATTTTACTTTGGTTAGCGCTTCTGCAGCGTTACAGGAACATTTTGTGCCGGAAAGGGATCGGTATCCGGACATGAAAGGTACGCTTAACACAGGAGAAACGGGATATAGATAGTTATGATGCTGGTATTGCGCCTGCTCTGCATGATAGGGGCGGTATTTATCGTGGCTTCTCTGATGATCATCAATCGTCGGGAGCCGTCTACGATACAGAAAGGGTTGAATTTTACGGGGCTGACGGCTGCGGTTGTGGTCGTCGGTGCCTTGTTTGGCTTGTGGGCAGAGGACGGCGGGAGCAGGATGACCGCCCTGCAGATAGAAGGCATCGGCAGTACGATGTTCGTCGTATCACTGGCATTTTTTTCCATACATTCCTGCGGGGTAAAGATCCCGCGGGCGTTCCGGATACCGCTGCTGGCATATATGCTGCTTGGTACAGCGGTAATCCTGTTTTCCGGCACGCTGGAAATGGGGGCGGGCGGATATTTCTATCGTTCCCTGACCGGAGAGACGCTGTATGGCGCGGTCTATTATCTGATCGCAATATGCAGCATTATAACGGGGGTTTTTGGCTTTTATATCACCTACAGTAATTACAGAAACCGTATGCTGGATACCAATAAGGGCACGCGCTGGCTGGCGCTGGCCAATCTGCTGCCCGCACTGGGCAGTTTGCTCATGATGTTTCTGTACCAGGATTTGCCGTATTCCGTGCAGCCGCTCATCATATTGCTCTGCTGGATCTGTGTGGTCGGGATCGTGTTCCGCTACCGGATGTTTGATTCCATGCAGATGGCCAGGGATGATATCATAGAGACGATCGAAGAGGGATTTGTGGTGATCGATTCCCTGGACCGTATCCTCTTTGTCAATGAGCGGGCAAAAGAGATCTTTCCGGAACTGAACTATGCCGCGACGCAGGAGAGTGTGGTGGCAAAACTGCAGGCGGCAGATAAAACGGAGATCGAGACGGAAGGCAGGCAGTATCTGATCTCTCTGGTCCCGTTTTATGACAAGCAGACCTGTAAGGGCACGACGATCTGGATCAATGACAAGACGGAAGAACATGAGTTTACCAATACCCTGATCGAACTGAAGGAAGAGGCGGAAAAAGCAAACCAGGCAAAGTCGCTGTTTTTGGCTAATATGAGCCATGAGATCCGCACGCCCATGAATGCCATCATCGGCATGACGGAACTGATCTTAAATGACAACATCAACAGCAATGTGGAGGAGAATGCCAATAATATCCGCAGCGCCAGCAATACACTATTGTCCATCATCAACGGCATCCTGGACTTTTCCAAGATCGAAACGGGAAAAGTGGAATCGACGGAAACGGAATACAATCTGGGGCTGGTGCTGAAGGACATCTGCAATATGGTGGGCGTGCGGCTGGTGGATAAAAACGTGGAACTGATCGTCCATGTCAAGGACACCATGCCCCGTCTTTTTCTGGGGGATGAGACGCAGGTGCGGCAGGTCTATTCCAATATCCTGACCAATGCGGCGAAATATACCAGCCGCGGCTATATCCGCATGAACGTGGACTGGGAGGAGGAAGATGACCGGGCGCTGGTGAAGGTATCCATCGAAGATACCGGCAAGGGGATCCGTGAGGAAAGCCTGCCGACTTTATTTGACAGTTTCCAGCGTGCGGATATGATCAAAAACCGTACCATAGAAGGCACCGGGCTGGGACTGGCGATCTGCAAGCGCCTGGTAGAAGGCATGGGCGGCAGGATCTCTGTCAAGAGCACTTACGGTATCGGCAGCGTGTTTTCCTTCAGTTATTATCAGAAGATCGCGGATGCCACACCGATGGGCAACTATGATTATCTGGAACTGCCGACCCAGGCAGAGCATGAGCGGAAAAGTTTTATCGCGCCGCTGGCAAAGATCCTGGTGGTGGATGATAATATCACAAATATCAAAGTGGCGCAGGGCATTTTAAACATGTATCAGGTGCGCGTGGATACGGCCATGAGCGGCAGGGAGTGCCTGGAAAAGATAGAGAAAAACAATTACCACATGATCCTGATGGATCAGATGATGCCGGAGATGGATGGCATTGAGACGACGGCGCTGATCCGGAAGCATAAGGATCCGGGCATCCGAAATCTGACCTTGATCGCGCTGACAGCCAACGCGATCAGCGGAACCAGGGAGATGTTTTTGCAGAATGGTTTTCAGGAATATATTTCCAAGCCCATCGCCTTATCCAGCATGGAGGCAGTGCTGAAAAAATTCCTGCCGGCGGATATCATACATTACGTGGATAAAGAAGATGAGGTGCAGGATTTCAGCGACGTGGAACTGGAACTTCCCAATGTGGATATCATGAGCGGGCTGAAGAATTATGGCGGTGATATGGGCCGCTACCTGCAGATCCTGAAGTATATCTGCGATGACGGACCGGGGCATGTGCAGAGGATCCGGGACTGTCTGGCGTCGAAAAACTACCGCCAGTATATATTTGAAGTGCATGCCTTAAAAGGACTGATGGCGGGGATCGGAGCGGGGCAGCTCTCGGAACTGGCACGGCTGCAGGAGTATGCCGGCCGGGACGGAAAGATCTCGGTGATCGAGCGTGAAGGCGGCTTTTTGGTATCGCAGTATGAAAAGATGCTGGATGCGATCCGCTCGGCTTTGAATGAGGCAGGCATGCTGCGTGAGGAGATCATCCAGATCCGCGAGGAGGAACTGACCTGGGAGGAGTTTTCCAATATGCTGCATTCCCTGGAGGGCAGCCTGGAACTGCTGGAACAGTCTGAGGCGGCGCGCAAGATCGACAATCTGCTGACCTATCCGCTGGATGCCGGTATCCGCAGGCAGCTTCTGGAGGTAAAGCGCGCCGTGGCGGATTTTGAATATGATGAGGCAATGGAACTGATCCGTCAACTGTATTAAAGATATCTGGGAACAGAGCGAATCACGGGGGCGGAACGCATAGCAGGAAAGAAAGAGGAAGGAGAGGATATGCTGCAGGAAAACAAAGAAAGCGTAAGCGAAAAACTGGAAAAGTACCGCGGGGATGTGGAGGAACTGTCCCGTTACCTGGGCTGGCTGGAAGCCAAAAAGGGTGAGGACCTGACAAACTCGTATGATCCGGCGGAAGGCAAGGGAAGTACGATCCGGGTGCCGGTCTATGATTCCACGCTGCTCGGTTTTATCAAAAAAGCGCAGAAGACGGCATTTATGACAAAGAATTATGTGTATGTCTATCGCCGTTACCGCTTAAATACGGCAGAGGATGAGCATAAACTGATCGATAAAACGCAGATCATGGAGATCGAAAATCTGGGGGCGATCCTCTCAAACTACGTGATGCGCGGAATGACAAAGGGGACGGTATGGAATGAGGGCGTGCGTAACGGCGTGCTGTGGCATACCGTGAGCAAGATGAAGGAACTGGTCGATTTCTGGACTGCCTGAAAGCAGTTACTATTCACAGCCTTTCGTGCTGTGATAGTAACGGGTTTTGCTAATGAAAATCGCCTGCGGCGATGGGCAAAACCCATCTCGCTCGGAATATTTGGGTCGTAATCGCGCAGCAAGTGCGCGATTCGACTGTGAATAGTAGCTGAAAGCATGCAATAGTGTCCTTTACATGGACATAAAAAAAGCGTATAATCATTTTGTATGTCTTTAAAATCAACATCCGATTGGAGAAAGGGATAATATGAGCGGCGTTAAGCGTATTTATGTGACAAAGAAACCGGAGTATGCAGTCAAGGACAGGGAACTGCTGCACGAGATCCAGGGATATCTGGGCATCAAAGGGATCCGGGAGGTAAAGGTATATATCCGCTATGATGTGGAAAATGTTTCGGAGGAGGTTCTGGAGCAGGCGTGCAGGACGGTGTTTTCGGAACCGCCCGTGGATCTGCTGTACCGGGAGGAGATCGAGATCCCGGCGGATGGAAGAGTATTCGGTGTGGAATATCTGCCGGGGCAGTATGACCAGAGGGCGGATTCCGCGGAGCAGTGCGTGCGTTTCCTGAAAGAAGACGAACAGCCGATCATCCGTTCCGCAGTCACCTATGTCGTGAGAGGGGATATCACGGATGATGAATTTGCGCGCATCAAGGCACACTGCATCAACCCGGTGGATTCCCGCGAGACCGGAATGGAAAAACCGCAGACGCTGGTCACGCTTTATGAGGAACCGGCGGATGTAAAGATCCTGGACGGTTTTGCGCAGATGGAGGAGCATGCGCTGAAGGGACTGTATGATTCCCTGGGGCTGGCGATGACTTTTCAGGATTTCCTTCATATACAGAACTATTTTGCAAAGGAAGAACACCGGGATCCGTCCATGACGGAGATCCGCGTGCTGGATACCTACTGGTCCGACCATTGCAGGCACACGACTTTTGCTACCGAGCTGAAAGATGTTTCCTTTGCGGACGGTTATTACCGCACGCCGCTGGAAACCACTTATATGAGTTATCTGGATACCAGGGAGGAACTCTATGAGGGCAGGGATGACAAGTTTGTCTGCCTGATGGATCTGGCACTGATCGCCATGAAAAAACTGAGGCATGACGGAGTGCTGACGGATATGGAGGAATCGGATGAGATCAACGCCTGCTCTATCGTGGTGCCGGTGGAGATCACACCGGGAGACGGCACCGATCCGTATACCGAGGAGTGGCTGATCAGTTTTAAGAATGAAACGCACAACCATCCGACCGAGATCGAGCCTTTTGGCGGGGCGGCTACCTGCCTGGGCGGCGCGATCCGCGATCCCCTTTCGGGACGTTCCTATGTATATCAGGCAATGCGCATCACCGGCGCCGCAGATCCGCGTGTACCGGTGGCGGATACGCTGAAGGGGAAACTGCCGCAGAAAAAACTGGTGCGCGGCGCGGCGCAGGGATATTCTTCCTATGGCAACCAGATCGGTCTGGCGACCGGCTATGTGAAAGAGATATATCACCCGAACTATGTGGCAAAGCGTATGGAGATCGGCGCGGTCATGGGGCGGCGCCGAGAAAGAATGTGATGCGCCTGACATCGGATTCGGGGGATATCATCATCCTGCTGGGCGGGCGTACCGGGCGCGACGGCTGCGGCGGCGCAACGGGATCTTCCAAAGTGCACACGGAGCAGTCCATCGAGGTGTGCGGCGCAGAGGTGCAGAAGGGAAATGCCCCGACAGAACGCAAACTGCAGCGGCTCTTCCGCAGGCCGGAGGTGAGCAGGCTGATCAAGAAATGCAACGATTTCGGTGCGGGCGGTGTGTCCGTGGCCATCGGGGAACTGGCAGCAGGACTGCAGGTCGATCTGGATAAGGTGCCGAAGAAATATGCCGGTCTGGATGGCACGGAACTGGCGATCTCTGAATCCCAGGAGCGTATGGCGGTAGTCATCGATCCCAAGGATGTGCCGGAGTTTATGAAATACGCGGATGAAGAAAATCTGGAGGCAACGGAAGTGGCCGTGGTAACGAAGGAGCCGCGTCTGGTGCTGCAGTGGAGAGGCAAAGATATCGTGAACCTTTCCAGGGCATTTCTGGATACCAACGGCGCGCACCAGGAGTGCACGGTATCCGTGGATATCCCGACGGAGGAAGAAAATCCGCTGAAGAAAGTGGCGTCCGTGAAAGCAGAGGAGGCACTGGAGCAGGGCGATGAAAAGGCAGCCTGGCTGGCAGTGCTCTCGGATCTGAATGTATGCTCGCAGAAAGGGCTGGTGGAAATGTTTGACGCATCCATCGGCGCAGCCAGCGTGTTTATGCCTTATGGCGGCAGGTACCAGCTGACAGAGACGCAGGCCATGGTAGCGAAACTGCCGATGGCGGGGACGGACGCATCGGATACCGTGACCATGATGAGTTACGGCTTTGATCCGTATCTGTCCAGTTGGAGCCCGTACCACGGCGCGATCTATGCGGTGCTGACATCCATTGCAAAGATCGTTGCGGCAGGCGGTGAGCATAAGAAGATCCACTTTACATTCCAGGAGTATTTCCGGAGGATGACGGAGGAGCCGTCCCGCTGGAGTCAGCCGTTCGCGGCGCTCCTGGGTGCGTTTGACGCGCAGCTGGGCTTTGGTCTGGCATCCATCGGCGGTAAGGATTCCATGTCCGGCACCTTCAATCATATTGACGTGCCGCCCACGCTGGTCAGTTTTGCGGTAGATGTGGCAAAGCAGGACGAGATACTGACACCGGAACTCAAACAGGCAGGGGATGCGCTGGTGCTTTTCTCCGTGCCGAAGGACGAATACGATATTCCTGTTTACAAAGAGACCATGGAAGTCTTTGACCTGGTGACGGAACAGATCCGCAGCGGCAAGGCCAGGGCGGCGTATGTGCTGGATGCCAACGGTATTCCGGCAGCTGTTGCAAAGATGGGCTTTGGCAATGGCCTGGGCGCCAGGATCTTTGATGAAGTGACAACAGAGGAACTGTTTGCGAACCGGATCGGTGATATCCTGGTGGAAATGACCGAGGAGGATGCCGCGGCACTGGTGGAAAGCGACGCTTATGATGAAGTGAGCACGAATATCTGGAAGATCGGTACGGTAACGGACGGCGTATTTGCGCATGGCGGGGCCAGGATCACGCAGGCAGAGGCGCTGGCAAGCTGGAAGGCGCCGCTGGACAGGGTTTTCCCGGCACTGTCCAAAGAATCTTCCGATGCAGAAGTAAAGAGCAGCGATCATGCGGCAGGGAAAGTATATGTATGTAAAAATAAAGTAGCAAAGCCTACCGTATTCATACCGGTATTTCCGGGCACCAACTGTGAATATGACAGTGCGCGGGCATTTGCCAGGGCTGGCGCAAAACCTGTGGTCAGGGTATTTAAAAACCGCAGCGCGGAGGATATCCGCGAGTCGGCAGAGGTCTTTGCAAAAGAGATCGGACAGGCGCAGATCATCATGTTCCCGGGCGGCTTTTCCGCCGGGGATGAGCCGGACGGCAGCGCGAAATTCTTCGCGACCGCTTTTAGGAATGAAAAACTCAAAGAAGCCGTCACTAGGCTGCTGCAGGAGAGGGACGGACTGGCGCTGGGGATCTGCAACGGTTTCCAGGCTCTGATCAAACTGGGACTGGTACCCTATGGCGAGATCGTGGGGCAGACGGAAAACAGCCCTACGCTGACCTTTAATACCATCAACCGCCATATTTCAAAAATGGCATACACCAGGGTGGTATCCAACTTAAGCCCGTGGCTGCAGAAGGCAGAACTGGGCGGCGTGTACTGCTCGCCGGCTTCCCATGGAGAGGGACGGTTTGTGGCATCGGCTGAGGTGTTGGAGCAGCTGTACCAAAACGGGCAGATCGCTACGAGATACTGTGATCTGGACGGAAAGGTCAGCATGGATGAGGAGTGGAATATCAATGGTTCCATGGGAGCCGTAGAGGGTATCACTTCACCGGACGGCAGGTGCTTTGGCAAGATGGCGCATGCGGAACGCAGGGATGCCTCGGTGGCCATCAATATCTATGGAGAACAGGATCTGAAGATCTTTGAATCCGGCGTAGCATATTTTTTATAAAATAGGGGTTAAGGAAAAAGGATAACATTCCGATAATAATAGATGTGGTGAAGAATCCCCGTATTCGGCGGGGATTCTGCCCATAAAGGAATGGCGATATATGCTGATCAGGGAAGAATTGGAGCGCCTGGAGCGGGAAAGTTTAAGCCCTTATGCGACGCTCAGTGAAAATTCCAAAGGCAGGGAACGGGAGGAAGAGCAATGCGATATCCGTCCGGTTTTTTCGCGTGACAGGGACAGGATCGTCCATTCCAAAGCCTTCCGGCGCCTGAAAGACAAAACGCAGGTTTTTCTGAATCCCGAAGGCGATCATTACCGCACGCGCCTGACGCATACGCTGGAGGTGGCGCAGATCGCCAGGACCATAGCCCGGGCGCTGAAACTGAATGAAGAACTGGTGGAAGCCATCGCACTGGGGCATGATCTGGGGCATACACCGTTTGGGCATGCCGGAGAACGCGCACTGCAGGAGGTGTGCCCGCTGGGGTTCCGGCATAACGAGCAGAGCGTGCGTGTGGCAGAGGTACTGGAGCGGGACGGTGAAGGGCTCAATCTGACCTGGGAGGTACGGGACGGCATGCTGCATCACCAGATGCGGGGGCGGCCCTCTACATTGGAGGGAAAGATCGTGAGACTTTCCGACAAACTGGCTTATATCCATCATGATATGGATGATGCGATCCGCGCAAAAGTACTGACGGACGCGGATGTGCCCGGATCGATCGGTGAGGTGCTGGGCTATACCACCAAAGAGCGCCTCGATCATCTGATCCACAATATCATTGCTACCAGTCTTGGGAAAAATGATATCCTGATGGAGCCGGAGGTAGAGGAAGCAATGGTGGATATGCGCGCGTTCATGTTTGAGCGGGTATATCAGAATCAGACAGTAAAGGGCGAAGAAAGCAAGGCGGAGGCACTG
>JAFUUX010000090.1 GCA_017471325.1 Lachnospiraceae bacterium | reverse complement strand
GTGCTGTGCTGTGCTGTGCTGTGCTGTGAAAATTATCGTTCCACTCTGCATCTCTGTCAACCCCCTTCTTTACATATTTCCCCGGCGTTTTCCGATTAGGTCACTGAACTCCTGAACGCCGATCGCTATCTCTCCTGCCATGAAATATATCCTCTCCTCAAACGATCCCTCTGCCTTCGCGCTCACGGACAATTCACTTTTGGCTATACGGATCACGCCCCTTTATGCTGAATATTCCTCTATATTATATGCCTTATCCACCCATGTGTCAAAGTAAAATCCGTGGAGTACGGGCGGCGGCGGCTCTGCGAAAACCACGTAAAAAGGCGGCACCCCAAGTGCGTACCGCCCCAAAACCATCATCCTCTGATCCTTATTCCCCGTCCGGATCGATCCCGTTCGCGATCAGTAGTTTTCTGTATGTTTCTGCTTTCTGTCTTTCCTGTTCCGCTTTTTGCTTTTCCTGTTCCGCTTTGTGCTTCTCTATTTCCGCTTTTTGCTTCTCCTGTTCCGCCTTTTGCTTTTCTTTCTTTACCCTCTCTTCCGCCTTCGCCAGACGCCGCCTGGTTTCTGCCAGCCTGCCTTTTGTTTCCTTCCATTTACTGTTCGCCTCATTCAACTCCGCGTAATACTGCTTTACCGCTGTACACATATTGTATTCCTCCTTATCCTCTGTCCTGTTCCTGTATTCCCTGCGTTTTTCCCACAAAGACGGCATATGCAGCAGTACCGCCATTGCCTCCAGGGTATCCTTATCTATCGTTTCATACTTTCTGTCATTCTGCAGCAGATCCCATAGCGTATCCTTATCGCTGCGTGCCTGTAGTGCCATAAACAATTCCCGTATCTTCGTCCGGAAACAGGTAAAATCCTTTACTTCGTTTAAACAGACCAGATGCGGCGGGAAATCGGTAAATTCCCATTCCCCCACCTCGCCGGCATCACCAAAATCCATCATATCACGTAATGTCCTTGGCCCGTTCCAGGCTTCTTCCCCGTAATACAGCCATAACAGATGGATCGGCACCAGCCGGTCTTCCTTTCGGATCCCGCTGGCTTTTTCTGCAAAATTCCTGAAATCACCGGCCTGCTTATGCTGTGCCCGCAAGGATTCAAACTGTTTCTGATATCCGGCAGAGATATAGTTCAGGTTCCGAAGCGGAAGGCTGTAACTTACCGCATCCTGGTTTTCATGCAGGAATATCCGGTATACATTGCCATCCTCATACCGCATGGCGATATCATTCCGGCGCTCCGCCCGTCTGGGCAGTTTCGTTCCCTGCTTTCCAAGTGCCTCGTAAGTAACACCCGAGATCTCCGTCAGGCACTCCGGCTGCAGCACCTGCCTTCCCTGATACAGTACACCATTTACGAGATCCGCAAATCGTGTTCTGTCTGCCAGATAATCATTCAATACATTGTTTTCTTTTCCCATACTGCTTCCTCCTTTGGCCTGCGGCGAAGCCTATGGGAAATCCACGTTATGTGGACATTTCGGCTGCGCCGCATATTGTGTGTGTGAATTCTGCGGCGAAACGCCTTTCCGGATGCACTGTCAGATTCCTGCAGTGCAAGAAAATCCACATGAACTTTTTGTATTTTTATGATAAAGAATGCTATGATAAAAGTCAAGAAGAAAATTCCGGAAAGATCCGGCATCCGTCCGTAAAAACAACGGTATTTTCCCGGCGCGCATTTTATGATATACTGAAGAACATGATGTTTGGACAGACAGCCAAAAAACGAGTCCTATCCCTCTTTCTGCTTCTGGGCATATCCTGTTTGATGCTGCTGACCTCCTGCACAAAACAGGCACAGCCCCTTGTCGTAAGCGGCTTTTATTTTG
>JAFUUX010000089.1 GCA_017471325.1 Lachnospiraceae bacterium | reverse complement strand
TGAACAGATTGATCAAAGAATATCAGGGCATTTGTGATAAACTGGAAACGATACTCGAAGAAAACGGCGAATCGGAATTGTATACTGATCTGGTTGGATTGATCATAGACATCTCGGATTATATATTACGGGATCAGGCAAAAGCAAGAAAGGAGATGAACAAAATGGGCGGACAAATATTAGAATTACACTCTGAAAAAGTAAAGAGGATTGCTAAGGAAGAAGGACAGAAAGAGTTAGCCGAAGCTATTAAGGATGTTCGTAATGGACTGAAACCGGCTGATCTGAAGAAAAAGTACTCTTCTGAAACTATTAAATTGGCCAAAACCATCGCATAAGAGCATTTGTTTCCGTTTCTCTTTAGTATGTCCTGAAAGTGATTGGTAAATTATTTGGTAACTTTCCGCTCCACCCTACTGCTGAAATATCCATCTGTAGGGCGTTCCGGAGTGTTAAGGCAACGGACTCTGACTCCGTCATTTTCAAGGTTCGAATCCTTGTAGCGCTGCGAAGGTTTCAGCAGAAATGCTGGAACCTTTTTTCTTGCAGGCACTTTGTTTCATGGTTTCAGGTGTTTTCACCTTGATTTTTCCCCAGGTGTATAACTAACCTGCCTTATTCAACTTCGCTGCCGCCTTGTTAAGGTGCGCATTTCCGATCTTCCATGGCATCTCCCCTTGAACCGTCAAAAAATGTGTTGATCACTGCAATCTTTCCGTTGATTAAAAGACAATAAAAAACCTGCAGCCTCATTCCAAGACTGCAGGTAGATGAACTGTATCTTTTCCTTAAACACACTTCCCCGACTTACAGTGCCGCGATCTCCTCCTGGGTGATCACACGGATGCCTGCTTTTGTCAGCGCCGCTTCCGCGCTCTTATGATCGTCCACGCGGAACACCATATAGGCTTTTTCCGTAGAGGTTTCTGCGGACAGCGCATAGATGTATTCCAGGTTTACCCGGTTTTCCGCAAAGACTTTCAGCACCTGGTTTAAGCCGCCCGGCACATCCGGCAGTTCCACCACCACTACACTGGTGAGTTTGTTGATATAGCCGGCATCCTTGAGTACCGTGGTCGCCTCATACACATCATCCACGATGATGCGCACGATGCCAAAGCCGTCGGTTTCTGCCAGCGACAGCGCACGCATATTGATCTTGTTGGCTGCCAGCACATCCGTCATCTCACACATCTTGCCCGGCTTATTCTCCAGAAAAATCGAAATCTGTTTTACGCTCATAAGTAACCCCTCCTTATTCTAGATATTTCAGATCTTACGGTTATCGATCACGCGCACCGCTTTGCCTTCACTTCTGGTGATGCTCTTGGGTGCTACCAGCGTCACCTTGGCCTTGATGCCCAACATGGACTTTAAGCCTGCCACCAGTTCATTCTGGCGCCTGGTGATCTCGGTCACATTATCGGTAAACATCTCCGGTGTCATCTCCACATGCACATCCAGCGTATCGGTATTGTTCACGCGCCCCACGATGATCTGGTAATTTGCCTGATACCCGTGCTCCAGCAGCACGGTCTCGATCTGGGACGGGAACACATTTACGCCGCGGATGATGAGCATATCATCGGAACGCCCTTTGGGCTTCTCCATCTTCACATGGGTACGGCCGCAGGGACATTTCTCACGGTGCAGCGTACAGATATCCCTTGTACGGTAGCGCATCATCGGGAAGGCTTTCTTATCGATCGCCGTAAATACCAGTTCACCCTGGGAACCATCCGGCAGCACTTCCTCGGTCACCGGATCGATGATCTCTGCGATAAAATGGTCTTCATTGATATGCATGCCGCTCTGCGCGCTGCACTCAAAGGCCACACCCGGTCCGGACAGTTCTGTCAGACCATAGATATCGTATGCCTTGATTCCCAGCGTCTTTTCGATCTCGCGGCGCATCTCCTCACTCCATGCCTCCGCCCCAAAGATGCCGGCTTTTAATGGAATATCATCCGGCCCAAGTCCCATCTCCTTCATGCTCTCGCCCAGATATGCCGCATAACTGGGCGTACAGCAGATGATGGTAGCGGACAGATCCTGGATGAACATGATCTGGCGCTCGGTATTGCCAGAAGACATCGGGATCGTCAGGCACCCTACCTTATGGCTGCCGCCGTTTAATCCGGCTCCGCCCGTAAATAAACCAAAACCGTAACTGACCTGACACACATCCTCTTCCGTGGCGCCCGCCGCCATCAGCGCCCTGGCGCAGCAGTCATCCCACAGGTCGATATCCTCCTGAGTATAAAAAGCCACCACGCGCTTTCCGGTAGTCCCGGAAGTGGAATGGATGCGCACGCAGTCCTTTAACGGCACGCCTAACAGGCCATACGGATAAGCATCCCGCAGGTCATATTTGGATAAAAACGGCAGTTTGTGCAGGTCATCAATGGTCTTGATGTCCTCCGGCGTCACACCCTTTTCCTCCATCTTTTTGCGGTAGTAAGGCACATGCTCCCAGACATGCTTTACCTGCTCCACCAGCTTTTTGTTTTGAATGGCTACGATCTCGTCCCGCGAAGCACATTCAATTTCTTTTTGAAAATAACGCTCCATTGGTTGTCACCTCCCCTGAAATTTTATGCGTTTTTTCCTAAGGCAAATGCCTTTTTGTTCATTTCCAGGAATTTTGCCGGTACGATGGCTTCCATCGCTTTCTGCCAGGCCTCTTCCGGCATATCAAAATAATGGGAAAGCCGTCCCATCAGTACGATATTCACCGCCTTGGGTGAGCCGGCCTGCTCTGCCAGCGCCAGACAGTCCAGCGCATCCACCTTTGCACCGGTGCCCCTCATCTTCTCTACCAGTCCTTCCGGGTATGTCTGCGCGCCGGTGATCACCGGCATCGGGTCGATCTGCTGGATATTGGTCACGATCTGCCCGTCCTTTTTCAGATACGGCAGCCATCTGGCCGCCTCCAGCAGTTCAAAGGACACGATATAATCCGCCTCACCCCTGTCGATCACCGGGGAATATACCTGCTCGCCATAGCGCACGTAAGTCACCACGCTGCCGCCGCGCTGGCTCATGCCGTGTACCTCCGATACCTTCACATCATAGCCGGCGTCCAGAAGCAGCCGCCCCAGCAGTTTGCTGGCCAGCAGCGAACCCTGGCCGCCCACACCCACGATCATCACATTTTTCGTTTCTTTATTCATAATCTTCAGATGGCCTCCTTCTTTGTGCTTTCAAACGCGCCCACCGGGCAGAGCTGCTCGCATACACCGCAGCCCACGCAAAGGGTAGCATCCACCCGCGCCTTGCCATCCTTGATGGAAATGGCCGGACAGCCGATCCGCATACAGGATTTACAGCCGATGCACTTTTCGGTATTCACTGCAAGCGGTGCATTATGCTTCACATATTTCAGCAGCGCGCAGGGCCTTCTGGAAATGATCACGGATGGCTCCTTTGCCGCCAGTTCTTCTTTTACGGCGATATCGCAGGCTTTCAAATCATACGGATCCACCACGCGCACCCGCTGAAAGCCCATGGATCTGCAAAGCGCCTCCAGATCGATCTTTCCTGCGGGATCGCCCTTGATATTGTAGCCTGTGGTCGGGTTCTGCTGGTGTCCAGTCATGCCCGTAATGGAATTGTCCAGGATGATCACTGTGGAATCAGACTGGTTGTATGCGATATTTGCCAGACCGGTCATACCGGAATGCATAAATGTGGAATCCCCGATCACGGCCACTGTCCTGCCCTCGTTCTCCCCGTCCCCGGCAATATTGTAGCCATGGATCGCGCTGATGGATGCGCCCATGCACAGCGTCATGTCCATCGCGGAAAGCGGTGCTACGGCGCCCAATGTATAGCAGCCGATATCCCCCAGTACAGTGCATTTATTCCTGCTCAGCGTATAGAAGAGGCCACGGTGCGGACAGCCTGCGCACATCACCGGCGGGCGCATCGGGATCGTATCTTCTATTGCGGTTCCCTCCGGCACTTCTTTTCCAAATGCCCCTCTCAGCATATTTTGGGAAAACTCACCCTCCATCGGCAGCAGATCCTTGCCCGATACCGTAAGCCCCAAAACCTTGCAGTGGTTCTCAATGATGGGATCCAGCTCCTCGACCACCACCAGTTTCTCCACCTTTGCGGCAAAGTCCCTGATCAGCTGCTCCGGCAGCGGATTGACCATGCCCAGTTTCAGCACGCTCACGCTGTCGCCAAAGACTTCTTTTACATACTGATATGATGTGGAAGACGTGATGATGCCAAGCTGCGTGCCGCCCATCTCCACGCGGTTGATCGCTGCCGTCTCCGCCCACTCCCGCAGCTTGCGGGTACGCTCCTCCACAAAGGGATGACGGCGGATGGCATTCCCCGGCATCATCACATACTTCGGGATATTCTTTTCATAGGCTTTCCGCTCCGGCACCACACGCTCCGCAGTCTCCACCACGGACTGGGAATGTGCCACGCGGGTACACATCTTCATGATGACCGGTGTATCAAAATCCTCGGAAAGCTGATACGCCAGTTTTGCAAATGCCAGCGCCTCCGCGGAATCGGAAGGCTCCAGCATGGGAACCTTTGCCGCGATAGCGTGATGGCGGGAATCCTGCTCATTCTGGGAAGAATGCATGCCCGCATCATCGGCCACGCAGATCACCACGCCGCCGTTTACACCGGTATAGGACATGGTATAGAGCGGATCAGCCGCTACATTCAGCCCCACATGCTTCATGCCGCAGAACGATCTCCTGCCGGCCAGAGACGCGCCAAAAGCGGCCTCCATGGCCACCTTTTCATTCGGTGCCCATTCGCAGTAGATCTCATCATACTTGGCCGCCTCTTCCGTGACCTCCGTACTGGGCGTGCCTGGATAACTGGAAACAAAACAGCAGCCGGCCTCATACAGGCCACGGGCAAACGCCTTGTTCCCCAACATCAGTTCCTTCATTTTCGGACCTCCATTATCTTTTTACATTAAATTCTAGTGTACCACATTACGGCCATCCGGTAAATGCCATAATTCATACCGGAGCACGATCCCTCAGACCGCGGACAGCAACACGCAGAGATCAATATCCTTCCTCCACGATCGCCCTGGCCACCCTCTTCCCGTTGATCTCGATGCTCTGCCGTCCGTTGATCATGCGGAAATCCTCTGCTTTGGCGTAAGTCTCCCTGCCGTCCCCGTTCTTTAAACGCACCCGCACGTCCGTATTGGAAAAGCGCAGTTTTGTCTCTTCGCTGTATCCGCCGAAAGCCAGTGCCTCCCTGCCGTTGCCTACGATGCGCAGCATGCCGGAATCTACCTGAAAATGAGTGCTGCCCTGCAGTGCGCCTGACGCGCTGCAACGGTCTGCCATGATATCGGAACGGATATTGACCGCCGCAAAACCGACCTCCGCTTTGCTTCCGTTCAGCGTGCCGAAAGCCGCCTGATCGGTCCCTCCCATGACGCAGTTTGCGGAAGTATGCTCGATATGGATCTTCGCATCTTTTTCCAGGCTGCCCATAAATACGCCCCTGGATACCTGCATGTCACAGTTTAGGTCGCAGGTCAGCACCTTCAGATCCACGGCAGCCTCGGCAGCCCCGATGCCCACTGCCATATCCCCGCCCATATCCAGCACATACTTTCCGCGGTAAATACAGATCTCTCCGCCCTGCCCGGAACCGATACCGATGCCGTGCATGCCGTTTCCGCGGATACTGACCGTACCGTCCTGATAAAACTCCAGCCTGCCGTGTTTCTGCGTCCAGCCATTGCCTATGCCATAATAATCCGCCGCATTCACATCGATATCCAGATTGCCGTCACCTTCCAGCCGCAGGCTGCCGCCCTCCGGAACACAGATCCCCCCGCCCTGCAATTTATTCTCTCCCACCAGCACGAGCACCACGTCACTGTCCGCGCCGATGTCGATACAGGGCCGGTTCTTGATATTGGAAAAGACCACATTTTCCAGAGTGATGCGGCCATGGTATCCGCCCCGCACCTCCAGATGGATCCCGGTCTTGCTACCGGGGGTGCCCGCAAGCACCACATCGCGATATATCTTTTCCCCGCCTTCTACCAAAACGGTGGTAAAATGATCCTTCTCCAGATTGCTGAGCAGCACCCGTCCGGTCCTGCCGGCGATGAACACGCGGTGCTCACTGCCATCCTGCCGCTCCCTCTGGTAACGCTGGATCTCCGAGCGGGGTTTTTCCGCGATCGCCCCCACTACCTCCGGATTTGGCCGGGCGGTGTAATATCCCTGGATCAGATCCACCCCCAGATGGATCACGGTACGCAATTCCTCCGTCGTCTCTACGCCCTCCGCCAGCGCCATGATACCGTTTTCGTGGGAAAACTCTATGATCTCCCGCACAAAATGCTGTTTCTGCGGGTTGTCCTGAATGCCGCTCAGCAGCGAACGGTCGATCTTTACATACTGCGGCATGTAACGCAGCAGGTTTGCGATATTGGAATAGCCGGTGCCGTAATCATCCACGGCTGTCAAAATGCCCAGTTCCTTATAGCGCACCTTCATGGCCTCTAAGGAACGGTCATCCAGTTCTGCCTCTTCTGTCAGCTCTACCACGGCTGTCGCCGCGTGGCGTTTCAGTTCCTCATCCACCCTGGTCTTGGCCTCCCCCGTCAGCGTGGTGCCCGGGATGCTGTTGATGAACAGCCTCTTGCCTTCAAACTGCTCCGGATGCTCATTCAGGTAATTCAGCACATTTAAGAACGTCAGACGCTCTACATCATCCAGCCTCCCCAGGATCCCGGCATAGCGGATGATCTGCAGGGGCGAGATCTGCTTCTCCGTTTTGGCGCGCATCAGTGCCTCGTAGGCATAGATATCACCGTTTTTGGTATAAACGATCGGCTGGAAAAAGTATTGGAACAGGTTTTCATCCAGCAGCCGCTCCACCTCCGTCAGATCCAGCAGTTCTTCCGCCGTCAGTTCCTTCATGCGCGTTTCCTTCTGGCTTTCCTCCAAAAGTCCCTCCACTCCGGAAGCCTGCTTTTGGAAGCGCACCGTCTCTATGCGCCGGATCCCCTCCAGCCCCCTGGACACACAGCCCATCCAGGCACGGTAGGTATCATTATAGCAGCGCGGCACATTGCCATAACTGACTGCCGCGTAGCCAAAACAGCCCACTTCAAAAAATACCGGTGTAAAGAACCAGGCTCTCGGATGGTCTGCCTCCTCATGCAGTTCCGGCAGGATCTGCTCTGTCCGGAAAGTATCCTTCAAACTCACCTGGCCATCTGACGCATCCTTTTCATAATGTAACGCGTGCAGCATGGATTCACTGTATCCCGACTGGAACAGCCGGCTGTCCGTAAGACCGCCGGGCATGAGCCACTGGTCATTCAGGCACAGGTCAAAACTTTCCAAAGGCTGCAACTGATAGATGTAATAATATACGGTATGCAGAAAATCCGAAAACCCGCTCTGCATCATCAGATCTTCCGGCATTTCGTTGTTGGGTGAGAAAAAACCGTCGGAAGAAAGTTCCGTGCGCCACTGCATACGCTGTCCGGCACCTGCCCGCGCATGGCAGGTACAGCCGCAGCTGCCGCCGATAAAAAGTTCCGGCACCACCTTGGACGCATCCGCTTTGTTTCCCTCCATCGCCTGCAAAAGGTACTGCACCGCCCGCACGCCCTGCTGCTCCGAAGGGATCATTACGGATGACAGCGGCGCAGGACTTGTGCGCCCCTCCTCCGTTGCGTCAAAGCCCGTCACTAAGATATCCCGCGGCACATGGATATCATGCTTCTCAAATTCCTCGCAGAGACCGATAGCCATGCAGTCATTGGCACAGACCACCGCCTGGGGCAGATGCTCTCTGTCCTTTAAAAGCTGTTCCGCGCAGGAATTGCCGCTGGTGTACCAGAAATCACCGTAAAAGATACGATCCTCCCGTACCGTCAGGCCATGCGATCCCATCGCATCCCGGTATCCCTGCAGACGTTCCTGCGAGTGCGGATGCCATTCCTTTCCGGCCAGGAACGCGATATCCCTGCAGCCGTGCTCTTCGATCAGGTGGGATACCATCTTGCGGATGCCGACAGCGCCATCTGTCTGGATACAGTCAAAGGATTTGTTCTCGACATCTACGCATATCACCGGCCCCCTGAAGCGCGCCTTGACCTTTGCCTCAATGCGCCCGGCCATGCCGGGTGTCTGTATGGTATCCAGCAGCAGGATGCCGCCGTCAAACAGTTCCGGATTCATCAGCCTGAAGATATTGGTCTCTCCCTGCTCCCGTACCGCACTGCTCTGATATTTCCGGTACATGGAAAAAAAACACACATCCAGATCCGCCCGGAATGCTTCTTTTAATATGCCTTCCACCATCCTGCTCTGATGGCCTTCATCCGCCTGCCCCAATGCCACCGCTATTCTTTTCCGCATGCCCCAAGTCCCCCTTCCGATCCCTGTCCTGCTTCTTCACAAGGATCCGATATAGTTACTTATTCACAGTCGAATCGCGCACTTGCTGCGCGATTACGACCCAAAACATTCCGGGAGAGAAGGGTTTTGCCCATCGCCGCAGGCGATTTTCATTGGCAAAACCCGTTACTATCACAGCACGAAGGGCTGTGAATAGTAACC
>JAFUUX010000088.1 GCA_017471325.1 Lachnospiraceae bacterium | reverse complement strand
TACAAAGAGCAGAATTCCAGTTTCAATATGATCTACTCTTCACAGGATGCCGCCTATGAAGCCATCCGGAATTACCTGGATCATATCATGATCGGCGGGGATGAGGTGATCGCGGAAAGCATCACGCTGACACCCCAGCCGCAGGTGTCCTTAACCATTGAAGACCAGCATACCGGCTATGTCGTAGCCATGGTAGGCGGCCGCGGTGCAAAGGAATCCAGCCGTTCCTTAAATCGTGCCTACAATACCACGCGCCAACCGGGCTCCACGTTCAAAGTCGTTTCCACCTATGCACCGGCTTTAGACTCCGCAGGCATCACGCTGGCAGATGTCTTTATGGACGCGCCTTTTAATTACGCAAACGGCCGTCCGGTCTCCAACTGGTATGGCAGGAACAGTTATAAAGGTCCCTGCACCGTCCGCTATGCGATCGAGCAGTCCTTAAATATCATCGCGGTAAAGGTACTGACCGTCATCACGCCGCAGGTCGGTTTTGACTATCTGCTGGATTTCGGCTTTACCACGCTGGTCGATCGCCGCATTGATTCCGCCGGCCGCGTACACTCCGATATACAGCAGGCATTGGCACTGGGCGGCATCACGGACGGCGTGACAAATATGGAACTGAACGGCGCATACGCTACCATTGCCAATGGCGGCGTATACATGGAACCGATCCTTTACACCAAGATCGTAGATCATGACGGTGCCGTGCTGATCGACAAGACCGATCTGCAGGACCAGCACCGTGTGATTAAAGAGACCACGGCATTTTTACTGACCGACGCCATGGTGGATGTTGTTACCAAAGGAACCGGTACTTCCGTAAATTTCCCGAACATGTCCATCGCCGGAAAGACCGGTACCACTTCCAGTTACAAGGATGTGTGGTTTGCCGGATTTACACCGTATTATACGGCTACCTGCTGGACAGGATATGACAACAACGAAGATCTTTCCGGTGATGAAAAGAACCTTTCCAAGAAAATGTGGAAAGCCGTAATGCAGGCCCTCCACGAAAATCTGGAGTATAAAGCCTTTGATATTCCCAATGGCATCGTATCCGCCACGATCTGCCGCACCTCCGGTCTGCGTCCCGTGGCCGGTCTTTGTGACGGCAACCTGCGCACGGAATACTTCGCTGAGGGTTCCCTTCCCTCCGCTACCTGTAATGTGCACTATTCCGGTAATGTCTGCGTAGCGACCGGCCTGCCGGCTACCGACCTCTGTCCTTTCAAAGTGCCCGGTGTACTGGCATTGCGGCCGGCCGAAAACCCGGCTCTGCGCTCAGGCTCCGGTTACAGCGCCTCTACAGGCAACTGTCCGCATGACGAGGCATTCTTTGCCGATCCGAATTATCATGCGGTACTGGAACAGCAGGCTGCGGAATTGCTGCAGCAGGGATATGTCTTCACTCTGGAAGGCTATTGAGCATAAACCGTGAACCATGCAGAATAAGCCGGAGCGTATGCACGGGCTGCCCGAATTACGCAACTGATCCATGTAAATCCGGGAATATAAAAAGGAACCTTTGAATGGTTCCTTTTTTGATATCACTCATTTTTTATCTGTCACCCATCCACCATGGGGATGTCCGAAAGTTCCACTTCCTCTTTCACTGTTTTTCCGCTTTCATCCGTGACTTTGTAATAATAATCCAGGTAATCATTGTGGATATATCCTGTCTGCCCTTTGTAATCAATCTTGGTCCAGCCGTTCGTCTGTACATGCTCCACAACATACTCTTCCCCGGAATAGGCAGATCCTAATTTATCATAATTCGTGCCTGCGCCGCTTCTGACATTCACCGCATTCTGCGCATCCGGTGTGGCGCAAAGGATCTTATCCTCCTCAACCGCCTGCGGCTCCTCTGTCGGCTGCGCTATGCTCCCCTGTTCCGCAGTCTCTGCGGAAACCACGGCCGGATTGACAGATGCGCCCCCCTCCTCTTTTGCTTCCTGCATGGGTGCCGCCCCTCTTTTTCCTATCATAATGATCAGAAGTATGATCATTATGATCAGCAGTACGATAAACGCATCCAATATGATGCTCAATGTTTTCTTTCGCATAGTCACGCCTCCGATCAGTTGTTCTGATCAGTTTCGCCCGTCTGCTGCGTCTGTACCGGCTGATTCTGCTGTACCGGCGCTTCTGCCGTTTTCATCGGATTACCGCAGTGCTTGCAGAACTGGCTTCCTGCTTCCGTCAGGCCTTTGCACTTCGGGCAGGTCACCATGCTTTTATTGATCTCGATCTTTTTGCGCAGTTCCCCGGCTGCCGCTTCCACCGCTTCGATCTGGCTGAACACCCCGGCAAAGGCTTCCTCCGGCTGTCCCTTTTTTTCCGCATAATATTTTCTGCCCACTTCTTCGTACATTTTGCGCAGTGTATCCTCATGCTGATGCAGCTGGCTGGTCAGCGCAGACAGATCCATCATGTTCCTGGTTTTGGAACCCACACCGTTTCCAAATGAGGTAAGTGTCTCTCCTACTTTATTAAAAAAATCCATCCCTGCTCCTTTCCCCCAAACGGCCGCATATCCCCCCGCCCGCTCGGATATACACTATATCATATCACAGATTCCGCCGACTGGCTACCCCCGCCGGTGTTTCACTCCTTCATAATATCGGTATACTCCTCAAATGCCAGGATGACCTCGTTAAATCCATGCTCCAAAGGCACGGGAAAAATATTCAGCCGCAGCCACTGGTCAGAAACCGAACGGTAGATATATTCCCGCTTGGACTGGTCCTCCTGCTGCTCCAGCAGCCGCTCCCTGGAGATCCGATTCCGGAAACCATCCCGGTACTGCTCCAGCACATACGCTTTTGCGTAATGCTCCATCGCATCGCCGATCTGTGTAAACTGCTTTTCAATATACCGGTATTTGGCCGGCACTTTGATGGAATGGAAAGTGCCGTCAAAAATATTGACAAAGAATACGCCGATATACCGGCTGGTCAGCGCATCGATCACGATATTTTTCTCATTCCGCTCCGCCTCTACCCGTTTCCGTTCCGTAATATCCATAAATGTAAGGATGCATTTATTTTCCATTCCTTTCATATACGGCGGCCGGAAAGCCGTCACTGTCACCCAGCTCATCTGGTCATTCAGCGCGGACATATACTCCCGTGCTACATTTTCCGCATCTTCCGAAAAAACAGCCGCCAGCACCTCAGTAGAGAACGTACTTCCAAAATCTTTCCTTTGCCCCTCATCCGGGATCAGTTCCAGGGCGATCTGCATCAGCGTCGCGTAATCCCCTTCACTTGGGATCCCAAACAGCAGCATATCCGGCTTCACCGTCGTATACTCCGCCGTTTCCAGATCCAGCAGATAGATGGACCGGTAGACGTTTCCGATGGATTTCAGGATCACTTCGCTCTGATATTCTCCCTGGTTCAGCGAGATCTCATCATCCACATCCCGCTCCGTGCATACGATCTTGCCGTCCAGTTCCTCCATCCGCAAAAAACGCATCTCAGACCATAAGCAGGCATCGCCGTTCTTTCTGCGGTACTGAAAGGTATATTCTCCCGATTCCAGCCGTTCCAATATCCTGGATAATTCCAGTGCTTCCCCGATCTGTTTGGCATCATCGGGATGCGCATAGAGCGTGATCAGGTTCCTCCGCCACTCATCATACTGCACCGGGTGATAATAAACGGTCCGGTAATGCCCTTCACTCCCTTTCGCATTCGGCTTTAACAGCGTGGTCATTTCCCCGTGAAATACGTCCAGGATAAAGATATGCCTGAAGGAACGCCCCAGCAGGCCAAAGATCTTTTCCCGCTCCGCCTCTTCATGATCATCCACATGTGAGGTCAGCAAAAAGGAATACGCCAGTATCCCCTGGCTCCAGACCACTTTATTGACGGTCACGTTTTTGCGCGTGCCAAAAGGTGACTGCTCCACGATATAACGGTAAGCCCCGCCTTCATTGCAGCGGCTGCACGCCTTTTGATAATCCTCGATATCCCAGACCTCCGAAACCTGGCTGCCCACATGCGCATTGGTCCGCACCGTCACCAGATGGTTGCAGTACAGCAGTTTTCCATCCCTGCCGCTTACCACAAACAGAGCCACATCATCTGCCCTGTCCAAAACATGCATCAGCCCCCAAAATTCCTTCAGTTCGCTCATCGCCGCCCCTCTTCTTCCTGTCTCCTGCCAAAACCTTTATCTGCGTTTTAATATCTCCAGTAAAAATTCCCAGGTGCGCCGCACACTCTCTATGGATAAACGTTCCTTTGTGGTATGGATGTCTCGCATATCCGGTCCGATGGAAACCGCATCAAATCCATCGATCTTCTTTGCCAGCACGCCGCATTCCAGACCGGCGTGGATCACATCCACCACAGGCTCTTTCCCGTACAATTCCCGGTAAATGCTTATCATTTTTTCCCGCAGCGGCGAAACCTCGCGGTACTCCCATTCCGGATAAGATGCGCTGACCTCCGCCCTGGCTCCAAATGCCTCCGCGATCGCTACGACACGATCCTTCAGCGCCATTGCCGCCGAGCCGATCATGCTCCGCAGTTCGTAGTATGCGCGCAGCCGTCCCTCCTCAAAGCGGACGATCCCGCAGTTTAAGGATGTTTCCACCAGCCCCTTCACCAGACCGCTCATCGCCTGCACGCCATCCGGTTCCGCCACCAGAAAACGGGCCGCCTGCCCGGTCTGCACGGGCGTATATACAGATACGCCTTCTTTTCCCTTTACGGCGCTTATATTAAGCGCGTCGTCTTTTCCGCGAAACTCATGCCTGAGTTGTTTTTCCTTCTCTTCCAACCAGTCTGCAAAAGCCTCCTGCTTCCCTGCCGGGAGCACGATCTCCATCCGCGCTGCTGTCGGGATCGCGTTGCAGGCAGTTCCGCCTTCAAAGTTGTTTAAGCCAACGGAAAAACGATCGCCGGCCTCCAGCAGCACGCGTGCCAGCACGTGATTGGCATTTGCCCTTCCCAAATGGATCATCTGCCCGGAATGTCCGCCCTGCAGTCCGTTTACCTCCACGCTCCACACAATACCTTCCACGTTGCCGCCTTTTTTTGCAGCACCATCCGTAACGGCCGTTTCCTCCTGCACTGCCTCCGCGGGATCGAGCGCGGCAACCACCCGCACCCCGCCTGCACAGCCCGCCGTAAAGATGCCTTCGTCCTCCGAATCCAGATTCAGCAGGCGCTTTCCCCGCAGCAGTTTTGCATCCAGTCCGACAGCGCCCTCCATGCCGACCTCTTCATTCGTGGTGATCAGCAGTTCCAATGCCGGGTGCGCAATGGACGGATCATCCATGATCGCCATCATATATGCCACGGCAATGCCGTCATCCCCTCCCAGGCTGGAATGCCGCGCAAAAACCCAGGCATCGTCATGCATGACACTGACCGGCGCAGACTTCATATCCACTGCCGGATCATCATGCACCGCCACCATATCCATGTGCCCCTGCAGGATCAGTACGGGTTCTTCCTCGTACCCTTCCGTTGCCGGCAGGTAAACGATAATATTTTTTTCCTTATCCTGAATACAGGAAAAGCCGCGTTCTTTCGCAAACGCCGCCAGATGATCACTGATCTTATCTATATGATAGGAACCATGCGGGATACCGCATAACTCCTCAAAGAATCGGAATACTTTTTCCGGTGCTAACCCCTTCAGTGCCTCCATAGCCATCCCCTTCGCCGCATCCATGTCCTGATCAGCAAAAAAGTTATCGGATACTGCCGGACAGAAATCTCTGCCTGGCAGTTCCAATAACTTCTTTTTCGTAGCCTATAATTCCGGTATCACCACGTCAGGCAATTTTGCTCTTTGCCAGATCTGCCAGAGCGGTAAATCCTTCCGCATCATTCACTGCCATTTCAGCCAGCATCTTACGGTTGATCTCTACCTCAGCCAGTTTTAAGCCATACATGAACTTGCTGTAAGAAAGACCGTTCAGTCTTGCTGCTGCATTGATACGCGCGATCCAGAGCTGTCTGAACTGACGCTTGCGCTCCTTACGACCTGCGTAAGAAGAAGCCAGCGCACGCATTACGGACTGCTTCGCTACGCGATACTGCTTGGAACGGGCACCACGATAACCCTTTGCCAGCTTCAATACTCTGTTATGTTTCTTCTTGGCATTTAAGCCACCTTTGATTCTAGCCATTGTTTTCTACCTCCAACCTTATTCTTCCAAATGCTCTTCCAACCGTTTTGCAGATCTGACTTTTCGCAGTATTTACAGATACGGCAGGATCTTCTTCATGTTCTTTACGTTTGTTGCGTCCGTTACGATATCCTGGCGCAGATTACGTTTTCTCTTCGTAGACTTCTTGGTCAGAATGTGGCTCTTATACGCCTTGTTCCGGATCAGTTTTCCGGTACCGGACTTCTTAAATCTTTTAGCCGCTGCTTTGCTTGTTTTCATCTTAGGCATTTCTTTTTCCCTCCTGAATAAATTTCTCTGCCAGCCTTTTCACTTCCAACTGGCGCTTCTATCTCATAATGCGTCCGTTTAAACGGCCGTCTTTATGACTGTTTTATCACTTTTTGGCTGCCAGAAACATTGTCATGGCTCTGCCTTCCACCTTCGGCGCTTTTTCAATGACCGCCATATCCGCAAGTTCTGCAGCCACATCATCCAGAATATGCTTGGATTCCGCCATGTGCGCCATTTCACGTCCGCGGAAACGCAGTGTCATCTTTACCCTGTTTCCCTTGGCAAGGAACTTTCTTGCCGCGTTGATCTTGGTATTCAGATCATTGGTATCAATATTCGGTGACAGCCGGATCTCTTTTACCTCTACCTCATGCTGCTTCTTCTTCTGTTCTTTCTCCCGCCTTTTCTGCTCATAGCAGAATTTTCCGTAATCCACAAGCCTGCATACCGGCGGCTTTGCCGTGGGTGCGATCAGTACCAGATCCACCTCTGCCTCATCTGCCAGGCGCTGTGCTTCCTGAATGGGCATGATCCCCAGGGATTCCCCATTGACACCGGTTACACGCACTTCCTTTTCTCTGATCTGTCCGTTGATCAAATTTTCGCTAATGGCTTTATACCCCCTCTCGGATAAAACAAAAAACAGATGCTCTTGTGCAAGCATCCATTCCGATAATCAAACAGTATTTTCTGTTTTCTGCTATGATCACCAGGATCATAATTATCGTAACTCCTGAAACACATACGTCGCAGGGTGAGAGCCTATGCTCTGCTTGCACTCTGAAAGGATAGCACGAATCCTGTCTTTTGTCAAATATTTTTTTCGGCATACCGGCATCACGAGCAAAAGTAAAAATACTTTTGTCGTTTGCTATATTATAGTAAACGACAAAACTATTTTCGTTTTGTCGTTTACTGCGCCGGATTTTGGCCGCTGAAAGCGGCATATTTCCTTACAAAATCCGTGCGCATCCTCGCGGAGCGTTATAGTAAGCGCAATTATTTATTGCGCTT
>JAFUUX010000087.1 GCA_017471325.1 Lachnospiraceae bacterium | reverse complement strand
ATTATATCCCGGCACGGCTGGCGGCACTGCTCTGGTGCGCGGCAGCGGCGCTCACCGGGGCGGATGCAAAGGGAGCGTTCCGGATCTGGAGAAGGGACCGCAGGAAGCATGAGAGCCCAAATTCGGCGCAGACCGAAAGCGCATGTGCCGGTGCGCTGGGGGTGCGGCTGGCGGGGGAGGCCTGGTATTTCGGAAAGAAAAAGGAAAAACCGTTCATTGGAGATGCGCTGCGGGAAGTGGAGTGTGAGGATATTGTCAGAGCCAACCGGATGATGTACGTTACGGCCTGGCTGGCATTAGCATCGGGAATGCTGCTGCGCTTTGGCGTGCTGTATCTGCTGGGGAGGAGGGGTGTATGAGCCGTAAGATCATGGTACAGGGGACGATGTCCAATGCGGGGAAGAGCCTGCTTACGGCGGGACTGCTGCGCGTGTTTGCAAAAGACGGAGCCAAAGCGGCACCCTTTAAATCCCAGAATATGGCGCTGAATTCTTTTGTCACAAAAGAAGGGCTGGAGATCGGCAGGGCGCAGGCGATGCAGGCGGAGGCGGCCATGACGGAACCTTTGGCGGATATGAATCCGATCCTGTTAAAACCCGACAGTGATACCGGCTCGCAAGTGATCGTGTGCGGGGAGGTGGCGGCAGATATGTCCGCGGGGGAATACTTTGCGTACAAAAAACAACTGGTGCCCGTGATCCTCAAAGCGTTCCATGCGCTGGAGGCAAAATATGATACCATCGTGATCGAGGGCGCGGGCAGTCCGGCAGAGATCAATCTGAAAAAAGATGATATCGTAAATATGGGGCTGGCTGAGATGGTGGATGCACCGGTACTGCTGGCCGCGGATATCGACCGGGGGGGCGTGTTCGCGCAGATTTACGGAACGGTGATGCTGTTAACGCAAAAGGAACGGGAGCGCATCAAAGGCATCATCATCAATAAGTTCCGCGGAGATGTGGAACTGCTCAAGCCGGGGATAGCGCAGATCGAAGCGCTCTGCGGCATCCCGGTGGTCGGTGTGATGCCTTATCTGAAAGTGGATATCGATGAGGAAGACAGTTTAAGCGAGCGTATCGGCAGGCAGCATGGGGACGGGGGCTTAAAGATTCGTGTGGTACGGCTGCCGCATATTTCCAATTACACGGATTTTGCGCCGTTGGAAGAGGAAAGCGCGGTTTCCCTGTTGTATACCGCAAAGAAGGAAGAACTGCGTAAGGCAGATGTGATCATCCTTCCGGGGAGCAAGAATACGCCGGGGGATCTGAAATGGCTGAGGGAAAGCGGGCTGGATATCGTGATCACCCGCTGTGCCAATGAGGGGACGCTCATCTGCGGTATCTGCGGCGGCTACCAGATGCTGGGAAATATGATCAAAGCGCAGGATACAACGATGCGTGGGCTGGGGCTGCTGCCGGTGGATACGGTATTTGCGGAAAATAAAGTACGGACCAGGGTACAGGGCAGGGTAGAAGCGGATACCGGGTTGTGTGCGGGATTGACAGGACTGGGATTGGAAGGCTACGAGATCCATATGGGACAGAGCGCACGCAGGGACAGTGCCGCCTTCTGCCGTCTGACGGATCAGAATGGAACGGTGAAAGAGGATGGCTGCGTGAGAGGGGCTGTTTTTGGCACTTACCTGCACGGGCTGTTTGATGCAGACGGTTTTCGGGAGGCATTTATCCGAAACGCCTGTGAGATCCGCGGCATACCGTATGAAGCCGGAGAGGCTGCCGGCCGTTTGGCATACCGGCAGCAGCAGTATGATATCCTGGAACAGGCGGTGCGGGCACATCTGGATATGGAACGCATTTACGGATTCCTGCAAAACGATGACTGATAACAGAACATGATACGGCAAAGGCTGTTGTGATGAGGGATGAAGATGAAACGGGATGAATTGAACTATTACGCGCCGGCAGAGATCGAGAAGCGGAGTTTTGCGATCATTACGGAAGAACTGGCGCAGATCGGACATGAGGACTGGGAGGAAAGCAAAGCGCTGGTGATCAAGCGGGCGATACACACGACGGCAGATTTTTCGTATGCCGAAAATCTGATGTTTTCGGAAGGGGCAGTGGAGAAAGGACTGGAGGCATTAAAGCAGGGCAGCAGCATCATCACGGACACATCCATGGCAATGTCCGGGATCAATCAGCGGAAACTGGCAGAACTCGGCGGCAGTGTGCATTGTTATATGCATGATGAGGAGGTCGCGAAGGAAGCGAAAGCGCGCGGGATCACCAGGGCAGCGGTAAGCATGGAGCATACGGCCGGGGCAGGGGAAGATTATATCTATGCCATCGGTAACGCGCCAACGGCGCTGGTTGCATTGTATGATCTGGTGAAGGAAGGAAGACTGCATCCGAAACTGATCATCGGTGTTCCGGTGGGCTTTGTAAATGTGGTGGAGGCAAAGGAACTGATCATGCAGCTGGATGTGCCCTATATCGTGGCAAGGGGAAGAAAGGGCGGGAGTAATGTGGCAGCGGCGATCTGTAATGCGCTGCTGTATCAGACCGGAAGTGGTGCTTTATAGTCAATGACAAAAGTAAAAATAATTTTGTCGTTTGCCATACAAATAAATGCAAAAGGATACCGAGGGATATGATCATCCGGATATTGCGGCATGGTGAAACCGAATATAACAGGGATTGGCGTTTTTTGGGGCAGAAGGATCTGCCGCTGACCGCGGAGGGCAGGGCGGCGCTCTTTGCTTCCGGTGAGCGGCCGGCGCGTGTTTTTGTATCCGGCTTAAGGCGTACCAGGGAGACGGCGGAGATCATTTTCCCGGGGGCGGAATATATTGCCGTTCCGGGGCTGAATGAAATGGACTTTGGCGATTTTGAAGGAAAGACCTGGATGGATATGAAAGAGGATCCGGTGTTCAAAGCCTGGATCGGTTCGGAACGCTTTACGCAGTGTCCGGGCGGTGAGGGACGCGCGGAATTTTCCGGGCGGATCTGTGAGGCGCTGATAAAGATCATCGGTACAGCGGAAGCGGCAGGGGAGCAGCAGGTTACGATCGTAGCCCATGGCGGAACGGTGATGTCGGCAATGGAACGTTTCTGTACCGACCGTCCGGGGCAGTATACACAGTGGCGGCTGGGGAACGGAGAAGGCTTTCTCCTGGAAGGCAGCGGCAAAGGCGCCGGTATGCGCTGGCATGTGCGCCGGCGGCTTTCGTATGTCAGAAACGCCGGCAGGGTGCATTTATATTATGGCGATGGCAGGGGAAAGACCAGTCTGGCCATGGGAACGGCTTTGCGGGCGCTGCAGCGCGGCTGGAAGGTCAGGGTGCTGCAGTTTTGCAAAAATGCCGGGAGCAGTGAGACGGCGCTTCTGCAAAAACTGGGGGCGGAGGTGTTTTACGGAAAAGAGGTTTCCGGCTTTGTATCGTCCCTGTCGCCGGTGCAGAAAGAGCAGCTGGCAGAGCGGCAGACGGCTATGCTGGCGGAACTGATGGAGCGTTTTCGCGGGGAAGAGGCAGGAAGCGGGCAGCTGCTGATCCTGGATGAAGCATGCGCGGCATTGGAATATGCGGTGCTGGATGAGGCGCTGCTTTGGGACAGCGTGCTGCGCAAGCCTTCCCGCCTGGAAATGATACTGACAGGGCGGCATCCGGCAGACTGGATGCTGCGGGCAGCAGATTACGCAACGGAATTAAAGGAGACGGCGCATCCGCTTCAGGACGGGCTGCCGGCACGCTGCGGCATCGAATACTGATGCGTGAGGATCGGTGTTTTCATATTGCAGGATCCGGAAAATGAGTTGATACACCGGGCGCAGTTACTATTCACAGCCCTTCGTGCTGTGATAGTAACGGGTTTTGCCAATAAAAATCGCCTGCGGCGATGGGCAAAACCCATCTCACTCAAAGTGTTTTGAGTCGTAATCGCGCAGCAAGTGCGCGATTCGACTGTGAATGGTAACGGCGCGCAACAGTGCAGGGAAAAAGAAAAACTTATCGCTTGTGTGACTTTGCGGGGTATGATAATATAGGAATACAGGGTTATAGTAAATGAACGAAAGGAGAAGGCAGGATGTACAAAGAGGAGTATGAACGTTGGCTGGGCTATGAACTGGAGGATCCGGATCTGCTGCCGGAACTGCTGAAGGTGAAGGACAGCGAGGACGAGATCAGGGACCGGTTTGCAGTGTCACTGAAATTCGGAACGGCAGGTCTGCGCGGCACGCTGGGAGCCGGCACAAACCGGATGAATATCTGGGTGGTGCGCCAGGCGACACAGGGACTGGCAAACTGGGTGCTGACACAGGGCGGTACGCAGACGGTGGCGATCTCTTATGACAGCCGCTTAAAGAGTGATGTATTTGCGAAGGAAGCAGCCGGCGTGCTTGCGGCAAACGGGATCAAGGTACGGATCTATGACGCGCTGATGCCGGTACCGGCACTGTCTTTTGCGACCAGGTATTACAAATGCAATGCGGGCATCATGGTCACGGCTTCCCATAACCCGGCAAAGTATAACGGATATAAAGCCTACGGACCGGATGGCTGCCAGATGACGGATGACGCGGCTGCCATTGTTTATGCAGAGATCCAGAAGACGGATGTGCTGGGCGGCGCAAAGCAGATCTCATTTGCAGAAGGTGTAGAGCAGGGGCTGATCCGTTTTGTGGGGGATGACTGCAAGAAGGAATTTTATGAAGCGATCGAGGCGAGGCAGGTGCGTCCGGGACTGGCGCGCACTTCCGGTCTGAAACTGGTGTATTCCCCGTTAAACGGCACCGGACTGGTACCGGTGACCAAAGTGCTGAATGATATGGGCATTACGGATGTCACGATCGTGCCGGAGCAGGAGTACCCGAGCGGTTACTTTACCACCTGCCCGTATCCCAACCCTGAGATCTTTGAAGCGCTGAAATACGGTCTGGAACTGGCAAAAGAAACCGGTGCGGATCTGATGCTGGCGACGGATCCGGATGCAGACCGTGTGGGTATCGCCATGAAGTGTCCGGACGGCAGTTACGAACTGGTATCCGGCAATGAGATGGGCGTGCTGCTTCTGGATTATATCTGCGCGGGACGTATCGAAAAAGGCACCATGCCGAAGGATCCGGTGGCGGTGATGTCTATCGTTTCCACGCCGCTGGCGGATGCTGTAGCGGCACACTATGGCGTGGAACTGAAGCATGTGCTGACAGGCTTTAAGTGGATCGGGGATCAGATCGCAAAACTGGAGGCGGCAGGGGAAGTGGACCGTTTCATCTTTGGATTTGAGGAAAGTTATGGATATCTGGCAGGACCGTATGTACGGGATAAGGATGCCGTGATCGCTTCCATGCTGATCTGCGAAATGGCGGCTTATTACAGGAGCATCGGCTCTTCCATCAAGCAGCGCCTGGAGGAGATCTATGCACAGTACGGCAGGTATCTGAACAAAGTGGATTCCTTTGAATTCCCGGGATTGTCCGGCATGGATAAGATGGCAGAGATCATGAAGGGGCTCAGGGAAGAGGCACCGAAGGATTTTGCAGGGATCGCAGTGACAAAAGTCACGGACTATAATGAGCCGGAGAAGACCGGGCTGCCGAAAGCAAATGTATTGATCTATGAACTGGAGGATGGTTCCGCGGTGATCGTGCGTCCGTCCGGCACTGAGCCGAAGATCAAGACCTACTTTACGACAAAGGGGAAGGATCTGGCGGAGGCTCAGGCAAAGAAGGACAAACTGGCGGAAGCATGCAAGCCGTTGCTGTCATGAGGAATTTTTCCTCTATCGTGAAGGATCCCACCGGCGAGACCGATGGCCTGATGATCGAAGTAAAGCAAACAGTATCACTCCCCGATCGCCGGATAGTGCGGTCGGGATGATACGCCCGCAGGGGATAAGTGACAAAGAAAGTGCCGGTACGGTTTTGTGCCGGCACTTTCCCTTGTTTTTTGGGAGCCGGGTAAGTACGCAGCAGGTTTACCGTCTTATGGCAAACGATACAGCAATGTAACAGATTGATGTTACTATTCACAGCCCTTCGTGCTGTGATAGTAACGGGTTTTGCCAATGAAAATCGCCTGCGGCGATGGGCAAAACCCATCTCGCTCGGAATATTTGGGTCGTAATCGCTCATACAAGTTCCTGCTTAGAGAGCGTAGCGAACTTAGCAGGACTGCATACGTT
>JAFUUX010000086.1 GCA_017471325.1 Lachnospiraceae bacterium | reverse complement strand
GAAAAAAACGGAACATCACTTACTATTTATGTGGAAGGACGTTTGGACACTACTACTGCACCGGAATTAGAGCGTGAATTAAAAACGGCATTGGATGATGTGAAAGACCTGACTTTCAATTTCGGACAGTTGGAGTATATTTCAAGTGCCGGTCTGCGCGTGATCATGTCTGCGCAAAAGATCATGTCAAAGCAGGGTACCATGGTGATCACCAATGCCTCTGACGAAGTAAAAGAAATCTTTGAAGTGACCGGTTTTTCATCCATCATTACGATCAAATAAGAGGTAGCAATATGCAGACAGATAAAATAATGGTATACAGCAACGGTACTGGCATCGAAAACGCGTTGAAGGAAACCGAACGCTTTGCCAAATATCAGGATCTTGACAGAAAGAGCGCAATGCGGTTGCGTCTGCTGGCAGAGGAAACACTGGGGATGGTGAAAGCGATCACCGGTGCTTTCAATGCAAAATTCTGGCTGGAAAAAGACGGCGATACATGCAAGATCCATCTGGATGCAGATACCTATATGGATGATGATAAAAAGCGGGAGTTGATCTCTATATCATCTTCCGGAAAGAATGAAGCCAATAAAGGTTTTATGGGTATGGTCAAAAATCTTTTCCTTGCTGCTATGAAAGGATTTGAGGATGCAAATCAGGCACAGATCGATTTTGGCGACAGTACTGTAATGTTTGGAACTCTGGGGATGCGTGAGGTAGATGCCATTACCAATATCAATTATGTATGGTCTTACGCGCAGTTCAAAGAAAATGTAGTGGAAAACGATGCTGAAAACGGCAGCTGGGACGAACTGGAAAAATCGATCGTCGGCAATATTGCGGATGATGTGCGCGTTGCCGTAAAAGGCGATATCGTGGAACTGGTGATCATGAAAAAATTTTGACCGGCGCAGTCATCTTGCTGCGCGTACAGTAAATAGGCGGAGTATATATGAAGGAAATAACGATTGAAGCAATAGATTCTAATCTGCCCAACGTGCTTGATTTCATTGCGCCTGATTTGGAAGAAATGGATTGCCCGATGAAGGTTCAGATGCAGGTCAATGTAGCCGTGGAAGAAATATTTGTGAATGTTGCACGCTATGCCTATACCCCGAACCAAGGTCTTGTAACAATTCAGGTAGAAAAAGCGGAAGATAACAGTTGGATCTCTTTTACTTTCCGTGATCAGGGCATTCCTTTTGATCCCGTTGCAAAGGTGGATCCTGATCTGACGCTTCCACTGGAAGAACGGCCCATCGGCGGTCTGGGGATTTATATGGTCAAAAAAAGCATGGATGATTTACATTATGTCTACGAAAATGGTTATAATGTCTTTACTATGAAAAAAAATATTGCCTGATCAGCGATACAGCAATATTATCCTGCTTTTATGTTACTATCAAGGCACGAAGGGCTGTGAATAGTAACCCTTTATTTCGTATAATAAAATATTTTGCTTGACAACAATTTCATGAAATGGTAGTATATTTGAGTGTGCCGCTTGGCGAGGTATAAGTATGACAAAGTCATCACCACAGGCCAGCGAGAATTGTGATAAGGAGGTGCTGCCATGTACGCGATTATTGCAACAGGTGGAAAACAGTATAAGGTTTCAGAAGGCGATATCATCAAAGTAGAGAAGATTGCCGGCGAAGCAGGTGATACTGTTACATTTGACCAGGTTGTACTTGTTTCTGATGGTTTCGTTAAAGTGGGCGCTGATGCTGCAAAAGCCAGTGTATCTGCTACCGTTATGAAACAGGGTCGTGACCGTAAGGTAATTGTTTACAAGTATAAGCCGAAGAGTGGCTATCATAAGAAAAACGGTCATCGTCAGGCTTTTACACAGGTCAAGATTGATAAGATCCAGGCTTAAGTCCGGGAAATCTGTCATAAAAACAGTTTAGATTGTTTTGTATGATACGTTTTAAGGTAAAAAAAGACGGGAAATGCTATCTGGGTTTTTGCTGCAAAGGTCATGCCGGTTATGCTGCCTATGGCAGTGATATCGTGTGTGCGGCAGTTTCCATGCTGGTGATCAATACGGTAAATGCGATCGAACGTTTTACGGATTGTCAGATGCAGGTTTCTGATGATGAAAAGAGCGGATCCGTTACAGTTGATTTTCCGCAGGGTACTGATGAGCAGGCGGCATTGCTTATGGATGCGCTGTTATTAGGTATTAAAAGCGTGGAAGAACAGTATGGCAGTTCTCATGTAAGATTGGAAGAGTGAGGTGATTACGATGCTAAATTTAAACCTTCAGTTCTTTGCTCACAAGAAGGGTGTAGG
>JAFUUX010000002.1 GCA_017471325.1 Lachnospiraceae bacterium | reverse complement strand
TTAAGCTCCGCAAATGCGACCGTTTGCGGTCGCAATATGCAATCAGGGACAGGCTGCTGAACCTGGTGATGGTTTTTATTATCAGTATCATTACCTGGGTTTTATGGAAATACTGCAGGAAAATTGCGAACCGAATGATGATAATCCTTTTGATGACATTACTGTTTATGTGCGGTAATTCCATCTACAGGACCATAGGGGCTTTAAAAGGGATACCCAAACCGGTGTCTGATGGACGCAGCCATATGATCCCGTTGACAACAGAGGGGAAAAATGTAATCGTCCTGATGCTGGACCGGGCGATCGGTGCATATGTACCTTTTATTTTTGAAGAAAAACCCGAATTAAAAGAACAGTTTGACGGTTTTGCATTTTATCCTAATACGGTTTCTTTTGGAAAACATACTAATTATGGGGCACCTGCATTGTTTGGCGGTTATGATTATACGCCGGCTGCGATGGAACAAAGAACAGATATGAATCTGATGGAAAAACATGATGAGGCATTAAAGGTGATGCCGGTTTTGTTTGAGGAATCCGGTGGAAAGGTGACGATAGGAAAATTACCGTTCATTCACTACAAAAGAGTAATGGATGTTTCGTTTTTATCAGAATATGAAAATATAGATGTATTTGACTTGAATGAAAGGTATGCGGGGATCTATGAGACGGATGAATTCTGGAATCAGCGGATCAGGAATTTCTGTTTCTATAGCCTTTTTAAGATCGCTCCGGTTTTCCTACAGGATGATGTTTATGATTCGGGAGCATATTTTACAGCAGATTGGAACTCTTTTATGAATGAACAGGAGTTTCTGCAGTCCTATGCTTCTTTGAAAGGTTTGTCAGAATTGACTGATGTAACAAACACGAAAGAGAATACATTATTTATTTATGATAATGAAACACCGCATGAACCGGTGATATTGCCGCTGCCGGACTATGATCTCACGCAGGCAGGGGGTGTCTTTTCAGAAGAAATGGCGGAGATGAGAGAGGTGGATGGGATCACACTGCGATTTGACCAGGAATATCAGGAAAACAGTGTTGGCTTTTATCATGTAAATATGGCAACCATGCTTACCTTGGGAAAATGGTTTGATGAACTGCGTGAGAACGGGGTATATGATAATACGAGAATTATACTCGTTGCAGATCATGGAGGAGAATCAGGACAGTTTGATCACCTGCTGTTTAAAGGGATAGATGTAGAAGCAGTGAACCCGCTGCTGATGGTAAAAGATTTTGACAGTCATGGTTTCTTGGTTGATAACAGTTTTATGACGAATGCGGATGTCCCGTCTATCGCATTATCCGGATTAGTTGAAATAATGAAAAATCCCTTTACGGGAAATGAACTTGCAGTTGATACAGAGAATAAAGCCGCAGATATAATATGGGCTGATGATTGGGACATCGATGAGAATAACGGAATCGGATTTCAGCCTTATGATGCACCCTGGTATCACGTAAAAGGGGTAATAAGCGATCCGGAGAATTGGGAAAGAGTCAGATGAAGAGGGAAAGGTTATAATCATGCTGTATAATATTCTGATCCGGCCGATAGAATATATCATTGAAGTGTTTTTTGTGGTTTTGTATCGTTTTTTGGGTAATGAGGGCTGGGCTCTGATCGGGCTTAGTATCGTGATCAGTACATTAGTGCTGCCTCTTTATGCCAGGGCTGAGGCAATCCAAGAGCAGGAAAGAAAAAAACAGAAAGAAATGGAGCATTGGCTTCAGCATATCCGCAGCGTGTTTTGCGGTGATGAACGTTATATGATTCAAAACGCATATTACCAGGAACAGGGGTACAAGCCTTTTTACGCATTAAAGGGTACGCTTTCATTGTTATTGCAGGTTCCTTTTTTCATGGCGGCATATCATTTTTTGTCGCATTTGCAGTTACTGCAGGGGTGTTCTTTCGGAATGATCTCTGATCTGGGAATGGAAGACAAAATGCTTGTAATCGGTTCATATAAGGTGAACATTTTGCCGATCCTTATGACATTGATCAATTTTGTATCCAGTGCAATATATACAAGAGGGTATGACTGGAAACAGAAATTACAGCCATATGTTTTGGCGGTAGTATTCTTGATACTGCTTTATCGCAGCCCGGCCGGTCTGGTTTTGTATTGGACAATGAATAATGTTTATTCGCTGATCAAGAATCTGGTCATGGGCAATGAGCGATTGAAACACAAAGTATTTATCGGGTGTAGCCTTGTTTTGGTGTCATGTTTTGTTATTCTTCTTTTTGTGACAGGACGAGTGGATCATATGATAAAGGGAAGGAAGTTTGAAGATGCTTTTATTTACGGTATGGTTCTTTTGCTTTTCGCAATGCCGGTTATAAAATGTTTTTTTCCAAGAAAGCCAAAGGAAATTATGCTTTCATCCGGAACAAAGACAGTTTTTGGGGGGAGCATTCTTCTGTTGATCCTCCTGTTGGGTGTGGCGATCCCGCTTACGATCATAGCTTCTGCACCGGAAGATTTTCTTTTGGTGGACAGAACATATTCGCCACTGAAATACCTGGTATATACATTGTCAGTCTCTTTAGGATTATTTGGATTCTGGGGCAGTGTATTCTTTTGTATGCAGAAACCGGAGGTGAAAGCGCGATTTGCTGATGTGATATTTGCACTTGGGCTTTATAGTGTGGTAAATGCTTTGTTTTTTCAATCTTTTGTTGGAAATATCACAACAGTTTTGAAATTTGATTATGCTCCTAAATATTCTGTGCCGGTTAGATTTTTAAATCTGTTGATCTTCATGGTATTCCTGGTTGTAGTGCAGAGATTTTTAAAAGACAGATTTGTAATAAAGAAGGCAGTTTTATCAGTGATGCTTTTCAGCCTGTCCATCGCCTCAACAGTTGGACTATACAGGGCAACCCGGCTCATCAGAGAAACTCCGGAAATAATGGAAAAGGATGAGCAGGAACACGTAATTCCTTTTAGCAGGAACGGACACAATGTTGTAGTACTGATGCTGGACCGGGCGATCAGCAGGTATATCCCGTTTATGATGGAGGAAAAACCGATTTTGAGAGAGCAGTTTGCAGGATTCACATATTATCCAAATACTGTGTCTTTCGGATTATACACAAATTATGGCGCACCGGCATTATATGGAGGGTATGAGTATACGCCGGAAGCGATCAATGCCAGGGCTGATGAAAAACTGGAAAAGAAACATGACGAAGCGCTTCAGGTGATGCCCAGATTATTTGGAGAGCAAGGGTTTTCGGTTACAGTTTGTGATCTTCCGTATGTGCATTATAATGAGGTGATGGATACGTCATTCATGCAGGAGTATTCGTATGTGAACCTTTTCAGCATGGAAGATACCTACAGCAGTGCTTTTTCGGCAGAGGAATACAGAGAGATCAGAAGGAGGAATTTTTTCTTCTACAGCATTTACAAAGTGGCACCGGCCATGCTGCAGGATGAGATTTACGATGGGGGATTATATCTTGCTGCTGATAAAAAGGGGTTTCAGGTAGGACAGAGATTTATGGATGCGTACATGGCCTTGCAGAATCTGACTGAAAAAACAGTTGTTGATGAACAAAAGAATAATACTTTTTTTGTAATGTGTAATGATACTACCCATGATCCGGAGATATTACCGCTTCCGGACTATGATCTGACGGCAACGGCAAATATCAATGAGCAGGAAATAGGGATGGATAAAGTTTTGGGGAATATGGTACTTCATTTTGATCAGGAGAACCTGGAGTACAGTGTCGGACATTACCATGCGAATATGGTGGCAATGCTGACATTGGGAAAATGGTTTGATCAGTTGCGTGCTTTGGGCGTATATGATAATACCAGGATCATATTGGTGGCTGATCATGGCAGAAACCTTGGACAGTTTGAAGATCTGCTGTATGGAGGGGATCTGGATGTAATGTATGCAAATCCGCTGCTGATGGTAAAAGACTTTAACAGTCGGGAGTTTGACACTGACTGGACTTTTATGACGAATGCAGATGTTCCGGCATTAGCTTCGCAGGACTTGATATCAGAGCCAAGAAATCCGTACAGCGGAGAACTGCTGTCTACACAGCCAAAGGAAGGTGGTGCAAATATCCTGTGGGAAGAAGATTATGATGTGACTACGAATAATGGAAATGTATTCCTGCCGCTTGATGCGGAATGGTATCATGTTGAAAATGATATCTTTAAAGCTGATAACTGGAGTAATTATAGAAAATAAGCGTGAAGGGAAAGGATATGAAAGGACAAGAACGGGATTCCAGATTTGAACTGCTTCGTATTGCGGCAATGTATATCTTAGTATAGTGATTCAAAAAAACTTGTAAAATGATATAGGGGTATAATGATGTTGTATAATGGAGAATTAAAGAAAAATGGAATAAGATTAGTTTCGGGTATTATATGTTGTTGCTTTTTTTTCTGTATTCATTTTTTTGGGGGACATGTTCGCTATCAAACAAATGATGATGAGATTATGAATTTAATTGCCGCCGGGGCATATGGTCCGGATTCGCAATTTTTGACTTATTCAAATATTGTTTATGGTATGGTTTTGAAATGCTTGTATTCATTATTGCCGGAGGTAAATGTATATTTATGGTTGGGACTAATATTGAAATTGGGCTGTTTGATTTGTCTCTGCATTGTGGTGTCAAGGAATTGCGATTTGATCAATGGATTACTGATTACTGTTTTGATCAATCTGGTGCTGGTTTCAGATTTATACAATGAGCTGCAATATTCCAAAGATGCCTTTTTTTATTCCGTTCTAGGAATTGTCTTTTTACTGTATGCATATCGGGAACATGAACAGAACACAAATTGGTTTTTATTCCTAATAGGAGAGGTCATGTTCTGTTTTGGATTGATGCGGCGTAAGGAATGTTTCTTTGTGACGGTTCCACTTGGGATGATGATCATAGGAATGCATCTGTTGATGGGAGCGTTTCATAAAAAAAGAATCAAGTATTGGGGAATTGTAGTTTTAGTGGCTTCTGGATTGGTGGGGACACTATTATTGGTTAATCATCTTGCATACTATAGAGATCCTGAATGGAAAGAGTATTCTGTGGCTAATAAGTACCGTTCGGAACTGAATGATTATGGATTTTTGAGTTATGATTATTCTACGGAAGAATACGATGAACAGGGTATTACGAAAACGGATCTGTGGATGATAGAAAAATGGGCGGCGGGAGATCGTTCGGTTTTTAGTTCGTTTTTTTTGGAAAAGGTGATGAACGCCAGGAATCAGAATCAGAGTTTTGAAATGCGCATCACTATGCATGTGATATATAAGTTGTTTCATCAATTAAAAGAGAATTTCTGCAAAAATATCTACGCTACGATATGGTTGATTTTATTCATATTTTTGCTGTTTTCTAAGAGAAATCCGAAAGGAAAAATATTGCTGTTTTTTTGCATAGAAGGGGTTTATCTTTTTTTGTTATATTGGTATCTGGTATGCAGGGGGAGATTTATGGAACATATTGAAAAAGGGATATGGATGTCACTACTGTTGCTAACTGTTAGTTGGTTTCTATATAATAATGGATTAAAAGCGGAAAAACGAATTTTACGATATGGAATCATTTTCGTTTCGATGCTGTTTTTGGTATTAGATTTGTTAGATATGATGTATATTTTGCGTCTTGAGAAATATTCAGTGTTTTTTCCGGACGAATATCAGGAGGGATATGAGTTTTATGCTGCTATACAGGAAGATAGGGAACATGTTTATATTCTTGATGTATATAGTTCGGGAAAAGGAATGGGGATTCAAAATATATTATCCATAGACAGAAGTTATGCTGGTTTCTATGCCAATATGATGTGGCTTGGAGGCTGGCAGACACCTTCACCGCTTTCGTATTATTATCAAAGAGAAACAGGAATAGATAATCCAATATGGACACTATTGAAGTGTAACAGGGCTTTGTTGGTGGCAGAAACTGATCATGCCATATATATTCAGCAATACTTGCAAGAACACTATGGAGATGAGTACCTATTAAAACAAGAGGGAGTTATTAAGGATATTCCTTTATGGAAAGTTAGAAAGAGATAAAATAAAGGAGATTGATTTATGGAAGATAATGGGCTAAAAAGTTTTAAATGTCACAAGTTTTCCTGGTTGGCTGAATGGTTGATCCTTGCAGCGGTGTTTGTTCACTATGTTTATTTTATGAATAAATATATGGATCAGTATCTTTATTATGATTACTCTGCAGAATTAGTGGCAGGAAATATCCTTGCGAAAGAGGGAGGTATGATTCCAAAAGACTGGTTTTTCTCGACTGAACTTCGGGTGTGGAATGTGCCGCAGGTTTTCGCACTGTTTTTTCGGTTCTCTGAAGATTGGCATTTTGTACGGCTTATGGGATGTGTTTTCTTTATGATTTTATTGATTTTGTCGGTTATTTTCCTTGCATATCAGATGGAAATAAAAGAATATGCGCCGTCGATGGCTACCTGTTTTGCTCTTCCATTCTCTCTGGAGTATTTTGATTATGTATTAAATGGGTTATATTATATGCCGCACATTATTACTGCATTGTTTACGTTAGGATTGATACTGTTTGCAGATAAGAAAAAAGAAACTAAAAATCGTATTATTCTTAGCGCTGTTTTGGGAATCCTGGCATTCTTTACCGGGCTGGGAGGCATGAGGATGCTTCTTTTGCTATATATACCAATGGTATTTGCGGCGTGCACTTATCATATAAGATATGATGATGGGGGGGTAAAAGGAAACTGGTTGCTTGTAGGATCCATTTTATCTTTAATATTTTCTGCTATAGGCGCTATTATGAATAACCGCTTGCATTCAGTATACGTATTTGAAAAGGATTCAATTAATTTTATTGAGGTTGATATACAAAAACTATCCAAGATAATTCAGGGGATTATGAGATGTTTCGGATACACCAATGGAAGTCTTTCTTTCTTTTCGATATCGAGAAATGCATTGTGTGGCAGTGTGATTATATTGGCGATAGTTGCTTTCATAGTATTATTGAAAAGGGGGGGAAAATCAAGAGGAGAATGTTTATATTTGCTATATGCATTATACTCATTCATAGTATTATTTATCTTTACTTTGTTTACGGATATTAATGCCAGTCCACGGTATTTTTTGCCGGTAGTGATTTTTTGGATTCCTTTATTATTTTTGTTTTTCAAAAATCATCAAAAAAATACTCAATTAAAGATAGTATATGGTCTGTTGATAGTATTGTTTGTTGTTAATGTATATCATATATTTGTGCTTTATCGGTACAAAAATGATACGGAGTATCTTGTAGAAACCGCGGATTGGCTGAAGAAGGAGGGATACGAGGAAGGAATAGCATCATTTAAGTATGCGAATACGATTATTGAATTATCCAATGGAACAATAGATGTTTGGGCTTTGTCATTAGATCAGACAGATGATCCGCTGGAACTGTCTCAATGGCTGCAGCCGCGCAGTCATATGGAAGAGAAGCCAAAGGGAAGGATTTTTGTTGTTTTTTCAAAACGATTGGATGAAGAGGAAAATTGCATATTGAAGTATGAAATTTCAGACCAGCCTATATTCCAGAATGAGAAGTTCATTGTGTATGGATATCGGGATATTTTAGAACTTGAAGAAAAGTATTCGGGAAAATGGTAGAACTGTGTAAAAAATATTTTCGAAAGGAGTAAAAGAAGATGACCAAATTGGAAAAGAAGTTAATAAATGTTTTGGAGAAGTATCTGGATCAGATATTCTTGATCGGCATGCTTGTTGGGAGCTGCGCTATAAGATATGTAAAACGCAATTATATCTCATGGGATATGTCCAGTAGTTTATTGCCATGGTATGACCAGATAAAGGATCTAGGGGGGTACAGTCATTAAATGTTCAGACGGGAGATTATAGTTGTTTATACCAGTTTCTCATAGCAATTATGACATACATTCCACTGAACCCGGTTTTGCTGTATAAGGTGATCTCATGTGTCTTCGATTACGTTCTTGCATTTTCGTTTGCAGAGTTGCTATATGCAGGCGGTGTGGTAAAGTGATTTGATAAAGCATATAATATTGCCGTGACGGCAGTTTTGTTCCTGCCCACGGTTGTCATGAATTCCTCAATGTGGGGGCAGTGTGATTCCATTTATTCTTCATTTTGCATTCTGGCGCTCATTTTCCTTTTGAAGAAATCATACCGCAGGGCGTATATCATGCTGGGAATTGCGTTCTCGTTCAAACTTCAGACGGTATTCATTATCCCGTTTTTTTTAACATATTATTCGGTAAAAAAAGACCATAGCATTTTTCTGTATTTATGGACGGTTCTGGTACTTGAGTTATCCGGGATCCCATCTTATTTGATGGGAAGGGATATATCGGCCCCGTTTCAGATATACTTCTTTCAGGTAGG
>JAFUUX010000085.1 GCA_017471325.1 Lachnospiraceae bacterium | reverse complement strand
ATATAAATCAACTGGCACATTCGCTTGTCTGATTGCACATATTCTGCTTCACCCTCAATCGGCAATGCCCGCATTGCCTCTTTCGGCTTCATTGCATATGCACAATCATCCTGCGTGAATGTACCAGAGATTTATTATTCGCTGTACTAGTCATCTAAATGCATGGTCCTGCGGGGGCGGCGGCTGATGTGGGCATTGTTTTTACGGGCAGCGTTTCGCTGCTCTTTTTTTAAATAACTGCCGGAAGGGCGCCTGCGTCCGGATGGCCTGGGGGAATACCCGTCATTGCGGCGTGCACTGCGGATCCCGAAAGGATCGGGCAGAAGCAGGCCGGGACGTCTCCGGCGTTTCCGGCGCAGCAGGGAACGGGATCGTACCGGTTTTCCGTGATCCCTGCGGATCCTGGCCAGGCGTTTTTTGCGGCGGATCACGTCGCCGAGCAGCCGGTACAGTATGAGCAGGAGGATGATCCCGCCGGCAGCGCAGGCGATACCGATCAGGATATGATAGATATTGATATATACTTTTTTATTGTCCTCTGTATCTGCCGGCTTTGCTGCGGTCATTTCGGCACCGGGCGTAAAGCGTACCGCGGGTGCGGCCGCGGTATTCAGCCGGATATAAGCGTTGCCCAGGGGGATGCCCTGATAGTCATAAGCGATGCGCGCAACAGTATTTTCCGGCAGTGCGTCATAACAGACGGAAGTATTGAGGGAAGTGAAAGAAATGCTGTCCGGCAGCAGTACAAGGGACTGGTCATCCATTTTCATCAGGGGCGCGCTGCTTCCGAACACGTTGTCGCCGCCATCAAAAAAGTCGGAATTGCTGATGCCGTAGCGTGTTTCGTATTGTGCGACTCTGACTTTCCGGAAATGTGTAAAGCCGTATTCAAAGAGAGAGACGGTATCCTCGAACTGATACGGGCTTTCTTCGCGCAGGATCACGCAGATCAGCCGCAGGTCGCCGCGCTGCGCGCAGGAAACCAGAGTTTGCCTGGCCAGGCTGGTAAAGCCGGTCTTGGAGCCGACCAGTCCGTCATAGGCGTATTCAGCGCCGGCGTAGAGTTTGTTTTTGGAATGCAGGTTGTGTTCCCCGTGCAGATCCGTCTGGGGGATCTGATACCGGGCGGTGCTGGACATGCGGCAGAGGATGTCATGGGAAAAGAAGGCCTGTGCGATCAGCGCCATGTCGTGTGCGGAGGTATAGTGTTCTTCATTATGCAGACCGTTTGCGGTGACAAAGTGTGTATGGGTACAGCCCAGTTCCTGTGCCCTGGCGTTCATCATTTCCACGTAACCGTCTATGGAGCCGGCGATATGCTCGCCTACGGCGTTGCAGGCTTCATTGGCGGAATTGATCAGGATGCCGTAGAGCAGTTCTTCCAAAGTAAGCTGCTCACCGGCTTTTAAATACATGTGCGAGCCGTCCGCTTCATTGGCGTTGATGGCGGACTGGTTTACCGTGATCACTTCGTCCAGGGAACAGTTTTCTACCGCTACCAGGCAGGTCATGAGTTTGGTGATGGAGGCGGGGAAGAGTTCCTCGTCGATATTTTTGGCATAAAGAATGGCACCGGTGTCGGCATCCATCAGAATGGCGGCCTGCGCACCGATGGCCGGACCCTGCGGCCAGGAGGGCAGATCGTTGCTCTCCACGGGATCGTCTTTGCGTTCTTCGGCTTCGTCCAGAAAGTCCTGGGCAGTTGCGGAAGCACGCATCGGCAGGGATACAAAAATTAAAACGGGGATCAGCAATAACAGGATCAGATAAGCCGCGCCCCGGTATCTGCGTTCAAAATTCATATTGCTATTATAGCAAAACACATGTTATAATGCCATAGTTATTGTCAATGAAATCAAGAGGACAAAGACATGATCTTTCGGCATTTTGAAGTGCCGGGAGACGGCAGATAAAGGAGTATATCATGCGTTTGAGAAATATCACGGGATCAAGGGAAATGATCGCGGAGAATGAATATGTGATCCATGCACCGGAAAAGAAAAAAGGGGAATGGCAGAGCGTGTTTCAGGCATCTGCGCCCATCCGTCTGGAGATCGGCATGGGGAAGGGACGTTTCCTGATGGCGCAGGCGGCGCTGCATCCGGAATACAATTATCTCGGTATCGAAAAGTATTCCAGCGTACTGCTGCGGGCGCTGCAGAAAATGGAGGAAAAACCATTGGAAAACCTGCGCTTTATCCGTATGGACGCGGAATACATCACGGATGTGTTTGTGGAAGGGGAGATAGACCGGATCTACTTAAATTTTTCGGATCCCTGGCCGAAAGACCGGCATGCCAAAAGGCGTCTGCCCAGCAGGCAGTTTCTGGAGCGTTACGATGCGATCCTGAAAAAAGACGGCATCATCGAGTTTAAGACAGATAACAGAGGGCTGTTTGATTTCGCGGTGGAGGAGATTGCCGGAAGCGGCTGGAAGATCGATGCACTGACGTATGACCTGCACCATGATCCGCAGATGCTGGAGGGAAACATCATGACGGAGTATGAGGAGCGTTTTTCCGCCCAGGGCAACCCGATCTGTAAGTATATCATATCCAGAAAGAGTGCGCCATAAAAAGCGGGACGTTCACAGGGAACGTCCCATTTTTATGAATATTATTTACTTATTCTGCCATTGTTTTTTTGATCGCATCCAGTAATTCGCCATACTCTTCAAAAGCAGGCAATTCCGGGTGGTCTGCCTTGATCTGCGCTGTGCTGCGGAAGAGAAAACCGGCTTTGCTGTTTAGGATCATGCCCAGATCGTTGTAACTGTCGCCGCTGGCTATGGTCTCATAACCGATGGACTGCAGGGCTTTTACCGTGGTCAGTTTGGAATTTTCTATCCGCATTTTGAAATCCGTGATCTCGCCATCCGGCGCCACTACCAGGGAGTTGCAGAAGATCGTGGGCCAGCCGAGTTTCCGCATCAGCGGGGTGGCAAACTGTGTAAAAGTATCGGAGATGATGATCACCTGCGTGATACTGCGCAGTTCATCCAGAAATTCTTTTGCGCCGGGGAGGGGATCGATCTTTGCAATCGTATCCTGGATCTCCTTTAAGCCCAGGCCATGTTCTTTTAAGATGCCAAGCCGCCAGCGCATCAGTTTATCATAATCCGGCTCGTCCCTGGTGGTCCTCTTCAGTTCCGGGATGCCGCTTGCTTCGGCAAAGGCGATCCAGATTTCCGGAACCAGCACGCCTTCCAGATCCAGACAGGTAATATACATTTTGTGTTCCTCCCAAAATAAAAAAGATTAAATCCATAATAGAGCAAAGCGCTTTTCCGGTCAAGTAAAAAATGAATAAGGAAAAATAGGTTATCAAAAGGCTATTCTATTATTTGATCGAATGGTAAAATACGGATGGGGAGAGGTGTGTCCGTAGCGGAGGGACAGGTTATGAAAAAGAATAATAAAGGTTTTTCGCTTGTGGAACTGATCATTGTGATCGCGATCATGGCGATCCTGGTGGGTATTATTGCGCCGCAGTTACTAAAGTATATCGAGAAATCAAAAGTGTCTACGGATTTGCGATCGCTGGATGCCATCTATCAGGCGGTTGTGTACGCGGCGAATGATCCGAATGTATTGCTGGATCAGCCGTCACAGGATCTGATCAACAGTTTGAGCACAAAAACCAAACTGGAAGATCTGGCAGTTGGCAATACTAAGTATTATCAGGAGATTTTGGATCTGCTCGATCTGCAGGATTTAAACCAGTCAACTTATGAGAAGTTTTTTACTTCCTCACACGATCCGAATAATCTGACGATCTATGTGCAGTATAAGGGCGGTGTCATGAATCCTATGGCCATGTGGGCAACAACAACGGATGTAACGGGAAACAGGAATACCAACTATGATCCGTTAGATTGGACGCATCTGGAAGATCCGAATGGACGTTGTATTGCGATCAAATAAAGTGATGATAAAGAATATTATTTTTGATATCGGAAATGTATTGGCGGCGTTTCGCTGGGCAGACTATATCCGCAGGGATCTGGGTTTTTCGGAAGAAGTTGTAAAGGTTTTTGGCGAAAAAATAGTGGTGAATCCCCTGTGGGATGAACTGGATCTGGGGATCCGGGACGAGAAGGAGATTATCGAAGAGATGAAATCCCGGGTACCGGAGTATCAAAAAGAAGCAGATGCTTTTTTTGAGAATATCCTGGAAATCGTTGAAACTTATCCATACAGCAGGGAATGGCTCAGCCGCTTAAAGCAGGAAGGTTATCACGTATATCTTCTTTCAAATTATCCGAGGAGCACATATCTGATGCATGAGCAGGCAAAGTTTGATTTTGTGCCCGTGGCAGATGGCAAGGTGATCTCCGGATTTGAAAAGATGGCCAAGCCGGATCCGCGGATCTACCGGCTGCTGATGAAACGCTATGTGCTGCAGCCGGAAGAATGTGTATTCCTTGATGACAGGCAGGTCAATATCGATGCAGCCGTTGCCCTGGGAATGCAGGGGATCGTGTTTACCGGCTACGAAGAGGCGAATGCAGAGTTGGAAAGGCTGCTGCGGACTTGGGAATGATCAGAGTAATAAATGTGATCCAAAAAACTCCGGCGGAAACCGGAGTTTTTTATAGTAAGCGCAATAAATAATTGCGCTTACTATAACGCTCCGCGAGGATGCGCACGGATTTTGTAAGGAAATATGCCGCTTTCAGCGGCCAAAATCCGGCGCAGTAAACGACAAAACGAAAATAGTTTTGTCGT
>JAFUUX010000029.1 GCA_017471325.1 Lachnospiraceae bacterium | reverse complement strand
TCATGAGCATTGGCTCCTTTCTGGGGTGTCTTCTTGGTCGTTGACATTATACCAAAAAGGGAGGTCAATGCTCATTTTATTTGAACCTCCCGAAAATAAAGGATTTAGAAACAAAAAAGTAGTGTCAGACTTGACACTACCGATATAGCAAAGGAGGCAGGGAAAATGAAATTGTTGCACACATCCGACTGGCATCTCGGGATTGGGTTCAGGGGGGCTGACTATGAAGAGGATCAGCGGTTTGCCATTGATGAGATCTGCAGGGTTGCCGAAAAGGAACAGGTGGACGGCATCCTTCTGGCCGGGGATGTTTTTGATAAGAGCATTGCCTCCAGGGAAGCGATCTCTCTGTACAATGAGACGATGACACGCATTTGCCGGACGATGAAACTTCCGGTATATATGATCGCGGGTAATCATGATGGCGCAGAACGTCTATCCCAGTGCAGTGAACTGCTCAAGAACAGCGGGCTTTATATCGCAGGAGCGCTGACCAGGGAAGTGCAGTCCGTAAATATCGGAGATGTGGATATATATTTTCTGCCATGGGTATCTACGGATAAAGTGAAGTCAGTATTCCCGGAGCGGGCAGAAGAAGCGGATTCTATCGAAAAGGCATATAGCATTGTGCTGGATGAATACAGGAAAAAGTTTGTGGAGGGACATAAGCATATCCTGATTGCACATGCTTATATTGTGAACGCACAGACATCCGAGAGCGACCGTTCGGCAGTGATCGGCACAGCCACTATGGTGAGTGCATCGGTTTTTGACGGCTTTGATTATGTGGCGTTGGGACATTTGCATGGTCCGCAGCAGATCACGGAAACAATCTGTTACAGCGGTACGCCCATGGCATATTCTTTCGGAACGGAAGAAAAGCAGCAGAAGGGTGTAGTGATCCTGGATACGGATACCATGAAGACAGAGGTAGTGCCGCTAAAGCAGCTGCATAAAAGGACTACACTGCGGGGGACTTATGAAGAACTGCTGAAGGCAGATTACGATGAGGATATCCTGAAGGGATATGTGCGTCTGGAGGTAACGGACAGGTATATCGGAAAAGAGGCACGGGCGGTATTGGAGGAAAAGTATGAAAATCTGCTGGAGGTGAACGGGAAAAACCTGGAGCGGGAAAATGACAGGATCACAATGACGCTGGAGGAATTGAAAAAATTTGAAAGTGATCCGGAAATGATTTTTATTAATTACTGCAAGGATGTATTGGAAGAAGAGGCTACGGAACATTTAAAAGAACTGTTCCGAAATGCTGTAGAGAATTATGCAAAGGGGGAAAATGAAGAATGAGACCGATCAAAGTGGAATTTCAGGCATTTGGACCTTATGTGGATCATCAGGTAGTGGATTTTGAGACCATTGCGAAAAAAGGGTTATTCCTGATCTGCGGGGACACCGGCAGCGGCAAGACGACTATATTGGATGCGATCACCTTTGCATTATTCGGCAGGAGCAGCGGAAGCGGCAGGGATAACTTTGAAGCCATGCGGTGCAATCAGGCACCCTTCGAGGAAGATACTTTTGTTGCCTTTGAGTTTGAGAACGGGGGAAAGTATTACCGGTTCGGCCGTAAGTTGAAACGGAATAGGAAGAAACTGGAACCTTCGTATCACTGTGAGTGGAAAGAAGCCGATGGGGAGTGGCAGGTCTTTTTTGAGAATGCCAAAAAAGATGAAATGACGAAAAAGGCTGTGGAGCTGATCGGATTGGACTATGAGCAGTTCCGTCAGGTGATCGTGCTGCCGCAGGGACAGTTTGAGAAGTTCCTGGTGTCGGATTCTAATGAAAAAGAAAAGATCCTGAGCAATATTTTTGGGGAGGAACGCTGGAAGGAGATCGCAGAACGTCTGTATAACGAAGCAGATCAGCGCGTAACAATCCTCAAAAATGTCAAGGACGGCATTCGGAAAAGCCTTGCCGACGAAAATGTGGCATCACTGGATGGACTGGAGAGCCTGATCAAAGAGCATCGGGATAAGCTGGAAGCAATGGAGAAAGAATACAGGGAGGCCGATCCACATAAGGAAATAGAGCAGCAGGATAAGCAGCTGCTGCTTGTAGGGCGGTTCAAAGAACTGCACAGGACAGTAGCAAGTGTGGAAAGCCTTTTGCAGCAGAAAGCAGCGCGTGATGCATGGGAGGTCAGGGCGAAGGATGCAGGGCGCGCTGAGAAGATACGCGCGCTGCTGGCGGATGTGAAAAATGCAGAGCAGGAATGTGCACGCAGGGAAAAGACAGAAATTGATTTAAAAAGACTTGCCGAAATAAAGAGAACTGAAGCCGAGAATACCGCAAAGAAGCTGGCAGATCATGTAAAGAAGCAAAAACTGATAGAAGAAAAGAAACAGCAGGTCACCCAGTATGAGGGAAAAAGAGAGGCCTATGAAAGCCTGGATGCGGCAGGCAGGAAACTGCAGCAGAAGAAACAGGCTGCATCGGCTGCGGAAAAAGCAGAAGAGGAAGCCGGGCAGGCATGTGAAAAAATGATCCCTGTCATAGCAGCAGTACAGAAAGCGTATGAGGATAGCAGCGCGGAGCATGATGCATGCCTGAAAAGATATCTGGCTGATATCACGGGGATACTCGCATCAGAACTGAAGGAGCATATGCCGTGCCCGGTATGCGGCAGCACAGAACATCCGAAAAAAGCGCATCTGGAGGTGCAGGGCAATATCACCAAGGAAATGGTGGACCGGAAGAAAGAGGAGAGTGATAATAAATATAAAAAACTGCAGGAAAGCCTCAAGCACCAGGATGCAGCGAAGGAAAAACTTAGGATACAGCATGATGCCTGCATGAAGGCGCAGGCAGAGGCGGCAGCGGCAAAAGCAGAGCTGGATCACCTGGAACAGAATAAGGTTTCCGGAATAGAAACGCTTTCACAGCTGAATGGGAAGATCGCAGCGCTGAATACCGAGGTGGAAGAATACCGGAGAAACAAGGAAACGCTGGAAGATTTGGAGAAAAAGGCAAGAGAGGCCCTTACAGAAGCAAATGCAAGGATCGAATCAGCGGGGAAAGAGATTGAAAATGCCAGGGAAAAGCGTAAGACAGCAGAGGAAAAACTGGCTCTGGGACTGCAGGCGAATGGATTTGCTGCCGCTGAAAGTGCAAAAGACTGCCTGATGGAGGCAGATGAATTGCAGGCTCTGCTGCAAAAGATCGCAGACCACGACGCGCAACTGAACGAGGCAAAGAAAAGGCAGGAGGAGCTGCAAGCGGAACTGGATGGGAAAACAGAGCCGGATGAAGCAGCGTGCAGTGAAGCCAAAGCGAGAGCAATGAAAATGATCGAGAATTATAAGGAAAATAAGGGCAGGCTCGATAACGTGATCGAAAGGCTTCAGACAAAACATGCGGAGTTGACAAAGAAAGAAGAAGGGCTGTCGGATAAGCTTATTGAAGCGGAGCATGATCTGACTCTGGCAAAGAGGATTCGTGGAGATTCGGGTACCGGATTGCAGAGGTATGTGCTGGGGATCATGTTTGATACCGTGGTGCAAGAGGCTAATCGGATGCTTAGGCTTTTGTTGGATGGAAGATATACATTGTTCCGGTCTGACGAAAGAGCGGTACAGGGGAAACGGAAAAAAGGACTGGATCTCAAGGTCATTGACGCTTATAAAGATGATGATACGGAGGGGCGCTTTGTGCACAGCCTATCCGGCGGTGAAAAGTTCCTGGTATCGCTGGCGCTTTCCATCGGTATCTCCATGATCGCGAAAAACAGCGGCATCAGGATAGAGGCACTGTTTATCGATGAGGGCTTTGGCTCTCTGGATAAGGAGTCCATTGATGATGCGATGGAGGTGTTGGACAAGGTGCAGGAAGCGAATGGGATCGTCGGCATCATTTCCCATGTGGAGATCCTGCAGGACCATATCCCGAACAAGCTGTGCATCACAGGCAGAAGGGGCGGCAGCCATATCGAGCAGGTGATCGGCTAAATACCGGGCAGAGTGATGGGAATTGCTTTATTCGGTCGAAAAACGCAAGAAAAGCTGCGTTATTCGGTCGAATAATGCGATTTATGCTTGATTATTCGGTTAAAAAATGATACTCTTTCCATAAGAAACTGTCGCAAAGGAATCCTCATAGAGGTGAATCAGATTGGAAAGAAAAGTATTAGAACAGTTTATTTCATGGAAGGATCAAAAGAAAAGAAAACCGCTGCTTGTGACGGGAGTGCGCCAGTGTGGAAAGACATATCTGATCAAAGAGTTTGGTAAGAGTGAGTTTGAGGATATGGCTTACTTTAATTTTGATGGTGATGAAGGGCTGCAATCGATTTTTGCCCATGACTTCAATACGGAACGGATCATAGACGAACTGGGAAGTATTGTTTATGGGAAAAAGATTGTTCCAGGATCTACTTTGGTGGTATTTGATGAGATACAGGATTGTCCGAGGGCGATTCAGGCGCTGAAGTATTTTTGTGAGAATATGCCTAAACTGCATGTGATCGCGGCAGGCTCTCTTTTGGGCGTAGCATTACGGAAAGAGGGCGTTTCTTTTCCGGTCGGAAAAATCGACAGGATAGAGATGTACCCCATGAGTTTTGAAGAGTTTGTCAGGGCGGATGAAGGTGGAAAATATATCGATACTGTCTGCAAATTTGCACCGGAGAGGGAACTGTCAGATCTGTACACGGTTCCATTTGAAAAATATCTGAAAAACTATTATATCGTAGGTGGAATGCCGGAGGCGGTACAGGCTTGGATCGATACCCATGATTATAAAGAAGTGGAAACCGTGCAAGACAGGATATTGAAAGATTATGCTGACGATTTTGGAAAGCATGCAACGGCAGAAACGGCAACCAGGATAAAACTGATATGGGATGCGATACCGGCACAGATCGCCAGAGATAACAATAAATTCATTTTTTCCCACGTAAAACAGGGGGCAAGGGCAAAGGATCTGGAAGATGCGCTATCCTGGCTTGTGAATGCGGGAATCGCAGGAAAACTTTGCATGGTGCCAAATCCGGAAATACCGCTTTCCGGAATGGCGGATCATTCCTATTTTAAAGTGTATCTGTCTGATGTGGGGCTCTTGCGGAGAAAATCAAATGTGAATTACAGAACAATCCTTGAAGGGGATGCGGCGTATATCCATTTTAAGGGTGCTCTGACAGAAAACTATGTATACATGCAGCTGCAGTGCATGGGGATAGAAAGGTATTTCTGGAGAACAAAGGCAGATGCGGAGATTGATTTTATCACGGACTATGAGGGAGTGCTGATGCCGATCGAGGTGAAAGCGGCGGATAATACCAAGGCAAAGAGCCTGCATCTTTTCTGCAACAGATATCAGCCTAAAATGGCGGTCAGGACATCACTGAAAAATGTGGGAGATAATATGGATGGCAATACCCATGTATGGTCTGTGCCGTTGTATCTGCTGTTTCGGTTAAAAGATTATCTGTATCATGAGATGGGGTGGAGATAAACACGACAAAAGCAGAAAGAAAAGAAGCTGATCGGCAGCTTGTACAGCGATGGGCTAAAAAAGAAGATGGGGAATGGTTTGAAATTACATAAGAACGCGGGTACTCCGACTTTAAGGTCGATTGTGTATAACCGGTGTTTATGCGTGAGGGAATCGTTAAATATAGTGAACTATGACTAAAAAAGAAGTATTTGATGAAATCAATAAAACGCAAGATGAATATGTAGATCAATTAATCCAACTGATAAATTGTTCGGATTATGATTCTATGAAAACAATTAGTTTTACTTCTCCTACTGGCACGGGAAAAACTAAAATGATGGCAAATCTAATAAATCATTTTCATGATTATTATTTTATAGTTACGACGCTTTCTAAAGGACAGTTACATAAACAGGTTCGCAACAGTCTGGAAATGGATTGTAATCAAAAAAACTATTATGTATATGGAAGTGCAGACTATAGGATAAATAGTATTCTTGATTCTAAAGATATCATTCGTAGAATTCCGGCATATACAAGATGTATATGGATTCGGGATGAAGGGCATATCAAAACTAATCGTTTCGAGGAATTATTAATGAAGTACTGCTATAAAGTTATTAATTTTTCTGCAACAAATATTCATAGTGATATACAATGTAATTTCGCTCATACGATGATGTTAAGAACTGTAAATCAGATGACCGGAACACCTGCAGATGCTATCAAGAAACTTTGCGAAATCAAGAAGAAGCATAAAAAGGTAAAAAAATACAATCCTTGTGCAATTATTAGATGTATAGGTGGAAAAAATGATATTTACAGGGATGTGGTAGATTTATGCAAAAAGTATAAACTAAAATATATTGATATTACAGACGACCCTTTCGTGATGGCAGAACTATGCAAAGACGATAACGAATATGATGTGATCATCAATAAATATAAAATTGTCGAGGGCATAGATATACGTAGGGCTCATGTTTTATATATGGATAACCAACCTAATAATAATATGACCACCATACAAGTGATCGGAAGATGTCGGAGAAATGCCCTTATTTATCGAAATGATATAGATATTTTTGAACGTGAAAATAAGGATTTACTTCAGGCAACAAGAGAGTGCTTTGTTTATTATAATGTTAATGATATGAAAATTGATACGGATGAGAATGGTGAGTTATACTATGCGTTTTGTGATCATATTTCGTGCGAATCATTAAAAGCAAATACCAGAGTTTATGTAAACAATGGACAACTAACAAATGGTTTATATGTAATTGAATTAAAAGGTAAAACTGGTTGGTATAATATTAAGTTAGATAAGCAATTAGGATTCAACATAGTAGATCCTGAAACAGATTTCTATGCTTTGGAAAGGAAAAAATTTAATTCTATAAATGACGGTTCAAGGTATAAGGAATATACTAAAGTAGTTAATGATAGAGAAAGTGCTATTATAGGCGTTGATTATATGATGCAATTGAATATGGCTTATACTAAAGGATCCGGCGAACATAAAGCAGGATGGGTTGAGTCACGATCTGTTACATCGAAAATCGGCATGTACAATAAATTAAATTCATTTATATCAAAAAGGTACAAAAAGGAGTTAAAACAAGCAAAAGAGCAGTATTTTACAGGAAAAAATGAGTTGGGATTAGATACGAAATGTAACTCAATGATCGGATACTGTGTTGAATATTATTCTAAGTATCTTTTATATGGAAGAGAATATTTGGAAGTACAGTTTGAAAAAGATGGAAGCTATAATAAAAGATTACGAAATTTTCAGATTGTTCATGCGTGTATGTTGAAATATAAGGAGATGATGGGGATTTCTTTTGGAAGTAGTGTTGTAAATAAAATTCGAATTATGTCATTGGACGAATTGAAAAAGGACAAACATTCTCAATTTGTAAATACTGTAGTTGAATTGGGAAAAAGAACAGCTAACTATGTTCGAAAAGTGTTATATACTAATTCTATCCCAAGGAATAATATTGATCCAAATCTTTCTATACAACATATTACAGGATTGGCTGATTACATAACAGAAGATACAATTTTAGATGTAAAGGTTCTCAATAGTATTAATGAGAGAAGTATACGGCAAGTGCTTGCGTATCATTATCTTTCGACAAAGCGAAGCGATATTCATATCAAGAGAGTTATTGTTTATGATGCTACCAGTGATAAATCGGTGGTAGTAAATATAGAGAATGAAAAAAAACAAAATGAAAATTTGTCTATTACATGGATCGAGTATCTATTTACTGATTTGTTTAAAAATGCGGATATTAACTTTATTCCGATAGAGAGTGAAAGATTATTGGAAGGGGCTATGGCTCAGTTAGATATGAAAAGTCAAAGGATATTAAATATGTATTATCAGGATGAATTATCTGAACAGGAAATATCAGAAAACGAGAGATTTCCGGAGAGTGTAATTGATGATATTTTAATCCAAAGCAGACTATATCTAAAATTACTTATGCTGGAGGAATATATGAATCGCGCACAAGGGCAATTATGGTGAATTTAACAGGAATGAGAACGCTAAACGAAATGAACTCAGATACAGCGTTCCCACTCATCCGCCTTCTGGCGCTGGATATCGACGGGACTATGCTGACGAATGACAAGCGCCTGACAGACCGCTGCAGGGAGGCGATCCGTGCAGCAGCGGCAGCAGGCATAGAGCCTGTGGTCATCACGGGGCGGCCGTATTCCGGACTGCCGGAGGCGGTGGAAGCCATGCCGGAGATCCGCTACGCAGTCACCTCCAATGGCGCCGTAACCATGGATCGCGCCACGGGCAGCATACAGCGCAGCCATCTGATACCGCCACAGGAGGCGCTCGCGCTTTTGAAACAGCCGGTGGAGAGCGGGCTGCTTTTTAATGTGTTTATAGACGGCGTGGGTTATTGCAGCCCGGCGCAGTATGCGCAGATGCGGCGCATCTACGAGGGCAGGCCGATCTATGCCTATGTGCAGAAAAGCAGGAGGGTATCGGAGGATCTGCAGGGGCTGATTGCGGCACCTGCAGGCGTGGAGAATATCTGGATCAAGGCAGGCAGCCGGCAGGAGAGGGATGCGCTGGGGCAGCAGGCGGCGGCTCTGGGCAGTTATCATATCGTGATGACGGACGAGACGGATGTGGAGATCGGGGCACTGCATGCGGACAAAGGGGAAGCGCTGCTGGCGCTGGCAGAGACGCTGGGCATTCCGCGGGAGGCGTCCATGGCCATCGGTGACAATGACAACGACCTGGGGATGCTGCGTGCGGCCGGCTATGCAGTAGCAATGGGAAATGCGCTGGATATGGTGAAGGATATGGCAGATTTCGTGACAGACAGCAATGAGGCAGATGGCGTGGCCAAAGTGATCGAGAGGCTGTTGTCTGATCGGGATAGAAAATGATGCAGGGCAGAAGCCGCTTTTTGGCCGGCCATCAGACGCAGGCCTGTCCAAGCTTTTGGATGAGCAGTAAAAAGACAAATATTACCCGTCAACCGCCTTGTTTTGGGCTTTTTTTGTTGTATCTGACGATTGCAAAGCCTATACGTTTTTGCTAAAATGTAAAATTGTTGATTATCATACGGATATTGCGCATTATCCAATGTTTTGGGCGCAAAAGCAGGTATGATGGCAACAGTTGCCAGAGGGAAACCTTTTATACAAACGAGGAGGGAAACAAATGAAGAGTAAGTGGTTGATGACAGCAGGTGCTGCGGTACTCAGCATGGGTATCCTGGCAGGCTGCGGTGCACCGACAGCAGAGAAGCTGGTGGACAAGATGTACGAAGAGCCGGCAGAGTCCTTTGTGATGGACATGGAGATGGATGCAGATGTGACAGCAGGTGTCAGCGGTATGTCTGTAAATCTGACATTGGGCGGCAGCGTAGAGATGGAGTATGATGCGAGTGAGAAGGATGCGCCGTCTACCCATGTGACAACGGACTTAAACTACAGCGCAATGGGACAGAAGGATACGATCAAGACAGAGGCATACGCGATCACCGGGGAAGATGAAGTGGTCTCTTATGCAAAAAATCCGGAAGACGGCACATGGATCAAATCCACGGCAGAGGTGAAGGAGAATCCGTTTGATGAAGAAACTCGTGAAAAGATGCTGGAAGAGATCAAGGGCGTGTTCAAGACGGGTACGGTAGAAAAGAAGACGCAGAAGGTAGGCAGCGAGGAGTGCTATGTACTGAAACTGAACACTACGGCAGATGCCTTTTCTGGAATATTGGATATCGCATTTGACGCGATGGGCGATGAAGTGGAAGACAGCATGAAAGAGGCCGGGATGAAGACGGATGATATCGTGGATATTCTGGCAAATATCAATCTGGATATGACGATCTATGCTTCCAAGGAGAGCGGCCGCTGCGTACAGATGAGCGTTGACCTGGCAGGCACGGATGCGGAAGGCCTGGTAAAAGAGGTCACCAAAATGCTGGCGGATCTGATCGATATGTTTGGCATCGACGCGGAATCCATCGAGCTGGAGATCGAAGCGCTGAACTTTACGGCTACATTCTCTGAGTGGAATGAAGTGGAAGTGGAAGTGCCCAAGAAGGTAGAGGAAGAGGCGGTAGAAGCCGGCGGCGGTTACGGTTTTGACGATGACCTTGGTACAGGAGAGACCGGTGAAGATGTGGTCGGCGGTACGGATGTAGATATTCCGGATGATACGGACGCAGTAGCAGAAAATCCGGACGGCAGCGTCACTCTGATGGACTGGATGGATAATGCGGTAGTAGATGTATTCCCGAGAGACGGCTTTGAATTGAATCAGGAGTATTCCAATGCCACCTATCTGTCCTATAACGAGATCGGCGGAGATGTCTGGGATGGCGGTTATTCTGTAATGGCGACTACTTGGCTGGATTGGGACGATGTGGTAGCGGAAGGTGATGAGTTTGAAGATGAAGATGGCAAATACTATGTCCGGGAAGAAGAGGACGGCAGCATAAAGATGGTGCTGGATCTGGGCATCGAGCATGACGGATATCCGGTATATGCCTGTGTAGAAGGCAAGATGAACGAATCTGGAGAAGAGTTCGATTATGCATGGTGCTATCTGTGCTTTGAATTCAGTGATGATGATGACTGGGTACAGGTAGAACTGCCTGATGAAGCGATCGACTGGCGCAACCAGGATTATCAGGATGTGTATAACGAAATCTTTCAGTAATAAAATTTTCCAATAACGGAATCTTTTATTAAGGAAATGAAGCAGTAATATAGAAAACTGCCGTATCGATGGAGAAAAGTCGATATGGCAGTTTTTTTGTGTAAAGTTACGCTGAAAAAATTTGGATAAAAAATGGTATTATGTTACTGTCCGGCATTGAGCAGGCTATTCAACATTGCCGGTCCGCAGCCACGCGGTAAGTGTGTGGCTCGGGGCTGAATAGTAACGAGCAGGGGATATAGAAGGGTATTATTTAATATTATTGCCTATCAGCGCAGGGATATGATAAAATATGCCGAAGGAGGGGAACACGATGGGAAAAGATGCATTTATCAGTTACAGCAGCAGGGAATATGAGATCGCGCTGCAGACAAAGAATGTATTGGAGGAAAATGGGATATCCTGCTGGATGGCGCCGGGTTCGATACCTCCGGGCAGCGATTACGGTACGGAGATCGATGGAGCAATCAGGCAATGCAGTGTATTTGTGCTGATCCTGTCAGATGAGGCGCAGCATTCGGTCTGGGTACCAAAGGAACTGAGCCAGGCGATCACTTATAGAAAGACCATACTGCCGTTTCATATAGATACATCTGATGTGGTAAAGCCTTTTTCTTTCCATCTGTCCAATGTACAGAGGATAGAAGCATATGAAGATATTGCCGGAGCCTACCGGGAACTGGTTCTTCAGGCGCAGCGGGTGCTGGGGCAGGATGCAGCCGGTCAGGTGCAAATTTCGCAGGAAGTGAAGGAACCCGGTCGGGAGGAACAGCAGAAGCATGGTCGGGAAAGCAGAGAAAGCGGAAAGAGCACCGGCACGGATAAAGCAGCCGGGTTCTTAAAAAAAGCATTTGCTTTTACGGTGCATGATAAGAAACAGGTAAAAGCGGAAACACGGTTTATTAAACTGATGCTGGCAGAAGTGGAAACATTTCAGAGCCGGATGCCGGATGGCAGTGCCGGTGCAGCCCTTGATCAGCTTAAGGAGACGCTGCGCTATTCAGATCCGGTTTCACCGGCAGAAGTGGCTGAAATAGAGGCATCCATTTTGCAGATATCGGAGAAAATGTCTGAAGCGGTGTCGGCAGGAGATCAGGATACCGTGGCCGGATTGGCGAAAGAAATGGAACTGCGTGTAGGTGACCGAAACAGGTTGTGTAAGGCATTTAAATGATGGGAGGCTATTATGGGATTTCTGGATGGAATGAAAATCATTGATAAGATCGAATACCAGGGCGACCACTCCGAACTGATATGGAGACATCCGAATTGCAATATCGGTACCAAATCCGTATTGATCGTTCATGAAGGGCAGGAGGCGATTTTTTTACTGAACGGGCAGGCGCTGGATCTGTTCGGGCCGGGAAAGCATGAACTGAAAACAGAGAATATCCCCTTGTTGAGCAGTCTGGTAAATAAATATCTTTCGGGCGGGGTGAATTTAAGCAGCAGCGAAGTGTATTTTATCAACATGGGCGATGTGTTGAATATGAAATGGGGTACGCCGGATCGGGTGATGATCCAGTATCAGGGGATTCCGTTTCCGATCGGAGCAGGTGGTGATCTGTCGATCCGTGTGGTCAATTCGCGAAAACTGATGATGAAACTGGTCGGTTCAGAAGCGCTGCTCAGCAAGGAACAGTTTATGCTCATGCTCAGAGGCGTTTTAAATTCCAAGATCGGGGATTATCTGGCAAATGCCATAGCGGAACTGCAGATCGACCTGTTTGAACTTGACCGCCACCGTAGGGAGTTTTCGGAAGCATTAAAGAAAGAGCTGTGTCCGGACTTTGAAGAGTTCGGCGTTACACTGGGACAGTTTAACCTGTCCCGCTTTGTGCTGCCGGAAGACGATCGGAAATATCAGGATATGCTGCGGCTGCGGGGAGAGCGTTCCAACAGTTCTTTTGCAAAGGATACGGAAAATATCCTGAAAATGAAGGAAGCGGAGGGGATCAAGGAGAGGAATGTCATAGAGAACGATATCCGCAGGCAGAATGCCGGAACGGCGAATGAGATCAAACTGCAGAGTGCCATGACGGAAGCGGAGGTCATGGCGGCAATGGAACTGAAGAAAGCGGAGATCGAACTGAAAAAAGCAGAGGTGGCGGCGCAGGCGAAGGTGCTGGATGCACAGGCGACCGCAACCAAAAGAAATCTGGAAGGATATAGTTATCAGGAAGAACGGAGTTTTAATCTTGCAGACCAGTTGGCTGACAAACAGGGAGGTAATGACCTGGTGGGGCTGGGAGTACAGGTTGGTACCATGGCAGGGATAGGGAGCAGTGTGGGCAATTACATGGGGAATACCATGAACTCCGCGCTGAACATAACGGCAACCGCGCCGGGACAGCCTGCAAAGATGGCGGCGCCGGAGGCTTCGGCGGTTAAATGTGCACAGTGCGGTATGGAACTGCCGCCGAACGCAAAGTTTTGTTTAAACTGTGGGGCAAAGGTGGAACAGGTTGCGGAAAACGAAACGGTCTGCCCTGCCTGCGGGAAAAAGACACCCAAGGGAAAGTTCTGCATGGAGTGCGGAGCTGCGCTGGTCAAAAAATGTCCGGGCTGTGGCGCGGAGGTACCGCCGGAAGGAAAGTTCTGCCTGGAGTGCGGGATGAAATTATAGTAAGCGCAATAAATAATTGCGCTTACTATAACGCTCCGCGAGGATGCGCACGGATTTTGTAAGGAAATATGCCGCTTTCAGCGGCCAAAATCCGGCGCAGTAAACGACAAAACGAAAATAGTTTTGTCGT
>JAFUUX010000084.1 GCA_017471325.1 Lachnospiraceae bacterium | reverse complement strand
TACTATTCACAGTCGAATCGCGCACTTGCTACTAACGTATGCAGTCCTGCTAAGTTCGCTACGCTCTCTAAGCAGGAACTTGTATGCGCGATTACGACCCAAAACATTCCGGGAGAGAAGGGTTTTGCCCATCGCCGCAGGCGATTTTCATTGGCAAAACCCGTTACTATCACAGCACGAAGGGCTGTGATAGTAACAAGGAGTTTGCAATAATCTTGTAATGGAATAAAGTTCGTGTTATAATAAAATGCATGTTTTATTTGTATGTACGCGGGTGCTGGAGAAGGACATCCGGTGGTAAGATAAGGCAGCATGTATTATTTGGGGATGAATTGGAGGGGAACATATGGTTAATCAGAAGGTGACGATCAAAAACCCGACAGGGTTGCATTTGCGTCCGGCAGGGAATCTCTGCAAAGAGGCAATGAAATTTCGTTCTATGATCACATTTACTTTTCGTGAAAACACGGCAAATGCCAAAAGCGTTCTGAGTGTGCTCGGTGCCTGCGTGAAATGTGGGGATGAGATCGAACTCATCTGCGAAGGCGAGGACGAGGAAGAAGCACTGGAATGTCTTGTGAAGGCGGTGGAAAGCGGTCTGGGCGAATAAGGAGGGCATTACAGTAATCATCAGGAGGATATGAAAATGTTGAACTACAAACGTTATCAGCGAGTGCCGGTGGATCGGTATCCGGAGCGTACCTGGCCGGAGCAGGAGATTCAGAAAGCACCCGTGTGGTGCAGTGTGGATCTGCGCGATGGAAATCAGGCGCTGATCGATCCGATGGTGGTATCGGAGAAGATTGACTTTTTTAATTATCTGGTAAAGATCGGATTTAAAGAGATCGAGGTGGGCTTTCCCGCTGCCAGCCAGATAGAATTTGATTTCCTGCGTCAGCTGGTGGATCGGAAACTGATCCCGGATGATGTAAAAGTGCAGGTGCTGGCGCAGTGCCGTGAGGAACAGATCATACGTACCTTTGAGTCGATCCAGGGAACGAAGTCGGCCATTGTGCATATCTATAATTCCACGTCCACATTACAGCGTGATGTGGTGTTTAATGCGAGCAAAGAGGAAGTAAAAGCGATCGCGTTAAAGGGTACCCAAATGGTATTGGATCATCTGAAGGATTATGACGGCGAAGTGACGCTGGAGTATTCACCGGAGAGTTTTACAGGCACGGAACTGGATTATGCGCTGGAGGTCTGCAATGCAGTGATCGATCTGTGGAAACCGACCAAAGAGCATCCGATGATCATCAATCTGCCGTCTACGGTAGAAATGACCACACCGAATGTATTTGCTGACCGGATCGAGTACATGAGCAGGCATTTGAACAACCGGGAAGCAGTGATATTGAGCGTGCATCCCCACAATGACCGGGGAACCGGAGTCGCGGCAGCGGAATTATCCCTGCTGGCAGGCGCGGACCGTATCGAAGGCACTTTATTCGGCAACGGTGAGCGTACCGGCAATGTGGATATCGTAAACCTGGCGTATAATATGTTTTCCCAGGGCATTGACTGCGGGCTTGCGCTGGACAGCGTGAACGAGGCGATAGAGATCTATGAGCGCTGCTGCAAGATCCCTATCCATCCGAGACATCCTTATGCGGGAAAACTGGTATTTACCGCCTTTTCCGGTTCTCATCAGGATGCGATCAACAAGGGCGTGCATGCGATGGAGGCCAGAAAGAGCGAGATCTGGCAGGTGCCGTATCTTACCATTGATCCGGCGGATATCGGCAGGGAGTATGAGCCGATCGTGCGTATCAATTCCCAGTCCGGAAAAGGCGGCGTAGCCTTTGTCATGGACAGTTATTTCGGTTTCAAACTGCCGAAGGGAATGCAGCGTGAGTTTGCGGACGTGATCCAGGCACTTTCCGAGAAACAGGGTGAAGTTTCGCCGGAGACGATCATGGAGAAATTCCGCGAGGAATATCTGCAGAAGAAAGAACCGGTTCATTTCCGGAAACTGAAAGTAGATGATCTTTCCGGAGAAACGGATTCCGAATTTGATACCAAGGTGCATGTGACCTATACCAACCGGGGAAAAGAGCAGAGTTTTTCCGCAGTGGGCAACGGACCTCTGGATGCGGTACAGCGCGGCTTGATGGAGACCTTTGGCATCCGTATCAAGATCCTGGATTATGAAGAGCATGCGCTGCAGAGCGGCTCCAATTCCCAGGCAGCGGCATATATCCACATGCTGGATGCAGAGAGCGGCCATGTGACTTACGGTGTAGGCGTCAGTTCAAATATTACAAGGGCATCGGTCAGGGCAGTCTTTTCGGCACTGAACCGTTTGAATCTGGGCGGAGAATAAAATGGCTGATAATAAGAAACTGATGGTGACTGGCTGCAACGGGCAGTTGGGCCGGGCATTAAAGCAGGTCTATGAAGGCGAAGCGGAGTATGTGTATCTGGGCACGGATGTGGCAGATCTGGACATCACGGATCAGGAGGCGGTCAGAACTTATGTAAAAGAGCAGCAGCCCTATGCCATCGTGAACTGCGCGGCAGCAACGAATGTGGATGGCTGTGAAAAAGATACGGATCTGGCGTACCGCATCAACGCGATCGGACCGAGAAACCTTGCGATCGCGGCAAATGAAAACAATATCAAACTGCTGCACATTTCCACGGATTATGTTTTTCCGGGAAACGGCAGCCGGCCATACACCGAGTTTGATGAGACCGCGCCCAAAAGTGCTTACGGCAGGACAAAACTGGCCGGTGAAAATTTTGTAAAGCAGTTTGCAGGGCGCTGGTTCATCATCCGTACCGCATGGCTTTACGGGGATGGAAAAAATTTTGTGCGCACGATGCTGGCACTGGCAGAAAAAAATGATACCATCGGCGTGGTGGATGACCAGTTGGGAAATCCCACGTCAGCGCTGGAACTGGCCAGGGCGATCAAGGCATTGCTGCCGACAGAGGAATATGGCATCTACCACGGCACCTGTGAAGGCATCTGCAGCTGGGCTGATTTTACGGAAGAGATCTTCCGCATAAAGGGTGTGAAAACCAAAGTGGAGCGTATCAGTTCCGAGGAATACAAAAGGCGCTTTCCGGCATCGGCAGACCGGCCGGCATATTCCGCGCTGGACAACTATATGTTCCGGCTGAATACGCAGATCCGTTTTGCGGATTGGAAGGACGCGCTGAAGGAGTATCTGTCCTGACAGAAAGTAAAATGTCATAAAAAAAACGGCCCGTAAGGGCCGGTATGGTTTTTCGGATCTTCAGAGAAATACGGTCTGGCAAAGAAAAGCGGAGAGTGCGATCCCCAGGATCAGACCGGCCAGTACCTGCAGGGGTGTGTGACCAAGAAACTCTTTCAGGCGTTCATCCGGGGATAAGGTTTCCCAGTCGATATCCTGGAAACGGTCTACATTCTCGATCAGTTCGTTTAAGATCTGCGCATGCTTGCCGGCCTGGCGGCGGATCCCCAGCGCATCATACATGACAACGCCGGCAAGGATCGCGGCGATGGCAAACTGGGAAGAAGCGGGACCGTTTTTCAGAAACACTGCAGTAGCAAGGCCGCATACGGTTGCGGAGTGGGAACTGGGCATACCGCCGGTTCCGACCAAACGTTCCGGAATGAAACTGCGGGTTAAAACGGTGTGCAGGATCGTTTTCAGCACCTGCGCGACAAACCAGCAGATGATAGCGCACATGAGGGCTGCATTGTTACTGAGTTCATTGATATAATACATGATTAGACCGTCCTTTATTATACTGGAAGTTCTTCATACCCGTACTTTGGATATTTAAAACCTCTGCACATACCGCGCGGTGTAACATACAGGATTCCATTTATCTGTTCGCGCGAGTATAGATTGGTTCACCCGATGGATTGCGGAAGCTATCGATGAGGGAACTGCATATATCGCCGTGGGAAATGATTACAGTTTTTGATTTCACACGCAAAAATAATCAGACCACAATAAAATCATTATATATGTTACAGAGCAAAAACACAAGAGGAGGATTCAACGGAAATGGCAGGAATTGACAAAAAAGATAAGATCTATGTGGCAGGCCACAGAGGGCTGGTGGGCTCCGCGATCGTGCGTTCCTTACAGCGCAGCGGCTATGAAAATATCATCGGGCGTACCCATGCGGAACTGGATCTGCAGGAGCAGGCCGATGTGCGTGCTTTCTTTGCGCAGGAGAGGCCGGATGTGGTAGTGCTGGCGGCGGCAAAGGTGGGCGGCATCAATGCAAACAATACGGCGCCGGCGGAATTTGCATACAGCAATATGCAGATCCAGTGCAACGTGATCCATTGCTGCCATGAATATAAAGTAAAGAAACTGCTGTTTCTGGGGAGCACCTGCATCTATCCCAAGATGGCGCCGCAGCCGATCCCGGAGGATGCCCTGCTGACCGGGCCTTTGGAAGTGACGAATGAGGCATATGCGATCGCAAAGATTTCCGGTCTGGAGATGTGCAGGTTTTATAAGAAACAGTATGGAGATAACTTTATCAGCTGTATGCCGACCAATCTGTACGGACCGCATGATAATTATGAACTGCAGGGGTCTCATGTGCTGCCGGCGATGATCCGGAAATTCCACGAGGCAAAGGTGAATCACGCGCCGAGTGTGGAACTGTGGGGAACAGGCTCACCTTTGCGCGAATTCCTTTATGTGGATGATATGGCAGATGCCTGTGTATTTCTGCTGGAGAACTATGACGGCGAGCAGCATGTGAATATCGGCACGGGGAAAGAACTGACGATCAGGGAACTGGCTGAAATGATCAAAAAGACCGTAGGCTTTGAAGGCGAGATCGTATGGAATAAGGATATGCCGGATGGCACACCGCGGAAACTGACGGATGTATCCAAACTGCATGGCCTGGGTTTCCATCACAAGGTAGACCTGGAGGAAGGCATCAAACTGGCTTATGACTGGTTCTGCGAGAATATCGATACCGCGCGTATGGGGGCATAAGGCACTATGGCCTTGCTGTTGCCGGTATTTCTGATCACTGCAGCGTATCTGTGCGGCAGGCTGCTGTATGGCTGCACGAAAAAGCGGGAGACGCTGCCGCCGGTAGGGGAAACATGTCTGCTGGGCATGTTTGCCCTGCTTCTTTTATGGGAAGCGATGGTGCTTCCGGCGATTAAATTACTGTTGTCATTTCATCTGCTGACGCAGTTATACAGCGTGGCGCTTTTACTGATGTGCGGCGGCGGGGTCATCGTCAGTTTCCGGCATCGCGTAAAAGATCAGGGAAAGATGGAAGAGAAGTGGTTTTCACTGACCGGGCTGATGGCTGTTGTCATTTTTGCGGGACAGGTTTTGAGTTTTCTGTTTTTTTATCCGGATACAACCAGGGATATGACGGTCGAGACCGTTATCACCACCTTATCTTCGGATCTGGTCTATGAAAACCATCCCCTTATGGGTACAACATTTTTATACGGGATCACGTTCCGGGGAAAACTGGTCAGCCTGCCGCTTTTTTATGCCTATCTTGCGCAGATTTCCGGCAGCAGCGCAGTCAGTATCGTGTACCGGCTGGCACCGGTGATGAGCCTGCTGCTGAACTATGCTGCATACAGTTTATGGATCAGGCTGTTTACGGAGCAGGGGGAGGACAGGCGCAGGAAAGCGGCGTTTTGCTTTCTGGTACTGGGTCTGCTGAACCTGAGCGGTTCCTTTGCACATGACAGTATCTTTTATTACCTGATTCACAAGGGCTTCCGTGGGGAAACGATCATTTTCGGGACGGTACTCCCTTATGTGCTGTATCTGTGCCAGAGGATCTACGTGCACAATGAGTATCACAGGTTTTTATTTCTCGGATTGGCGCTGGCGGCGACGGTTCCGCTTACGGATGTGCAGAGAGGATTGCTTCCCTGCCTGATCGTGGCAGTGGTCTCTTCCCTGATCGCCCTGGCAGGGAGGATCGGAAAGAAGGTGAAGCGGGCATGAGCAATATGCTGGAAGCGATACAGCATGCCTTTACTTTGGCCGGCGGTACGCCCGGATTGTCCGCGCTGTTTCTGGCGGGGCTGATCGCCTTATGGTATGGCAAGGAAGGGCAGAAGAATGATACCAGGATGCTGTTTCATTATGCGCTGGTGATGCTTTTGGTCATCATCAGCCCGCCGTATCTGTACCTGACGGGACGTTTTTTCCAGGGATATACCATTGACAAGATGTATCTGTGGCTGCTGCCGCTCACCCCGGTACTGCTGAAGGTTTTTTCGGATGCGACCGGGGCGCTGAAAAAACTGCATCACCGTGTTTTGTTTGTACTTGCCGCCGCGGCGCTGCTGCTGCTGGCCGGTACGACATCCTACAGCGCGGAAGGCTGGAAACTGACAGAAAACAGTTCTTACATTCCGGAGGAAACGCTGAGCGTTTTAAAACGGCTGCAGGGGATACGCCGGGAGAAAGGGAAAGAGGAGATCCTGGTCTGGGCGCCGCAGGACATCATGGATTACGGCAGGCGTTATGAAGGCGGACTGCTGTTTGTCTACGGAAGGGATCTGTGGCTGGGACCGATAGACAGTGAAATGCATCAGATCTATGATCAGACGGCACACGAAGCCTATGCGGCCATGGAGGATGCGGTGGCGCATACAAAGGAGATCGGTAAGATCGCGGAGGCGTATCAGTGTGATATCCTGGTGGTGAGCAAGGAACGTTTTTACGAAGAGGAACAGCCCTGGCCGAGACTGTATGGGAATTATGTGCTGCGGGAGATCCTGGAGGAGAACCTGATCTATATGCAGCGGGAGGTTGCAAAATGAGCAGGGAGGAAAAGCAGCCCAAAGTCAGTATCGTGGTTCCCGTGCATAACGGGGAAAGATATATTGAAGAAACGCTGGAGAGCATCTTAAGGCAGACGGAGCAGGATTTTGAAGTGCTGCTGGTGGAGGATGGCAGTACGGACGGCAGCTGGGAACTGCTGCAGAAACTGCAGGCACGGGATGCGAGGATCCGCAGCCTGCAGAACGGAGCGCCTCACGGTGCCTGTCATGCCCGGAACCTGGGATCCGCCTGGCGCGCGGGCATTATCTGGCTTTTCTGGATGCGGATGATCTGTGGCTGCCGGATAAACTGAAAAAGGGACTGGCGCTCATGCAGGAGAAGGGGGCGGCGTTTTTGTTTACGGCATATGAATTCGGGGATGCGCAGGCGAAGGGAACCGGAAAGATCGTACATGTGCCCAAAACGCTGAATTATAAGCAGGCACTGCCCAGGACCATTATCTTTACTTCCACGGTGATGTTTGATCTGGAAAAACTGGATCGTGACCTTTTGTATATGCCGCAGATCCCCAGTGAAGATACCGCCACCTGGTGGAACATTCTGCGCAGCGGCGTGCTTGCCTATGGACTGGATGAGCCGCTGGTCATATACCGGAGAGCGGGAAAGAGCCTTTCTTCCAACAAACTGGAGGCGGTGCGCCGGATATGGAATCTCTACCGGAAGCATGAAAAAATGGGGATCATACCAAGCCTTTGGTGCTTCTTTGGCTGGGGTGTGCGCGCAGTTGCAAGACGGTTGTGATTTTGGTATAATCAGGTTATTATGAAAAAGTTGGAAACATCCAGAAGGGTGATCGTATTATTTTTGTCATTTATCAGTCTGGCGGCGCAGGTTGCAGGATTTGCGCTGTGCTGGTTTTATTCTTATAAACCCTTTTTAAAAGAAAAGGGCGTGGTCTTCTGGATCAAGGGAGATCTGCTGCTGATCGGCATCTATGTAGTGCTGCTGTTTATGTTTTCGCGCATGTACGGCGGCATGCGGATCGGTTATTTAAAGGCCTGGGAGGTATTCTTCTCTCAGATTTTTTCCACGTTCATTGTAAATGTGATACTGTATTCCGTGCTGGCTCTGATGGCCACCAAACTGATCAGTCCGCGGACGATGCTGCTGCTTACGCTGACGGATGTGGTGTGGATCGCCGTATGGACAGCCATCAGCCAGGCGGTATACAGCATGCTGTTTCCGCCCAGGGATCTGCTGCTGGTATCGGGGGACCGTTCTGTGGAGGACATTTTACATAAGTTTGCCAGCAGGCCGGATAAATACAAGATCTGCCGTACCATGAATATCTCGGAGGGCATTACAGCGATCTGTGAGGAGATCGAAAGACGCTATGACGGCATGGTGCTGTGGGATATCCCTACCCAGGAGCGTAACCTGCTGCTGAAATACTGCTATGGCAGATCCATCCGTGTCTATATCATGCCGAAGATCCCGGATGTGCTGATGAAGGGCACAACGGAGATGCATATCTTTGATACACCCATCTATCTGATCCGTGAATATGCCCTGACTGTGGAACAGCGGGCTGCGAAGCGGATCATCGACCTGATCTTTTCTTTTCTGCTGCTGATCCTGACATCCCCTTTTATGCTGATCGTGGCGATCTGTGTGAAAGTATATGATGGCGGTCCGGTGCTTTACAGGCAGACACGCTGCACGGAAGGCGGAAAGCAATTCCGTATCCTGAAATTCCGGAGCATGCGCGTGGACGCGGAAAAGGATGGTGTGGCACGCTTAGCTGCCCAGAAGGATGACCGCATTACGCCGGTCGGTCATGTGATCCGGGCGTGCCGTCTTGATGAGCTGCCGCAGTTATGGAATATTTTTAAAGGCGAAATGTCCTTTATCGGGCCCCGGCCGGAGCGTCCGGAGATCATCGCGCAGTATGAGAAGGAAATGCCGGAGTTTAATTTCCGCATGAAGGTCAAGGCCGGACTGGCAGGGTATGCGCAGGTCTATGGGAAGTATAACACGACACCGTATGATAAATTAAAACTGGATCTGACCTATATCGAAAACTATTCCATTTGGCTGGATCTGAAACTGATGCTGCTGACACTGAAGATACTGTTTAAGCCGGACAGTACCGAAGGGGTGGATGCGGCTCAGACAACCGCATTAAAGAAAAAGCCGGAAGGCAGGAAAGAGGAGTAGAGGTGGGGCAGCAGGCAAGGGAAGAAAAAGAAAGATTTATGGCAGAGGGCTTTGATCTGCGGCGTTTTTTGCTGTTGAGTCCCCGTAAATGGTGGGTACTGCTGTTAGGCATGGTGGTCGGCGCGGCGGTCCTTGGCGGCATCCGGTTCCTGAAAACCGAAGTGTTTGCGGAAGAGCCGGTATACCGCAGTGATACGCTTTATTATATCACTTTTACGGAAGGCAGGCAGGACGTTACGCAGTTGTATTATAATGACTATACCTGGAATGACGTATTGGACTCGGACGTGGTCGCCGGTGTGGCCGCCACGATGGCAGGGGGGATCACGAAAGAGCAGATCGCGGCAGCCACCAGGATACCGACGATGTCGGATATCCGGATGTTCCATGTATATGTGGAAGATCCGGTTCCGGAGACAGCAGAACAGATCCAGAATGCCATCGGCGTGGCACTGGCGCATTTTGCCGGGGAGGCAGAAGGGTTTGAGAGCATCGTACAATGGGACAGGACGCCCGCAGAGATCGTAAGGGAACATGATCTGACCGGCCGCTGGCTGATT
>JAFUUX010000083.1 GCA_017471325.1 Lachnospiraceae bacterium | reverse complement strand
GCTTTCCGTAGTGGATCTGGCGGAACTTTCACAAACACTGGGGGCGGATTTTAAAGCCTTTGCACAGAGCACTTCCAAACTTATCGAAGAAAAGCAGTACAGCGTGGTTTCGGATGCGCGTTCTTCCAGCCGTGAGTTTGCGCAGTCTTCCAGGATCGATCAGATCGACCTGGTGCATTTTGCGAAGAACCTGAATACGCCGGAAGGGGAGGCGCTGGCACAGACCTTGCTGTCGGCGGTAAAATACAACCGTACATCTTCCAATATGACCAATGCATACGGCGTGTCGGTTTACTTCCCGTATCAGAAGACCTCTTCCGTATCCAAAGCCAGCAGCATTTACGAACAGATCGGAGTAGATGCGGAATATGCCGACTGTATCCGTGAATTTGCAGGCATGCAGGGGGCAGGACAGGCGGCAGGCGGTATGCCGTCGGCTTCTTCTGTCTTGAATGGCGGTTCCGCGGAGGCCACACAGAGTCTGGATGCGATCCTGTCCCTGCTTTCCGGGATGGCATCTTCCGGGCGCAGTATTTCGGATGAGGACGCAGCAGACTATATCTATGAAAACCAGTTTGATGCGACACTGCTGCAGTGGCAGCAGACGGAGGATGGAAAAGCAGCGATCGCCCTGCCGGAAGACCAGTGGAAACTGCTGCATTCCGTGGATCTGAACCTGTTTGTGGATGACGGGGAAGGCTATGTGGATATGGGGCTGGACAATCTGTACGAGATCGACGATTACGGCAGGCTGATCGCGGATGTGGACGGTACCTGGCTGTCCATCAATAACCAGCCGGTGGCTTATTATCACACGGATACGGTGGAGGATGGTGATGATTATACGATCACCGGTTATGTGCCGGCTATGCTCAACGGCGAGCGTGTGAAACTGATCCTGATCTTTGATGATGAAAATCCGTATGGCTATATAGCCGGAGCAGATCCCGATTATGACAGCAGCGTGACGGAGACCGTAGCGCGTGGCCTGATAGACCTGCAGACCGGCGATACACTGGAGTTTCTTTGCGATTACTATGCTTATGACGGCAGTTACCGGGACAGTTATTACCTGGGGGATCCCATGGAGGTAACGGAAGATATGCAGATCAGCAATACCTATGTGGACAGCGAATATGTGACCATGTATAAGTTTACGGATATCTATAACAATGCGTTTTGGTCGGAACGGCTGCAGTAGGATCCCGCAAAACGCCTGCTTGAAAAAGCGTGTTTATAGTAGAAAAGTAATAGAAATCATGATGATTCTTGTTGAAATTGTGCGTTTTGTATGTTGACATAAGCAAGCGGCAGAATTAAAATTGCCTTGTAGTCAAGGCGGAAAAAGGGGGGACGGCACGTAGCCGGATACTATTCACAGTCGAATCGCGCACTTGCTGCGCGATTACGACCCAAAACATTCCGGGAGAGAAGGGTTTTGCCCATCGCCGCAGGCGATTTTCATTGGCAAAACCCGTTACTATCACAGCACGAAGGGCTGTGAATAGTAACTGCGCGGCCGGTCACGGGAAGGTCTGCACCTTGACAACTGAATAGATCCGCACAGGAGCCTCGCCGGGGAAGCAGCGCCGCGATCTGCTCAAAAAGCAGCAGCGTGCCAAGGCGGCTGTGCGGATGAGTCAGTCAGACACAGATGGCAGATTTTTATCCGATCAACCTGATAAGGAGGAAATGAGTTATGGTAAAAGCAAAGTACAGGAACCCGAAGACCAAAGTATTCCAGGCTGAGTATGCACTGTATCAGAGCGTATCCGCTCTCTTTGCCGGCGTGAGCAGCGAGTCGCTGGTGATCGAGCAGCTGCATCTCTACTATGCAGAACTGAAAAAGGGCAAGTCCGGTGGGTACGGCGGAAAGAACCGGATCAGCCGTGAGCAGCTGGACAGGTGCTTACAGAGCCTGGTACGCCGCGATGTATCCGGCCATGTGCACTTCCCGTCGATGGAGGTCTGCCGCGCCGAGGTTTTGGTGCGGACGCTTCAGAACGGTCTTCACAACTTCACCTTTACGGACGGCGTGTTCGGCTTTACCGTCAGCCTGAAGTTGTCCGGCAGGGGCAGGCTGGAGGGCATCACAGTGGCTGACCTGGAAAATCCCAAAAGGAACTTCCGGGTGCCTGCAAAGCCCGCAGGTGCACAGTACTGCGTTTAAGCAGGCAGCATAAGGCACTGTGCCCCACGTCTGTAAAACCAAAGCGGCGCGGCGGCAGGTGCATGATATACACAGTATCAGTTCACGCGCGGAAGCCGCGCACACAGATTATATAGGAGGAAAAACAATGAATGCTTTGATCTTGCACGAATCATCCAGAGGCATCGACAGTTATACCGCGGAGAGCAGCCTGCTGAGCAAAAGGGTGCTCTTCTTTACGGAGGAGGTGAACGCGGACAGCTGCAACCGGCTGATCGAGTACCTGCTCTATCTGGACATGGACAAGCCGGGAGAGGAGATCACGCTCTGCATCAATTCGCCGGGGGGCGAGGTGGTGAGCGGACTGGCGGCGTACGACACCATGCGCATGCTGAACAGCCCTGTGCGCACAGTCTGCATCGGTACAGCGGCCAGCATGGGCTCCATTCTGTTCCTGGCAGGGGATAAACGGGAGATGCTGCCCCATACCAAGATTATGATCCACGATCCGTTGATCGCCGGGCTGTCCGGAGCAAAGAAGGCGCTGGAGCTGGAAAAGGAGGCAGCGCAGCTCATGGAGACACGGGCCATCACAGCCGGCATCATCGCACAGCGCAGCAGGCGCAGCCTGGAGGAGGTCTATGAGAAGACCAGGGAGGACTGCTATCTGACCACGGAGGAGGCCGTGGCATTTGGCATCGCCACAGGTATTGCTGCCCGGATCATTTGATCCGGGAACGGCACCGGTACACTAAAAGCACACAGACAGGAGGACGAAAACCATGAACAGCAATTTCAGATTGATGGAAGAAAGCAAAACGGAAAAGGAGAACGGTATGGATATCAGGACGATGGATCTTGCGGAGCTGGGGGAGCGCGTTTTTGCGAAGGGCGTGGTGGTGTCTAACAATGCGCGCGCCACGATGCTCAACAACAATGACCTGCTGGTGGGGACATCTGGCGCAGGCAAGACCGGCGGTTATGTGATCCCCGCCCTGAAGTACTTAAAACACAGCCTGGTGGTGGTGGATGCCAAGTGCCGGCTGTACAAGGTGCATGCAGAGCAGCTGCGCAGGCAGGGTTTCCGCGTGGAGAACATCAACTTTGTCCGTCCGGAGGAATCGGCCAGCTATAATCCGATGGACTACATCGAGAAGGAGTGGGAGAACTCGGATTACGATACCCCGTTTGGCCCCCTGGATGCGGAGGAACTGAAATACCGTGAAGAAGACCTGATGAGCATCGCTAATATCCTGATACCGGATGAGGTGGAAAAGCAGGACAGGTTCTGGACGGATGCCGCACGGAATGTGATCGTGAGCCTGATGGCATACTGTATGGAAATGCTGTCGGCCGATGAGCAGCATTTCGGTTCCGTCTGCAGGCTCTTTGATGAGATGGAGAAGCAGGTGGGCGACAATTATATGAATAAGTACTGGGACGGAGTCAGCTTTTTTCACGATCTTGAGCTGATGAACCCGCATAGTTTTGCAGTGCGCATGTACCATAAATACAGCGGAAATTTCAAGGCGGAAAAGTGCTGGGCCTCTATTGTGCAGTTTGTGGCAAATGCGCTGGCGCCCTTTGAATACCGCAATAATGCCAGGATGTTTAATCGCCGCAGCACGCTGCTTTTCCCGGAACTGGGGCGCCGCAAGATCGTGCTTTTTGTCAATATCAGTGACACGGACCGTGCTATGGACCATCTGGTGAACCTCTTTTACACGCAGATGTTCAAGAGCCTTTGCGCCGAAGCGGACAGCCGGGAGGACAACCGTCTGGCTGTGCCTGTGCGCATCATACTGGATGATTTTGCCTGCAATGTCTGCATACCGGATTTTGACAAGATCATCTCCAATATCCGCTCACGCGAGATCTACGCCACGGTCAGCCTGCAGAGCATATCGCAGCTGGAGGGGATGTACAATCCGGGACAGGCGCGAACCATCATCAATAACTGCGACCACATGCTGTACTTAGGCGGGCAGGATACGGATACGGCGCAGTTTTTCGGCACAAAGGCCGGCAAGATGGCAGAGACCATCCTGAACACGCCGCTGAAGGATGCCTGGTTTTTTGAGCGGGGCAGCCGTGCCAGGCAGGTGGAGAAGCTGAACCCCTATTCCCCTGTGTATGAAGAACTGGAGCAGCGCTCCGGCGGGAAAGATATAGCCGCAGGGTTATAGGTACAAGGCAAAAAAGAACAGAAATCGCAATGTATAAAAAATAAAAACGGCTATGGAAGCGTGATTGAACACTATCCACAGCCGTTTTTTCATTAAAGGTTCATACGGGTGCGTTTAACATCCACCGTATTTTCACCGTCATTTGACCATGCTTCCTTTACATCCTCGATAGAGAATACCTGATCATAATCATCGTTATCAGAGATTGTTATTATCTCGGAAAACCATGTGTCTCTTGCAACTTTCAGATATCTGGAAAGTGCTGCTTCGGTAACACCTATCATATTATCCAGTTCTCGTTGAGTATAACCTTCGATTTCTAATAACTTTGCAAGACGTTCTCCAAATCCTTTCATGTGCATTCACCTCCTGTGAGACAAAGAAAACATCAAACTTACCAAAATGTCAAATAAAAATTACCGGATATCATTTTGCGTGAATAGATGGCATTTTTCGGCGCTTTATGGTATTCTAAAAGATATTATGGGTTATTATGCACATTTAATGATAATGTCTGTGAAAACGGGGTCATACATTTAGACTATGAGGGCTTCTTATTGGACAGCAGGAGTAGTAAGTTATATATAACAGAAATCTATCGTTAGGATTGGACAGGCTCGCAACGTCGAGCATATAATCAGACTATCAACTTCCGATAATTTCTGATTATCAGAAGTATCATGAGGAAGAGGAAATACTGCCGCCTAAGGAACTGATACAGCAATATCAGGAGAAAAGGGCGAGTCTTAATGCTGATATTGACCGTATTCTTGCTGAAATCACAAGTATTCTTGGCATAGATGTCGAGGCATAGAAAGGGTTTGATGTATTGATACCTTTAAAATTGGAAACACTGCTTGAAGGAAAAGTGGTGGAAGCAAACAGAGTTGAATATAAGGAAGGCTGGAACCCGCAGGAGGTTGTTCAGGCACTCTGCGCCTATGCAAATGATTATGAGAATGTAAACGGCGGTTATTTTGTCGTAGGAATAAAAGCGGAGGATGGGATTCCCACACTACCGCCTGTCGGTATACCCAAGAACAGGGTAGATGATATTCAGAAAGAACTCTTTGAATATTGTAATAAGATCGAGCCAAGGTATATACCGAATTTTGAAATTGTAAATTATCCCGATAAGGACACATATCTTCTGTATATGAAGTGCTCTGCGGGGGATGCGGGTCCGTATCGTGCGCCGGAGACGGTTTATCTGAATGATGAGGATCAGGGTAAAAAGGGTAAGAAGAAGCCGAATGTCTATAAGTATTGGATCAGAGTAGGTTCAGTTACTACATCTGCCAAACAGGAAGAGATATCCGAGCTTTTTGAAAAGTTCAATGCTGTACCGTTTGATGACAGGGTTAATCGCAGGGCTGATATCAGTGTGATCCGAAGGGGATATCTGGAGGATTTCCTTCGTGAGAGCAATAGTTCCCTTGTGAATCAGATAAACGAGAGATCGTTAGAAGATTTGCTGGTTTCTCTTGAGGTTGCAAATGAAACGGACACCGGTGTTGAACTTCGGAACATAGCGCTAATGATGTTTGCTGAGCATCCGGAGCAGTATATTCCGGAAACACAGATCAATCTCATTCATTTTAAGTCTGAAGAAGCCGAAGCCGGAAACGACTTTGAGGAGAAGGTTTTCACCGGACCGATATGGAAGCAGATAAGAGATGTACTTTCCTATATTGAAACCAATGTTATAGTTTCCAAGACGGTAAAAATAGAGGGGCAGGCAGAGTCGGTAAGTTTTTATAACTATCCGTATAATGCTCTTGAAGAGGCTGTAGTGAACGCCGTTTTTCACAAGACATATCGGAATGGAGAGCCGGTTGAGATCAGGATATATGTTGACAGTATCGTGATCATCAATTATCCCGGGCCTCCTTCCTATATAAGCATGGATAAATTCGCTTCTGGAAAAGCAAGACCACGTAAATACAGGAATCGTCGAATCGGAGAGTTTTTTAAGGAAATTGATCTTTCGGAAAAGGCCGCTACCGGAATATCAAAGATACTCAGCGAATTAAAAAGAAATGGTTCTCCGAAACCTGAATTTGAAACAGATGAGAGCAGGGCGTATCTCGAAACCACTATCAGGATGCATGAGGGTTTTGGAATGTCTGATAAAAATGGCGTAAATTCAGGAGATGGATTGGATTCGACCACTGCAATGTCCGATAAAATGTCCGATAAAATGTCCGATAAAATGACGGAACAAGAGCAGAGACGAATTAAAATAATAATCGAGAATATGTCGGAAAATGGAATATCAAGTAAGGAAGCTGCGGAGATTCTTGGCGTAGAACAAAAGACAGCAAACAGATTGTTATCCAAGGCTGTTACCAACGGAATCCTTGAAGGAATCGGTGGAAACAGGAATAGAAGATATATTATATCTGACTTTAAGAGAGGCTAATATGACAGCACAACAACTAAAAAATTCAATATTACAGATGGCAGTGCAGGGGAAGCTTGTGCCACAAGACCCGAACGACGAGCCTGCAAGTGTCCTGTTAGAGCGTATTCGTGCAGAGAAGGAGAAACTTATAAAAGAGGGAAAAATCAAGATATGGTATCCGATGCCTGCACACCTCAGATCAATATGGAGATTACACCAAAGACGATTGGTGATAAGACAGTTCTTGAAGTAGAGGTCTTTCATGGTAAATATTGTCCGTATTATCTCGCATCTGTAGGCAAAGAGAAATCGGCGTATGTCAGGGTCAGTGGCACCAGCAGACCGGCAGATGCAAGGACTTTGAAAGAACTGGAGCTTATGGGTCAGCAGCTCTCCTATGATACGATGAGGGAAATCGGAGAAAACTATGATCCTGCTGCGGCAAAACAGCTTATGGACGGTATGTATCAGAAAGCCCTTGATGCGTGTGGAAATGAAGCGGAGCGTGAAGAAGTGCATCCTCTGACACTGGCAAAGCTGGAGGATTTTGGCATCTTATGTAAAGATGGGAAGGATTATGCACCAACTCATGCGTATACACTTCTTACAAAACCGAAAGACAGGAATATTAAAATACAGTGTGCTCTTTTTAAGGGCATGGAGCGTGACGAATTTATTGATAAGAAGGAATTTCGTGGCGCAGTGCAGGATCAGGTGGAGGAAGCATATCAATTTGT
>JAFUUX010000082.1 GCA_017471325.1 Lachnospiraceae bacterium | reverse complement strand
ATGCCATGGAAACGGTACGGTATGCGGAGCAGGTCTTTGTATCATGACCGGAAGGACGGTTACATCCCGGAGTCCTTTCAGGATTTTTGCCATCATACAAAAAAGGTGGAAAAAAAATGCAGGATATTGTATACTTATTTGCAAATGTGCAATTTCAACACACAAATCACAGGAGGATACAAAAATGTACTCATTAGAGGAACTGAAGGCGGTGGATCCGGAGATCGCACAGGCCATTGTGGATGAGCAGGCGCGGCAGAACAGCCATATTGAACTGATCGCATCCGAAAACTGGGTAAGCCATGCAGTGATGGCAGCCATGGGAAGCGTGCTGACAAACAAATACGCGGAAGGATATCCGGGAAAGCGTTATTATGGCGGATGTGACTGCGTGGATGTGGTGGAGACACTGGCGATCGAGCGCGCGAAGAAACTGTTTGGCTGCACTTACGCAAACGTACAGCCGCATTCCGGAGCGCAGGCCAATCTGGCCGTGCAGTTTGCCATCTGCCAGCCGGGGGATACCATTATGGGCATGAACCTGGATCACGGCGGGCACCTGACACATGGCAGCCCGGTAAATATTTCCGGTACCTATTTCAAGATTGTGCCTTACGGTGTCAATGACGAGGGCTTTATTGATTATGATGAACTGCGCAGGATCGCACTGGAGTGCAGACCGAAGATGATCATCGCGGGCGCGAGCGCTTATGCCCGTACCATTGATTTCAAAAAATTCCGCGAAGTGGCAGACGAAGTGGGCGCTGTATTGATGGTGGACATGGCGCATATCGCGGGACTGGTAGCGACCGGACTGCATCCGAGCCCGATCCCGTATGCAGATGTAGTGACCACGACCACGCATAAGACCTTGCGCGGACCGCGTGGCGGCCTGATCCTTTCCAGCGAGGAGAATGCAAAGAAGTATAAGTTCAACAAGGCAGTGTTCCCGGGCATCCAGGGTGGTCCGCTGATGCACGTGATCGCGGCAAAGGCCGTATGTTTCCAGGAAGCGCTGTCGGATGATTTCAAGGTATACTGCCAGGGGATCGTGGACAATGCGCAGGCACTGTCCAAAGGGCTGATGGACAGAGGACTGAAGATTGTATCCGGCGGTACGGACAACCATCTGATGCTGCTGGATCTGACACCGTTTAAACTGACCGGAAAAGAGGTGGAGGCGTGGATGGATGCGGCACATCTGACCGCAAATAAAAACACGATCCCGAACGATCCGCAGAAGCCGAATGTGACCAGCGGTATCCGTCTGGGGACACCGTCCGTGACCAGCCGTGGCATGAATACGGCGGATATGGATCGTATTGCCGAGGCGATCGCGCTGATCGTGAAGGGCGGAGAGGAAAAAGTGCCGGAAGCACGTGCTATCGTGGATGAACTGACCGCAAAATATCCGCTGGTGTGATCCATAAGATATATACCCGCGCGTATGATGAAATGGAATCTATAGTAAGCGCAATAAGTAATTGCGCTTACTATAACGCTCCGCGAGGATGCGCACGGATTTTGTAAGGAAATATGCCGCTTTCAGCGGCCAAAATCCGGCGCAGTAAACGACAAAACGAAAATAGTTTTGTCGTTTACT
>JAFUUX010000081.1 GCA_017471325.1 Lachnospiraceae bacterium | reverse complement strand
TAGTAAGCGCAATAAATAATTGCGCTTACTATAACGCTCCGCGAGGATGCGCACGGATTTTGTAAGGAAATATGCCGCTTTCAGCGGCCAAAATCCGGCGCAGTAAACGACAAAACGAAAATAGTTTTGTCGTTTACCATAGGTGAAGAAAAGGAGAAGGCATTATGGGTATGATCGAAGAAGTGAAAAAAGAACTGACGGAGAATATCATTCCATTCTGGAAGGGACTGCGGGATGATGTGCATGGCGGATATTATGGTTATCTGTCCTATGACCTGGCACTGGATCGGAAAGCGGTGAAGGGCTGCATCTTAAATAACCGTATCACCTGGTTTTTCTCAAATGCATATACACTGTTGAAAGATCCGTCACTGCTCGAAGAGGCAAAGCATGGCTACGCGTTCCTGCGGGAGCATTGTCTGGATCGGGAAAACGGCGGCGTTTACTGGTCCATGACCTATGACGGACAGCCGGAGGATACCACGAAGCATACTTATAACCAGGCATTCTGCATCTATGCGCTGTCCTCCTATTATGAGGCCAGCGGGGATAAAGAGGCGCTGGATGAGGCTTATGGCCTGTTTGAGATCATTGAGGGCAAATGCCGGGATGAAGGCGGTTATCTGGAGGCGTTTGACCGGGAGTTTCGGCCGGCGAGCAACGAAAAACTGTCGGAAAACGGCGTGATGGCCACCCGTACCATGAACACGCTGCTGCATGTGTTTGAAGCTTATACGGAGCTGTACCGTGTGGATCATAATGAAAAAGTAGGAAATTGCCTGCGCTGGATCCTGGACTGCTTTGCGGAGAAGATGTACCATCCGGCGCTGCACAGGCAGGAAGTGTTTTTTGACCATGAATATCAAAGCCTGATTGACCTGTATTCTTATGGGCATGATATCGAGACTTCCTGGCTGATCGACCGGGGTGTGGAGGTGCTTGGGGACAGGGCTTATCTGGAGAAGATGCTGCCCATCACCAGGGACCTGGCGGAGAATGTTAAAAAGGTGGCTTTTGACGGCCATTCCCTGGCGAATGAATGTGACCGGGGCGTGGTAAACACCGACCGGATCTGGTGGGTACAGGCAGAAACCCTGATCGGGTTTATCAATGCATATCAGAAAGACGGCAGCCGCAGGGATTTCCTGGAGGCGGCACATGCAGAATGGGCATTCATCCGGGATCACCTGATCGATCGGCGGGAAGGCAGCGAATGGTTCTATGCGGTCACGCAGGAGGGAGAGCCGGATACGCAGAAACGTCCCATCGTGGAGCCGTGGAAATGCCCGTATCACAATGGCCGCATGTGCATCGAAGTGATCCGGAGGAATGTGGAATAAGCATTCGGGCTGATGATATCGGTTTATGTCGCGAAAAGGAGCTATAGTAAGCGCAATAAGTAATTGCGCTTACTATAACGCTCCGCGAGGATGCGCACGGATTTTGTAAGGAAATATGCCGCTTTCAGCGGCCAAAATCCGGCGCAGTAAACGACAAAACGAAAATAGTTTTGTCGTTTACT
>JAFUUX010000080.1 GCA_017471325.1 Lachnospiraceae bacterium | reverse complement strand
GTAAACGACAAAACTATTTTCGTTTTGTCGTTTACTGCGCCGGATTTTGGCCGCTGAAAGCGGCATATTTCCTTACAAAATCCGTGCGCATCCTCGCGGAGCGTTATAGTAAGCGCAATTATTTATTGCGCTTACTATAGATTACCCCAAAACGGCCGCTATGTCCAGTATGGTTTCTGGTCTTTATGCGTAAACCCCTTCAGGCGCACACGCAGATCCTCCGTGCATGCTTTGTAATGCGCCTTCTGCTTTGCATTCAGCCTGCCCTCTCCATCCAGGGCAGCACAGCGTTCTTCAAAAACGATAAACGCCTCCTGCGCCGCATCTTTATAGTTGTTTGCAATGTTGCTCTCTACTTTGAACAGCAATTCTTCCAGTTCTTTCTGTTTCCCGGTAAATCTGTCAAATAAACCCATCCCGTTTCCCCTTTATCTTCCCAGCCGCACGACCAGCACGCCATCGATCATCTGCAGGCTGCCCGCTGCCGGATAGATCGGCATTTCCCGCACGCGCGGATCCGACTGCATATCACTCCAGGTGCCTGCATCCGCCATCACTGCCGGATTTAACAGCACGTAATCAAAATAAGCCTGATAACTCCAGCGATCCATCCCCATGGGCACATACTCCTTCCATGCCCCGGTCACACTGCCCGCCATCTCAAATCCCGCCGGATCTTTCATCAGATGCACCGGCAGTTCCACAAATACCACCGGCGTATCTCCGGACGCATAGCCTTCTGTCTGTTCCATCCGGTCCGCCACCCTGGTAAAGAATGACAGGTTTGCATCGTATTCCATATTTTTTTTCAGGTACAGGGTATTTGCCATGCGCACATTGCCCCAGAGCAGCACCAGAAGTACCGCGCCGGCTGCCGTGCGGCTGATACTGTTTTCCTTTTCGACCAGTAATAGCATGAAAAGATAGATCAGCCAAAACGCGTAGTGCATCAGTTCATGACTCATCCCGCCTGCCAGCACATAGGATGCATTCATGCCTATGGGCAGCAGCAGAAGCAGCACGCAGGCAAGTATACGCTCCCTCCCTCCCGTGGATTTCTTCATCAGGGCTTTGATAAAACAGATCCCGCCGATGATCAGCAGCACGATATGCAGCCCGATGATCATGCCCTGCGGATAAGATGCATTCACCGCCAGGATCCGGTAAACCGTCCGGATATAGCCCAGGCCAAAAAGCCGCGGCAGTTCTGAAAGTTTCAGCGAAGTAAAGCCCGTAACGGAATTGTAATTATCCGTCTTCAATGCCACGCTGCCGACCAGCAGCATCAACTTCATGCAGATCAGGTACAGTATACCTGCACCGATCAGCATCCCGATGCCCTTAAGCCCTTCGCCAAAAGCCTCCGCAGCCTTCTTTCCATCCAGCAGATCAACGATCAGGCTGATCAGGATCAGTGCGATGGCCGTGGAAATATAACTCTGATACAGTCCCAGGGATATCCCCAGCGGAAGTATCCCCCACACAAAGCCGTTTTTCTGCTTTTTCCATAGGTACACGGACAACACGGACAGCAAAAGCGCCAGCATATTGCTGTCCAGATCATTTATAAAGGTGGCTGCGGTGGCCGATACTGTCAGATTGGCCGAATAGATCCCGCCCATGAAAAACAGGATCCGCTTCTTTTTCACACCAAAAAGCACCGCGCTGAGATAAACTGCTCCAAAAATAAAGAGCAGCGACAAAAAGCCGATCACCCAGGGAAGGTTGATATCCCCGCGGAACAAAAAGCGGTATACCGGCACAAATACCCGTCCCAACTGCATCTTCCATTCATTTCCGAAGACCGCTGCGTTAAACTCCGTCAGGGAATCATGCGAAAAAGTATTATGAAAAAAAACATAGGCATGCGCCGCCATTCCCCAAAACAATACAGAAAGGGCACATACCGACATTCTCTCTTTGTCTGCTGTCAGATTTGTTTTAGAAAAACGGCTGCGGAAACCGCAGCCGTCTTTGACGTCTTTTGGAATACTCATCCGTTCATCTGCTTTGCTACTTCTTCTGCAAAGTTCTCTTCCTTCTTCTGGATGCCTTCACCGGTCTCGAAACGGATCACGGACTTGATCGCAAATGCCGTACCGGTCTTCTTTGCAACTTCTTCTACATAAGCCTTTACGGTCTGCTTGCCATCTTCGGCTTTTACATACACCTGATCAAAGAGGCAGATCTCCTTTACCTGCTTGGAAATACGGCCTTCTACCAGACCGCCGAAGATCTTGTCAGCCAGATAAGCTTCCTTGTTTTTCATAGCTTCTGCTGCCAGGACAGCCTTTGCTGCGTCAGACAGGAAGTTGAACAGATACTTGTTGTTCTTCTGCTCTTCATACGCCTTAATGTCGTCCTCGCCCCAGAGTTTCTCGCTTACGGCCTTTTCCAGCAGTTTCTGCAGGATCGGCTTCGGCAGGGTATCCGGCTCATTTAAAGAACTGTCGATCACGATCTCACGCATCTTTGCCATTGCCTCATCAGAGATATCGCTCCTCTGTACGTACTGCGGGCTCATTGCTGCCACCTGCATTGCGATGTTCCTCATCGCCTCACGTACCTCGGCAGTATCATCACCATCTGCCTCTACGATAACCGCGATCTTACCGCCGCCATGGATATAGGACTCTACCAGCCCGGCACTCTGTACTTTCTTGAAACGGCGGATATCCAACTTCTCCCCGATGGTCAGCACCATATCATTCAGCGCTTCCTTCACGGTCTTTGCATTATCATCGATCCACTGTTCCTCCATAAAGCCGTCCATATCTGCCGCACCGCTCTGCAGCGCCTGTGCTGCCACGCGGGATACAAATTCTTTGAACTTCTCATTTTTTGCAACGAAGTCGGTCTCAGAGTTTACCTCGACCACTGCTGCGGTCTTGCCATCCTCTGCCTTTGCCACTGCGCAAAGACCTTCCGCCGCAATACGGCTTGCCTTCTTTTCTGCCTTCATCGCGCCGGATTTCTTCAACACTTCTACCGCTGCATCCATATCACCATCGGTCTCGGTCAGTGCCTTCTTGCACTCCATCATGCCCGCGCCGGACATCTCACGCAATTCTTTTACCATTGCTGCTGTAATTGCTGCCATTCTTTTTTCCTCCATATTCTTTTTAAAGAATGCCTGACGAAACTGTCAGGCATCCATTCTCGTTACGGTCAATACGGTCTGTAAGATCATACAGTACCTTCTGCTGCCTGCTCTGCCTCTGCTGCAGCGCTTTCAGCCTCCTCAGCGGAAATTGCTTCCTCGCCCTGTCTGCCTTCGATGATCGCATCTGCCATCTTGGAAACGATCAGTTTTACGGCACGGATCGCATCGTCATTGCCCGGGATCACATAATCCAGTTCTTCCGGATCGCAGTTGGTATCACAGATACCGAACAGTGTGATGCCCAGTGTATGTGCCTCGCTGATGCAGATGTGCTCTTTCTTCGGATCTACTACAAAGATCGCATCCGGGATACGGTCCATCTCCTTGATGCCGCCCAGGTTCTTCTCCAGACGATCCCATTCTTTCTTTAAGTTGATGACTTCCTTCTTCGGCAGCACATCAAAAGTACCGTCCTGAGACATACGCTCAATATCTTTGAGTCTCCTGATACGGGACTGGATGGTCTTAAAGTTGGTAAGCATACCGCCCAGCCATCTTTCATTTACATAGTACATACCACAGCGCTCTGCTTCGGACTTGATCGCTTCCTGTGCCTGCTTCTTGGTACCTACAAACAGTACAGTACCGCCCTGTGCAGCGATGTCGGAAATTGCGTTATACGCATTGTCTACCATACCGACAGATTTCTGCAGGTCGATGATGTAGATCCCGTTACGCTCCGTGAAGATGTAAGGTGCCATCTTCGGGTTCCAGCGTCTCGTCTGATGTCCGAAATGTACACCGGCTTCGAGCAGCTGTTTCATAGAAATTACGCCCATTTTGATTTACCTCCGTCTGGGTTTGCCTTCCGTGCGGCTTAAGCATCTGCCACCTAAACGGTGCCGCACGTGCTGAATTTTTGCAACGTTAATAATTTATCATAATTTTGCCGTGATTGCAAGATATATTTTCCCGCCGGACGATGCTTTTTTTTATGGCAAAATCCCTGTAGATATCACAAAGCCAGACCGGCCAGCAATCCGCCCTGCTGCATACCTTCCTGCCCCAGCCGGATGAAGTACGCCTTCATCTCCGCATATTCTTCCGGTATGGATGCCAGTATGCTGTCCCGGTTTGCGGGAGTCACACCACCGGCCTGAGCAAATGCCGCATACCACTCCTGCTCTTCCGGGTGCTTCTGCAAAAGCATCTGCCAGGCTTCCCCGCCTTTCTCCGAGCCGGCTGTATGCTCCGCGATATAAGCCGTCAAACGCTCCCGCAATGCATCTTCCAGCCCTTCCTTATGCATCAGCCGCAGCAGGCTCCGCTCCGCCTTTTCCCTGCGGCGTCCGCTCTCGTATGCCCCCACATCCGAGGTTCCAAAATCCTCTTCCCCGCACGGCACCTGTCCCGAATAGCCTTCCTGATCGGACTGCTCTAAAAAGCGTGTCAGCCAGGCATCCCATAAGCGCAGCCATTCCGCAGTACCTGCCCGCTCCAGTTCCAGCAGATACCCCACATCATGCCGTGCCGCCTCTGCCAGCAATGCGGCCACATCCTTTGATATGTCTCTTGCCAGATACAGCCCGCGCAGCGCCGGGCAATCCTGAAAAACGCCCTTGCCCAGTTTGGCCTCCGGCAGATATACTTCCCGCAGCCGCCGGCAGCCCGCAAAAGCCCAGTCATCGATCTTTCTGATGCCACCCGGCAGCGTCACCTTTAAGAGCCGCCCATTGCCTAATAATGCCTTACGGCCGATGGCCGCGACCGGCACGCCGCCTTCCACGAGCGCCGGCACCTCCAGTTCCGTCACGCGCCCGTCTACATGCGCCAGTTCCGCTGTTGTTTCCCGCCCCGTTACACAGCGTGTAAAATAGAGTGCCGCACCGGGGATATTATATACTATTTCCTGCATCGTCCGCATTCTTCCTTTTTGGATAACTGTTCTGAACTCTCCGGGTTCTTCCGGTTACGGCCGCTTACAATATAACTGTTCTGAACTCTCCGGGTTCTTCCGGTTACGGCCGCTTACAATGCAAGGTCTGCAGAGCAAACGGCCGGCTGCCATCTCCGGCTCAGCTCTTTGATACGCCCAACTGCGGCATAGTGCTGTACCAGCAGGCAAGCCTGCAAGTACAACATCTATCAGCAGCAAGTGTTTCGGACCATCCCTGATAGTTGCTTTTTTGTATCTTTGATTGCAATGGCTCCGAGGCCCTGATTTACAAATCTATAGTAAGCGCAATAAATAATTGCGCTTACTATAACGCTCCGCGAGGATGCGCACGGATTTTGTAAGGAAATATGCCGCTTTCAGCGGCCAAAATCCGGCGCAGTAAACGACAAAACGAAAATAGTTTTGTCGTT
>JAFUUX010000028.1 GCA_017471325.1 Lachnospiraceae bacterium | reverse complement strand
CACAAGCCGTCTGATTTTTGTTGATCAACATATTGATTATATCACACTAATCAATACTTTTAAACGGTAGGCTTGTTAAAGTACGCCTTTTTTAGCAGAATCCTTTCTTACTCAGTCCCTTCTTCCGCATTTTCAGGATAAGATTCACTTTTCAAAGTCCATCCGGTCTGTTCCCGGCACATTATAAGTTAATGAATCCTCAATTCCGAAAGTCTATTACGTTGCCGATGCCTCTCTCGATCCTTTCAAAACTGTCTGCCGGCCGGAATTCCACCAGCATCACTTCCGTATCGTGGATGCCGTGCAATTTCTCCGGTGTTTCCGCCAGAACGGATGCGGAATAATCAAACTCACTCCCCAGATACAGTTCCAGTTCAGGATAATGGGCATCAGCCCACTCGCACACCTTCCCATACGCATCCAGGACGGTTTCCCATGGCCGTTCCAGCCAGGGTCTGCGGACATGCGGCGTAAAAATAATGGCATCGATCCCGTCCCGCACAGCAATACCGAGCAGTTCCTTTGTTTCCTCCATCGACTGCGCGCCGTCATCTACGCCCGGAAGCAGATGGCAGTGTACATCTATAAATCCCTCCATCAGTCAGCACCTACATATTGGACATTGACATACCCGATCTGTCCGTTTGCACTGACCATGACCCATTCGGAATTCTCCGCTGCCTGCAGAACACTCAGCGGCGTGCCCGGCTCCAGAACCGTAAGTACAGCCTCTTCTGTGCTCATGCCTGCCCGCAGGTTTACTTTTGCCACTGTGTGAAAGGATGCCGCCTGCGCCTCCGGGTTCCCGGCAGGATCCTGCACAGGATCGGATACCGCCGCAGCGGCCTCCGGTTCCGCCTGTGCCGGAACAGCAGGCTCTTCCGGACGCTCCTGTACCGATGCCGCTGCTTCTGCCTGCCTGTTCTCCTCCGTACCGGCGCTTTCCCGTGGCACCGCCTGCGTTGCGGTAACAGTCGGCTGCGCTGCAACAGTCGGCTGAACCGGTATTTCCGCAAGCAGCTGCCCTGCCTCATCCTCAACGGCTGTCGGTTTTTCCGATGCCGGCTCCTGCATCAGTTTCGCCACAACATACGTACCATTCTGTTTTGTTCTGATCACCAGTTCATTTCCTTTCAGAAACGCAGCGTGTTCCACGCCCATATCCCCCATGATCCGGTATACCACGTAGGTATTGCCTTTCATGTTCTGCAGCTCTGCCGGAAGCGAGATATAGCAGTTAACCGTTTCCTCCGGGATCACCGCTTCCCCCGCCGCATTCAGCAGCGCAATCTCGTATACCTCCGCCCCCTGAAACTCTTCCCTTGGATAATTCCCCAGGCGGACGATCTGCTGCAGATACTTATGGCTCTCCTCCGTATTGTTGGCATAACGGCTGATGGATACGCCGCTCACGCCATCCAGTACCCCTTCCACGATCACACCCTGCGCATCAAAATAACGGCTGACTGCCACCTCTTCCGTTTCTGCAGCCAACGTCACTTCTTTTGCTTTCTGCCGGTAAAGAAATACGGCAGCAACCGCCAATGCTCCCACTACGATGATCCGAAACACCAGCCAGACATTACTCCTTCTCATAACACCACCTTAAGCAAAAACGTAACTGTTCAGACCCACCCGGGTTCTTCCGGTTACCCTTAAAAGCTTCTCACTGTTTTGTCAACAAAACAAACGCCAAAACCTGCCGTAGCAAGGCAGGACGGAAAGCAGCTTACTTTAATTCCAGGCCTTTTCCAAACAGATATCCGGAGAGCAGCCTTGCCGCAAAAAACATGATCGCGCACTCATCCTCCTGCCAGATACGACGGTTGCGGTATTCCGCACACATCAGGTATCCCAGTACTTCTCCGCCCATCTGTACCTTGGCGATCAGGATCGTTTCCAGCAGCCACTCATGCAGAAACTCATACAAAAGCGGTGCGACATGCTGCAGTTTCTCATAATCATTGGTACTGTACACTTCCTCCGTCATCAGCTTGCCGATATCCGGCACGTAAGCCACATCCACATGATCCGTCACACTGCGCACCTTATGATCCCGTCCGATGTAGAACAGATCATTGATGCGCATATCATCCTTGAGCGTTTCAAAGGTTGCCTGCAATTTATCATGCACCGTTTCCGCCGCATCAAATACAGTCGCCAGATTACGCACCGTAGCGTACAGGCCGTGGCCGGACAGGTTGCGGATCTGGATATCCTTGTGCTTGGATTCCACATAGATAATGTAGCAGTTGCGCCCCTTCGTCTTGCCGCGGTACAGCGTCTTGTCGATCAGTGCAAAGAGACTGTCATAGTCCTGCGCATCCGTCGGATAGGTGGCGCTGCCGACCGTGCCCGTGATAAACGGGCTGCAGTTTTCCAACTTAACGTTCTTGCGCAGCACCGTGAAATTCTCATAGATCCCCTGATAGCAGAGTTTCACATCATCATATGTGATATCCCGCAGGTTGACAAACAGAAACTCATCCCCACCAAAGCGTCCGGCGATGCCAAAACCTTCCAGGTAGTCGATCAGGTCATGTGCCACGCCCATTAAAACACCGTCGCCCACCTTATGTCCGTAAGTATCATTGATGAATTTAAAGTTGTCCAGATCCATGATGGCAAAGGTAAACGGCACACCGTCTTTCACCAGAGACTGCACAAATTCTATAATATACGGCCGCAGAACCAACCCTGTCAGCGAATCCAGCACATTGACCAGTTTCTGCTTTTTCAATAGTTTTTTAAAATACGGATATACCGATAAAGACTCTTCCGTATACATGTCACATATCCCCCGTTTACGATCTGGTAAAGTTTAGCCCGCGGACATGATCACCGTCTGCTGCCCCCATCCATGTTAAACGCTGTATCTGCTCATCACACCATGTATATACTGCATGATCTCTTCTGCCGCATTGACTCCCGTACAGTCATACAGGTTTTTAAAATGCGCATTGGAATTGACCTCGCACAATACCGGCATATCACCGGGGCCGAACAAAATATCCACCCCCGCAAAATCCAGTCCGAGCGCCTGGCATGCCGCGATTGCAAGCTGGGCCTGCTGTATGCTGACCGTATAGGGCTGCGCCGTGCCGCCGCTGGTCAGATTGGAACGGTAATCCCTCGGATTGCTGCGCAGCATGGCAGCCACTACCCGGCCGCCCACAACCTCCACGCGGATATCCCTCCCTCTGGATTCCGATACATACTGCTGGATCAGATAGGGTCGGTCCCCCAGATCCATCACGAAACGCTGCAAAGTGTTCATATCCGGCGCCAGATAGACCTGTTCGCCAAAAGAGCCGTAACACTCCTTGACGATACAGGGAAAGCCCAGATGTCCCGCCGCGGTATCCAGTGCTTTTTTATCAAACAGGCCATCCGGATGAAATTTTTTGGGTGAGATATAGGTCGGTGGCTGCGGAATGCCTGCCCCGCGCAGTTTCAGATAAGTGACCGCTTTATCATCGCAGTCTTCAATCGCCCGGGCGCAGTTGAACAGGCGCATTCCCTGGCGCTCCAGTTCATGTGCCAGCCGGATATCCTTATCCCAGAACAGGATAAAATCCGGTATATCCAGCCCTACATCCTCTGCGGAAACCACCAGTTCCATGCCGTTTTTGCGGAACGGGCAGCCGACGGTAAAGAATTCCTGCAGACGATAGCCGCAGGAACCCAGCATGGTCCAGACCTCCGAATTGCTCTTTTGTGTCAGTTTGATCCCCAGATGGACCGCCGCTTTATAAAACATCGAAAAAAGTTCTTTAAACTTTTCGCTTGTAACAAACTCGTTTGTGATCAGCCAGCCGTTCATTTTTTCTGCTCCTGTATTTCAAATACGGTATGTCCGCTCACGCCTCTGCCGCATCCGCTGTTTTGACCGATACGATGCTGCGCTCTATCTTTCGCCGGGGCACCATCACCAGATGCCCGCAGCCTGTACATTTCAGTTTCAGATCCTGTCCCACCCGCAGCAGTTCCCATTCTTTTGCGCCGCAGGGGTGCGCCTTGCGCATCAGCAGGATATCCCCCTCCTGCAGTTTCAACGGCGCATCCATCAGATCTTTATCCCGGAAAAGATCTCCCCGATATTACCGCGGAAGATATAATTTGCCACTTCATCCATCGCCGTGGCATCACGGTTGATCAGCACCAGCTTCTTTCCGCGATAGTAACGGATCAGCCCCGCTGCCGGATACACTACCAAAGAGGTGCCGCCGATGATCAGCATATCCGCTTCGCTGATCGCCCTGACCGCCGCATCCATTATGCCGTTATCCAGCCCCTCTTCGTAAAGCACCACATCCGGCTTGATGTCACCGCCGCAGGCATCACACCAGGGAATGCCGTTTTTTTCATATACATATTTTGCCGTGAAGGACTTGCCGCAGTTTTCGCAGTAATTGCGTAATACACTGCCATGCAGTTCCAGTACATGCTCACTGCCTGCCGCCTGGTGCAGACCGTCGATATTCTGGGTAATGACCGCTTTCAGCTTCCCTTTCTTCTCCAGTTCCGCCAAAGCCCTGTGTGCGGCATTGGGTTTGGCCGGATGCTGACCGCAGGTACACTCCAGGAGTTTGTCCCTGTAAAACTCGAAGAATTCTTCTTTATGGGAAACGTAAAAAGTATGCGACAGCATCGTCTCCGGCGGATATTTGAACTTCTGATGATACAGCCCGTCCACGCTGCGGAAATCCTTGATGCCGCTTTCCGTGGAAACACCGGCTCCGCCAAAGAACACGATATTATCCGAACCATCGATCAGTTCCTGTAATTTTTCGAGATTTTCCTCTGCCATACTGCCTCCCAAGCCTGTACCGCTTTCCGTGGTTTCCTCTGCCCGCGCCGGCCGCCGGGATTTCTCACTTCCCAAACCACCACATAATACATTATATCAGAATACATTGAAAAAGAAAAGTAACTATTTAAGCAACTATTCAGAAGGTTTGTTTACATAAAAAACGCTTGCATCTGCCGCGCACTATGTTGTAAAATAATGCCATATACACGAAAAAATCAGGCGCAGCCCTGATCGACGCAATCAAAAACATGAGGAGTAACTATTCAGGACAGCCGTAACCGGAAGGACCCGGGGGCCGAACAGTTATCATGGGGAAAAAATATGGCAGACAGGGAAAGTGCACTGGGCGGAAAGCGCCCCATGTCGAGAGGACAGATGGAACGCCGGACAGTCACACATGCGGAAATGGCGCTCTGGACCGCGGAAACCGTGCGCGAAAATGTAAAATATCTGCACTACTGGGAATCCAGGGAAGTGCTGCAGATCTCCGAGCCGGGGGATGAATACCTGGTCTTTGTAGGCCGGAATGAAGTCATGACGGCCAAGGTCTGGACTTTTCTGGATCACACCATCGGCCATAAAGCATACATCCTGCGGCCGGACGTGGAAACCCACTATGACCTGTCCGAAAAAGAAAACGTCCTGCTGCGCTTCCAGTTCCGCGGTGAACTGCGCATCTTTAATAAAAACGGACTGATGGCGCTGGTGGACGCCATCGAGATGAGCATCTTCCAGCGGGCGGATGATGTGATCATCCGTATCGACCAGGCCAAAACTCTTTAATACACCGCTATTACAGAACTTTCGGAGGATAAACTGCTTTGGGCACCTGGACGACACGCGGGCTGCGCGGTTCCACGCTTGAGGAAATGATCAACCGCACAAACGAGAAATACCGGGAAAAAAAACTGGCGCTGGTGCAGAAGATCCCTACTCCCATCACGCCGATCAACATCAACAAAGAGACTTCCCAGATCACACTGGCCTATTTTGAACAGAAGAGCACGGTAGACTATATCGGCACCGTGCAGGGGATCCCTGTCTGCTTTGACGCGAAAGAATCCGCTACGGATACCTTTGCCCTGCAGAACATCCATGAACACCAGGTTACCTTTATGCGGGATTTTGAAGCACAGGACGGCATTTCCTTTCTGCTGATCTACTATACTGCCAGAGATATGCTTTATTATCTGCGTTTCTGCGACCTGTGGCGCTTCTGGATGCGCGCAAAAGAAGGCGGGCGCAAAAGTTTCCGCATGGATGAACTGGACCCGGACTATTTCCTGCCCAAACACCGCAGCCTGATGGTACCGTATCTGGACATGGTCAGACTGGATCTGCTCGCCCGGGAAGACGAAGGATCCTAAGCCGGAACATCTCTTCAGAAGCGGCTCCATTTCAAAGCCGTTACAGCCAGAATTCCATTTTCTTTCCCGTCTGCGGATGCGTAAAACACAGATGATCCGCCTTTAAGCACAACTGCGTGATGCCTGCGGATCTGGCATATTGTTTCGCCGCCTCCGTTCCGTACTTTACATCTCCCAGGATCGGACACCCCGCATGGGATAACTGCACGCGGATCTGATGATGCCTGCCGGTATACAGCCGGATGCGCAGCGTCTGTACCTCACCGTTTTCCTCCAGCACTTCATAGGCAAGCCTTGCTTTTTTGCCGCCCTTTTCCCCCGGGGCAGCCACACGGGAAGTATTGCTGCGGCTGTCTTTGCAGAGCACATCACGTAATTCTCCCTTTTCAGCGCTCATATGCCCGTAGATCTGTGCGGTATATTCCTTTTGCATCCCGTTTTGGGCATCCCCTGCTGCCTGCGCCGATAGTGCCGCTGCCGCCTGCGCAGTTTTTGCAAAAACCAAAAGCCCCTCCACAGGCTGGTCCAGCCGGTGGATCACCGCCACATACGGCTCCCCGCCGCCTGCCTGCGCCAGGTGATTTTTTAATTCGCTTACCATATCCGCCTGCGCCAGGGCTGCCGTCTGTACAGCGATCCCCGCATGCTTGCGGCACACCAGCAGGTGTGCGTCCTCATAGATGATCCCTATCCTTGCATCCATCCCTCTTCTCCGACTCTTTTCATGGTACGCACAGGGGACAATCCCCCTGCAGCGCCTACCTTCTCCCGCTCTTTCCCAGTACTTCCTTCAGCACGTTCTTTAACACGTTCATGTCGATCGGCTTTGCGATATGCGCGTTCATGCCCGCATCCATCGCGCGCTTGACATCCTCCGAAAAGGCATTGGCCGTCATGGCGATGACCGGTATCCCTGCCTTGTCCGGCTCCTCCAGCGCGCGGATCGCTTCACATGCCTCATAGCCGTTCATGACGGGCATCTGGATATCCATGAGCACACCGTCATAATACCCGGCCTCTGCCGCCTGCACCTTATCCAAAGCCTCCTGCCCGTTCTCCGCATATTCCACCGCAAAGCCCAGGCTGCAAAGCTGCATATTGGCGATCTCCCGGTTGATGGGCATGTCTTCCACCAAAAGCAGGCGCATGGACGAGAAATCCACGGCCGGCACTTCCGCCGCCTGCTCCTGTTCCTCCGCATCTTCTTCCTCCGCCTGCTCCTGCAGCCGGAAGGATAAGCGGATCACAAACTCCGTCCCATGATCCGGCGCCGTATTGAGCGTGATCTCCCCTCCCATCATATCCACCAGGCTCTTTGTGATGGACATGCCCAGGCCTGTGCCCTGGATCCCGCTGACGGTGGAATTCCGTTCCCGTTCAAACGCCTCAAAGACATGCTCCGCAAATTCCTTTGACATGCCGATGCCGCTGTCTGCGACACGGATCTCATACCGCCCATACTCCGGCATGCCGCTTTCCACTTCCCATACCGTCACCGAAACCGTGCCGCCGTCCGGCGTGAATTTATAGGCATTGCTGACCAGATTCAAAAGCACACGGTTCAGCCGGTTTTTATCACAGTAGACCAGGGGATGCCTTACATTTGCACAGGTCACGGAAAAAGCAATGTTTTTTTCCGCCATCTGGGTCGCAAAAAGATCCTCTGTCTCCATGACCGTCTTCGGCAAATTGACAGGAATGGGTTCCAGTTCCATCTTACCGCTTTCGATGCGGCTCATCTCCAGCACATCATTGATCAGCGCCAGCAGATGCTGGCCGGAACCCTTGATCTTTTCCAGATACTTCCGCACCTCTTCCAGCGAAAGGTTTTCCCGCTCCGCCAGATTGGTATACCCGATGATCGCATTCATCGGCGTGCGGATATCGTGGGACATATTGGACAAAAACACTGTCTTGGCCCGATCGCTCTCCTGCGCTGCGAGTTTTTCCACCTCGCTCTGCTTTTCACGCTTTGATATCGTTGTGTAAATGCTGAACATGATCCCCAGGCTGGCTATGATGAGCGCCATCTGGATGATGCTGTTGCGCGTGAGCGTGCGGTTCACTTTCTGCAGCTGCCCGTCCACATAAGCCTCTGTTGCCGTGATCATCTCCTGATCAAGATTTCCGCCCTGCTCCTCGTAATAGCTGCTGATATTATCGATCACCTCACGCGTCATCTCATCCGTGGCCTGCTTTACCCACATCAGGGAAGTAAAGAAGATCAGGAACAGCAGCCCGATCCAGACCACGGTGGATCTGCCAAACCTGCGCTCTTTATCCCTGCCGAATACATAGCGGAACCAGATAAAGCCCAGGATGCTCCAGCCCGCCAGGATCAGGTAGGATTCCGTTGCCATGGTATCTGCCGACCAGGACATGAAATAAAAGAAGAAAAAGACAGACATCACAACACCGATGATGCCGCAGAGCCGTATCTTTCTGTTCTGCTCTTTGTGTGCCAGCACCAGCGCCGATGCGGAAGTGTAACCGTATGCGATCGTTGCGCCTACTGTATTGACATCGATAATCCAGCCGATAGCTGTCCGCCCCAGAAAAGGGATCACCAGAGAGATCGCCAGTAAAAACCATAGCGCATTCTGCGGCACGGCATCATCATTGAGCCTGCCAAACCACGCCGGCAGGATGCGCTCTTTTGCCATCGCGTACATCAGACGGCTGCCCGCGATATAGTTGCCGATCAGCCCCGTAAGGATCGCTGCCAAAGCCAGAATGGTCAGTACCGCCTTTCCTGCTTTGCCCAGCACTTTCTGCGCTGTATAAAAAACGGGGATCCCTTCCACACCGCCAAGGTTATCCAGATCCGCCAGATAGGCAGGCCAGTCCGCATACCCTTTGGGCTGTGCGGCCGCCCCAAACAGCGCCAGCACGATATAGACGATCGCTCCCGTGACCAGGGATACCGTAAGGATGGGAAGCGTCTTTTTGGCCTGAAAACAGAAGCCCTCTGCCGAATTGGATACGGACTCAAAACCTGCAAAAGCCCACGGGGCAAGCGCAACGATCATCAGCACCTGCTTTATCATGTTCCCGCCTGTGGGGGAAAGCAGCGGGGCATGCGCAGCCGATGAAAGTCCCAGCCTGCTGCCTGCCATCACGGCACAGAAAACGATCCCGCCAAACAGCACCAGCGCCAGGATCACCTGCAGCATGACCGCCAGACGCTTTCCGTATATGCAGAGCAGCCCGCACAGGACGATCACCGCAATGGATATGAGCACTTCCCCCAGCCAGATGTCATATCCCAGCACCTGATAGTGAAAGCCAAACTGAAACAGCCCGCTGAAAAGCTTGCGCATGATCAGCGCCATCGCCGTGGCATTTGCCCACATGATCGCCACATAGACCAGGATCAGAAACCATGCGCTCAAAAAACCGTGATCGTAGCCGAAAGCGCGTATCGTATAAGTCAGCGTGCCGCCCGTATCCGGGTATCTGTTCATCAGATAATGGTAATTGACACCGATCACCCACATCACCAGCGCCCCGATCAGAAGGCCCAGTACGGTTCCCGCCGGTCCGGCAATGGGCAGAAACGTGGTCCCGGGCATCACAAAGGCGCCCCACCCCACGGCGCAGCCAAAAGAAAGCGCCCAGACCGCCAGCGGGGATAAATACCTGCGCAATCCGGCCTGTCCCGTTTCCTCTGTTTTATCACCTGTTCCGTCCCTTTTTGCCATTCCCATTGCTGCTATTCCTCCTCTGTCAGTGCCAGTAGGCAGTTAAACGACTCTGTCCGGTGCCGATCCCGTAACCGACCATAGAACGGTCGCTAACGGTATCTGGCTCCTCTGTCAGTGCCAATAGACAGTTGATCAACTCTGTCCGGTGCATCATGGCGACTCTTCTGCCGCAAAATAATATCCCACGCCCCATTCCGTAGCGATGATCTGCGGCTGGGACGGCCTCTCTTCTATTTTATTCCGGATCTTTTTGATATGCATGATCACGGTGGCCATGCCGCCTACCGCCTCCTCATTCCAGACCTCCCGGTAAAGGTTTTCCTTTGTAAACACCTGTTCCGGATGTGTCATCAGGAAGTAGAGAAGGTCAAATTCCTTGCGGGTAAACTTTTTTTCACGCCCGCGCACCCGCACCCTGCGGCGCACCGGATCGATGCGGATGCCCCGCAGCTCCGGCAGCCCCCCCTGCCGCACCTCCTCGCTCTGCAGCCGCGCCTGCATACGGAGCAGTGCCTGCACCTGGGAAACAAACAGCGCCGGCTGCAGCGGCTTGGGCATGCACATATCCGCCCCTGCCTCCAGCAGGCGGATCTGCCCTGCCTCATCCCTTGCCGGCAGGATTGCCAGGATGGGAAGTTTGGAAAATGTCCTGATCCTTTCCAGAAAACGCTGTGGTGATATGCCGGAAAGCTCCCCGTCCATCACCAGCAGGACGATATCCGCATCTGCATGCTGCAGCTCCGATAACGCCGCATCCGCCGAAGCCTCGGCCTGCACTGCCAGATCATGCAGCTCCAGGTAGTCCTGCGCCTGCTCCACTACCTTTCTGTCCTGACTGAGTATCAATATCCGTGGCATGACTGTTTTCCTTTCTGTGTTCCTGCTTTCACGTATGATTATATCATAAATTTTCTTTTAGTAGAATGGGATCTCCCAATATAACATCAATACCCCATCTTTCTGCTGAAATGCTGAAAACATTTCTATTTCCAGATCCGTCACACCCGTTGCCAATTGTCAATAGCATCTTGTATCTTTTCTTGTGGAAATACCCGGAAACCGCTTTAAATATGGGCAATAAAAAAGGACCTGATTTTGCTCCGATCCCGAGATAACAATATAGAAAAACTGCTGTTACTCTCTTACCCATTACATTTCTTATGGATGTGGAAAAAAGGGGCAATCATTTTTTATTAGATATCCGTCAGTCTCATCTGATGATCGATCCAGCTCTTTTGTTCCGCCTCATGGATCGCATCTCCCAGTTCACTGTGTCCCAAAAGAAACGGTGACTTCGGATCATGCCTTTTCATGTTCTCCTTAACAAGTTCGGTATTGGTATTAGCATAGCAATACCTGCAAAGATGTCCGCAGGTATCGTAGGCTCCTATATCTGTTCCAAGCAGGCAGGCGCACTCTCCGTTACGTTGGTTCTTGCTTCTTTTCGGAACATCAAGCCTTGCATGGAGTGCTGTTTCAAAAGTCTTTACCGTCATACAGCCGGAGCAATCCGCTCCGTATGGCTCAAGATCATTTCCTTCGGCACACGGACGGATCGTTATATCATACTGCTTTGCAATATCAATAAATGCCTTACCGATCGTCAGCCTGTCCTTATGAAAAACTTCTCTTGCTTCCGGAAAGTTACGTTCTACTTTCTTATAGATATCAATAAAACTGATCACACAGGTCTTAGTATAACCGGCAAGATTCCCTACCATCTGTTCAAATTCTTCGATGTGCCACTCTACGGAATGATCAGTATCAACAAAGATCGGATCATATCGCCATCCAACACCGTCCACACCCACAACATCAGATAATTTCTTAAAGTCTTCCATTACCTTATGCTTATCAGGAACGTTCGGCTCAATATCTCTACTGTATGGTGTTATCGTCACAAACCAGTACTGTCCGTATGGCTTAAGCACATCCATATGCGGAAGCATGGGTGCAGGATTCTTCGTGCAAAAAGAGATCAAGTCAACAACCTCAGGAGACAAACTGTATTTTGTCACCTGTGACGGATTATAGGGATTGCGTACAAGCACATAACCTTCATGTATTCTGTTTAATAGCCATTCGGAATAAAATGCCGGAATATCCGTGCGCATCCCCATATTTATGATCATAAAATCACTTCCTTAATTCTTCTATCACCTGTCCGATATCCCCATCGATGCAGATGGACTGCTCACTGATATCCTCCGGACATACAGCTTCCCCGTAATTGACGCAGGCATAAGTTGCCTCCGGGTAACTGTTCAGAACCCCTTGGATTCTTTTCTGCCATCTGCCAGAAAGGATATTTGATGATGCCGGGGGTATTATATCCGACACCAGGTTCAAGAAACAGTACTTTTCCGTCGTGAGCATTCAAAAAATCAGGTTATCTTGGCAAACTCGGATTCACTAAGTGGCTCATCTCCGAGTTTTGCCTTATTGTCCTGCTCTAAAATCACCTCTCTCTTCAAATCTTTGATTTGCATCACTCCCCAAGCTATTCATTAGTTAGCAGCTTCACCTTCGCCTGTTTTTGGAAAAATGCTACTCCATAACAAAGAATCTGCTCATAACCATAAAGCCCTTCTGCATATTTTTCTGTAATGATCTGATCCATCGCCTCGTCACAATCTTTGTCAAGATCAGCTTCCTTATCGGACTTCTTTGCCTCAATGATAATGGCTCTACGGTTATCCTCATCCTTTAACAAAATGTCCGGTCTGCCAAGACCTTTTTCTTTATTGGATTCGACTTCATAGCCTATTCCTACAAATGCTCCGGCAAGAAAGGCGTGGTAGTAGTCTTCATGGTAGTCATTGTAGCTTATTGTTTTCCATAGAAGTTCTGAAACAATCCGCCCTGCTTCCTCTGCATCCTTATTCCAAAACGCCTCCATCATGCTTTTCTGCATACCCGTATCTATCGTTTCTTTGAACAGCTTAACAACCGTATCCTCAAAGATAGACGCAATTTCCCTGTTTGGGATTTTGAGGCTCACCGTTTCTCCTTCTTCCTCGGCATCCGCCTTAGTGATATACCCTGTCATAAGCAGGACACTCCACAGATTATCCTCCGATGAATGCAAGGTATCATAGGTTAACTCATCCGTGATCGTCTGCATGATCGTTCCACTGTTCATCAGTATTTCAAATTTGCCCTTAACCTTAAAATCAGTCCGCTTTACAAATGTGAGCAGGATACCGTTATGGCTTGTATTTTTCCAATAGTTCTTAGGCTTCGCATTTTTGCGTTTCTTAAGTGCAGACAAATAATTGATTACATCCCAAGGACAATATACATAGCTATTTCCAAAGATATAGCCGTCATACCATTCCTTGATAATATCCGCCTTGTCTGTCCGATCTGCCGCCTCAAGGATTGCATCAACTTCATCACTTGAAAAGCCGAAGTAATCCGAAAAATCCTCGTCCAGAACAGAGTATGAAGCAAAATTATTTGTGCCTGTAAAGATACTTTCCTTTGCAATGCGAAGGCATCCCGTGATCACGGCAAATTGAAGGAACTCATTATCTTTAAGGGCGGTACTCATAATCCCCTTGATTACATCAAGCATCTTGGAATAATAACCGTTTTTTGCTGTATCCTTTTCACTTGCCTTTGCAAGGGGGACATCATACTCGTCGATCAAGAGAATGACTTTCTTACCATATACGGCATTCATCATGCGCATAATCATCTTTAATGAATTCTGAATATCCGCATTCGTCCCAGTCTGAGCCTGTAATCTGTTAAATACTTCAACATCAAACGAATTTACATTTTCCCTTAAACTAATGTCAGAAATCCCTTTGCATACATCCGCTATAACAGTCTTGAGCTTCGCATATGCTACATCAAACTCATCAGCTTCCGCATCCTTGAACGAAATAAACAATACCGGATACTGATTCATCCACTCCTTACAGAAATCCTCATGTTCCGTTATGGCAAGCCCTTCAAATATGCTCTCGCTTTTCTTTCGTACGCTAAAGAAATTCTCTATCATACTCATCATGAGCGTTTTCCCAAACCTGCGTGGTCTGGTAAAAAGAGTTACTTTGTTTTTTGTATCATGTACAAGCTCATAAATGATTTCTGTTTTATCCACATAATAGGAATTTTCTTTGCGAAGTGCTGCAAAATCTGCTTCACCAACCCCTACCGTAAAACTCATATGACTAGTCTCCTTTCCGCAGAATAAAAGTATCTAAGTATTTTGCAATGGCTCTTCTATTCTATAAATGATAAGTTATAGAAATCCCCTTCGCCCTGCCTCTTTTATTAGTTTTTGCTGAATTAACGGATATGTCCATTCCGTTGGCAGTTCATCGAATTTGAATACCTTCTCCATCTCGCTATGTAATTGTGCTTCAAATTCCGAGATTCCAGCATAAAACAACATGCCACACATTTCTTCCCCAGTATCATTGACTCTGTTCTTGCCGATGACAGAATACCATTGTAAATATAACACAGTCAAAACCCTTTGAAAAGATGCAACCACGGGGAAATTATGGGGCATCCATGCCATGATATTTACCTCCTCTATTAATCGTACTTTTTAATATCAGACTGTGTCCGGGGCCGATACCGTTCTGACGCATAGTGTTCTTGTAACGCAGCAAGCTGCTAACAAGAACATCTATAACCGACCACAGAACGGTCGCTAACGGTATCTGGCTCCATACTGATTTTAGCAGATCCTATTGCCTCCCTGTTGACATGATTATCGCAGAGGCTGAAAAACATTGTATGTACGCACTTTTTTTATTAGGTAGTTACCTTTTTGTAACCTATTGACTAACAAATGCCAAAACAGTAGAATTTATATGTAACATTCAAATTTGATGTTTTTTGAAAAATGAGGTGTTATTAATGAAAACAAAAGATGAACTACCTGATTGCCCGGTAGCCACAACGGTCAGCCTGATCGGCAGCAAATGGAAACTGCTTATTATGAGAAATCTCCTTGTCCGGCCCTGGCGTTTTAATGAATTGCAAAAATCCCTGGATGGGATCAGTCAGAAGGTACTAACAGACAGTTTACGCTCCATGGAGGCAGACGGCATCATTACGCGTACCGTATATCCGGAGGTTCCGCCCCGCGTCGAATACGCATTAAGCGAACTTGGCGAGTCCATGCGACCGATCATAAAGTCCATGGAAAACTGGGGAATGGAGTACAAGAACAGTATGAATTGACAAAAAGAAGGTAAGCGGTAAACAAAAGGCGTATAGGAAAAGCTCCACCAAATTGATAGAATTCTATCGGAGTACTATCAGTTTGGTGAAGCTTATTTTACGAGTTACGAAAGTCATAAAAGTTTGTGCATTTTCGTGATTTTTGTTACTTTCTGTTCACGCTTAAGGCGCGTCACTAATTTATTTCTTATCTAAATCCGAAATTATTTCAACGATTTAGATAGCAATTTACTCAATTATTTCCTTAAATAAATCCTCTAATGTAACCTGCTTTTGAACAATGCCGCTATACTGATTTGATTCAACTCCATAAGTTGTCACAAACACTATCTGCACAGCCTTTTTAGTTTTGCTGTCTTTACGAAAAGTCTCTATTCGTTTTCTTAATTTCTGATCATATTCTTTGTCAATTGAATACTCTCCCAACGAAAACTTCATTTCACACAGGTCGATAACCCTATCCCGACGATCTATGATCAAATCAACCTGTGCTCCCGACATATGAAGTTTCTTATCTGCTTTTATATACCATGTTGATTCTTCTGAAAGAATACCCAATATTCCGATTTTCTGTTTTATCTGTTTAATATGATCTTTACAGACTTGTTCAAACATATTGCCGGCCCATGTTTTTCTGACCGGGGCATCAAGTGTATTGCTCCAAAAGTGTTCGTCTCTCCCCTTATTATCCCATATATAATGAAAATAAAAACTCGAATAGTAATCAGCAAGCTGATAAAGAGTGTCTTTCTTTTTCTTCCCAAAAAATTGGTTTTCTCTCACAAAACCGGAATCAACAAGATTCTTGATAATCTTTGAAAGTATTCCATTTAATGCGAGTCCGGTTTCCTTAGATATTTCCTCTCGGCTCAATCCGTTTTTCTTCTTGCTGAGTTCATGAACAACCGAAATGTAATTTTCTCCCTTTGTAAACAAGGTATTATACAGATGATCAAACTCATCCCACAGCTCTGCTTTTTTTCTGAAAAACAGATAATCTATATTCTGAAGATAAGACATTTCCTTATCTAAAAGGCTTAAATAATATGGTATCCCACCCATTATCATATAGCACTCAGTGATATCATATCTCGACCAGTGAATTCCTTTACTGATCAAATACTCCTCTGTTTCAGAAAGCGAAAAAGGCTCAAGAAAGAGTTTGCATGTTTGGCGATTAAACAAGCCTCCTTTATTATGCTCTATATTATCGACAAGCCAGGATGTCGCAGACCCACAAACAATAAATACAAGGTTATCAACAGACGATCCAAAATCATTCCAAAAATATTCAAACGCAGAAAGGAACCCTGATTTATGCGTATCAAGCCATGGCATCTCGTCAAAGAAAACCACACATTTTTTGTTAGGATCCTGAGATTCAATATACTCCCGCAGCATCTCAAATGCCTGCACCCAACTTGAAGGTGCTTCCATTTTTTTGTGTGTTTTGCGGTTGAGTTCAGAAATAAATGCATGCAGCTGATCCGCTTTCGGCTTATTATATGCTCCGGTAAGCTTAAAACTAAACGAATTTCCATAGTATTGGTTAATAAGAAAAGTTTTTCCAACTCTCCTCCTTCCATAAACCAACACAAGTTGAGCAACATCCTCACGCATGCATTTATCAAGTCTCGCATATTCTTTTGTTCTTCCAATAATCTTCTTTTTCATAATAATGATGATAGCGCACTTGTTGCAGAATGTCAATATTACCTATCCAAATCTACGCATAAACCGCAGATTTAGATAGGCGTTTAAGTGATCAACTACAGTCCGCTTTCAGCACTCTCTTCAGTTTCTGGGCAAATGTCTGTCCCTGCTCCTTAAAGTGAAGATCCTCAATATAGGTTGTCTTACCGATAGTGCGTCTCACTGTGTTTTCGGGCAAAGATGAAGCGCAGGTATCGTTCTCGACAACTGCGCTCTCCTGCTCCGGTATTATGTTGTTCTTATTCTCCTTACTTGTCCTCCATTATAAGCTTTTTCCTTATCTCTGCTTGTTAAAAATTTTCTTTTAGTAGAATGGGATCTCCCAATATAACATCAATACCCCATCCTCCTTCTGCTGAAAACATTTCTATTTTCAGATCCGTCACGCCAGTAATGTCTAAATCTATCTTGTAGGGACGTGTTGCAGTCGAAATTGCCCTATCCGCAAACAGTATTTTTCCATCCCCGGAAATTATGATCTGTCCGGCAGTTGTAGAATCCCTGTAATCTAACAAAGTGCGAGGTGCTACTGTGGCCTGAAAACGATCATATTGTCCATTCAAATAATACTTTCTATATTGCTGCCCATTCGTTTGAGATAATGAAAGAGAACCCGTTAAGACGCATTGGTACTCATTTCCGTATATATCTGAATATGTACCGGGGAATGACTGTCCTTTTTTGTAAAAATTCATCCCATGATTTTTTGTTTCATAAGCTTTAAGTGATAAAAGTTCTGTGGCAGCATAATTCGCAGATACTGCCCCCGGTGCATAAGGCCTGCGTCCTTCTGCCTTGCCGCAATTAATATAATGTGCATACAAAGCATTTGCATCTGTTCCTAATACTGCTTTAATATCAGGATAAGTTGATGCGTAATATGTCGCATCAAACTTTCCGCCATCAGGCATTGTTTGTACATTATTTCCAGTTGATACCGATGCAGAACCTCCCGGTGCGTACGGCAATCGCCCTTCTGCCTTACCGCATGTAAGGTAATGATGGTATAGTAATTCCTCATCACCTCCGAATACTGCTGCCACATCCGGATAGGTTGATGCGTAGAATGCCGCATCAAAAGTATTCCCATCAGGCATAGTTTTGGGCGCAGCCATTGCTGTTAGACGATTTTCACTCAAAACCGCCATCATAGATAATGCTACAAGTGTTTTTGCTAATTTTCTACTCATAAAAACCTCCGTTTTATTCAGATTTGCAATCCATTCATTGCAAATCTGAATTATAAACCATTTATAATAATTTTGCAATGTATTTATTGCTTTTTTAGGATAAGCATATGGCACAAAAGATACGGCAGGATCTTTCTTTAGGAAAACAAATACGTTATCTGAGAAAAAAACAGCATCTTACGCAGGAAGAAGTAACTGTCAGAATGCAGCTTCAGGGATGTGACATCTCCCGCAGTATCTATTCTCAAATTGAATGCGGGACATATAGTATTCGAGTTTCTGAACTTTTCGCCCTTGCAGAGATTTTTAAATGCGACATAAATGCAATATTTGATTTTTCCGCTGTTGATTTATAGTTTATTCACCCAAAATCTGTCTTTACATTTTTTTGAACGCAGGCAGAACTCCCCTTTTCTGTTTAGAACATACCGCAAGATTCCCGAAGCGTAGCATAGAATGCCCAATACCAGTTCTTGCTTAATGAGCGTATCGAATTTAGCATGACTGTATGCAGAGCAGTTACTCCAAAAAAACGATTATACCTCGTATTATCAAGTTTCCATTTTAAATTTTAGCAGCAGTCATTTATGAACACAAAATGTTCACACAATTTGTTAGCACTCGCACTTGACGAGTGCTAACAACTGTGTTATATTGTATTCAGTTCAAGGGAACAGCAAACAAAGATCAATATAGAAAGAAAAAGGAGGTATGTATCATGTATGCACCAAGTATTTTTGAAGACAGATTTATGAACAACTTTATGAATGACTTTTTTGGAAAACCGATCTCAGCAATGAATCGTATGGCAAATCCCATGAGGACCGATATTGTGGAAAAGGACGGCGATTACTTTATGTCGGTAGAAATGCCGGGGTTCAAGAAAGAAGAGATCAAGGCAGAACTCAAAGACGGTTACCTGACTTTGAGCGCGGCAAAGAATGAAGATAGCGAGCAGAAAGATGATGAAGGAAACGTGGTCTATCGCGAGCGCCATACCGGTGAGTACCGCAGAAGTTATTTTGTCGGTAAACACCTAAAAGAATCGGACATCAAGGCAAACTTTGAAGATGGAGTCCTGAAACTTCAGTTCCCTTCCGAGAAGAAGAAACCGGTAGAAGATGCCGGCAGGCTGATCTCGATCCAGTAAGAAAAGGAACCGGATCTAAATGATCCGGTTCCTTTTTTCTCCTTTAAGAAATGCTTCTATATTCTTATATGCCTCCGACACCACGCGGCCGCGGGCCTCCACACTCGCCCAGGCCATGTGCGGCGTGATGATCAGCCGGTCACTATCCTGTACCGCCGACAGCGGATTGTCTGCCGCGATGGGCTCCTGTTCCACCACATCCAGGCCTGCTGCCGCGATCTCCCTTTTCTCCAGCGCCTCTGCCAGCGCCGCGTTATCCACCACCTTGCCCCGTGCCACATTGATCAGGATCGCGGAAGGCTTCATCTGCTTCAGCGCCTCCCCATCGATCAGGTGGTGCGTATGCTCGTTTAACGGGCAATGCAGGGACAGATAATCACTTTCTTTTAACAATGTCTCAAGATCCACCTGCCGGTATCCCTCCACCGTATGTTTTCCGCTGGTGGAATACCAGATCACCCGGCAGCCAAAGGCGTCCGCCGCCTTTGCCACGCCCTGCCCGATATGCCCCATGCCCACGATGCCCCAGGTCTTGTCGGCAAGTTCCCGGAAACTTTTTCCATAATAAGTAAAGCGGGACTGCGCCGCATAAGCGCCGCTCTTGACATAGGCATCATAGTGCGGCAGATGCTCCGCCAGATAAAACGCCAGCGCGAAGGTATGCTGCACCACGGCCTGCGTGCTGTAATCGCTCACGTTTGCCACGCCGATCCCCCGGCTTTTGCAGTACGCGATATCGATATTATCATAGCCGGTGGCAAACTCTTCGATAAACCGCACGTCCGCTGCGTCCTTCAAGGTCCGTTCATTCAGCGGGCACTTATTCGCCACGATGATCTGCGCATCCTTTACGCGCTCTGCCACCTGCTCCGGCTCCGTATTGTCATAGATCACTGTCTCTCCCAGCGCGGCAAGCATATCCACCGGCACATCCGCCCCGACGGTGCCGCGCTCCAGGATCACTATCTTCATATCATTTCCCCTTATGAACTGTTCTCTCTTTTTGTATAGTAAACGACAAAACTATTTTCGTTTTGTCGTTTACTGCGCCGGATTTTGGCCGCTGAAAGCGGCATATTTCCTTACAAAATCCGTGCGCATCCTCGCGGAGCGTTATAGTAAGCGCAATTACTTATTGCGCTTACT
>JAFUUX010000079.1 GCA_017471325.1 Lachnospiraceae bacterium | reverse complement strand
GGTACGGCAGAGACCAATACCTTCTGCTCCCAGTTCGCGCGCCTTCTTTGCGTCCCGCGGCGTATCCGCATTGGTACGCACCTTCAGGGTGCGGTATTTATCCGCCCAGCCCATGATGCGTCCGAACTCACCTACGATCTGCGCGTCCACGGTAGGCACCGCACCATCATAAATATTACCTGTAGTACCGTCAAAAGAGATCACATCTCCTTCGTGATACTCCTTGCCGCCAAGGGTAAACTTCTTGTTTTCCTCATCCATGATGATATCGCCGCAGCCGGATACACAGCAGGCACCCATGCCGCGTGCCACTACTGCCGCATGGCTGGTCATACCGCCGCGTACCGTCAGGATACCCTGTGATACTTTCATGCCGGTGATATCCTCCGGCGATGTCTCCAGACGCACCAGCACGACTTTCTCACCGCGTGCTGCCCATTCCTCAGCATCAGCAGCCGTAAACACGATCTTGCCGCAGGCTGCGCCCGGTGCGGCTCCCAGTGCCTTGCCGATGAGCCTTGCCCGCACGATGGCGCTCTGGTCAAAGGTCGGGTGCAGCAGCGTATCCAGATTTCTGGGATCGATCATCGCCACTGCCTCTTCCTCGGTACGCATGCCCTCATCTACCAGGTCACACGCAATCTTCAATGCCGCCTGCGCGGTACGCTTGCCGTTTCTGGTCTGCAGCATGTACAGTTTGCCGTGCTCTACCGTAAATTCCATATCCTGCATGTCACGGTAATGGTCTTCCAGTTTTTTGCAAACATCACGGAACTGTTCAAAAGCCTCCGGGAACTTCTCCTCCATCTCCGCGATCTTCATCGGGGTACGCACACCGGCTACCACGTCCTCGCCCTGTGCATTGGTCAGGAACTCACCGAACAGACCCTTCTCGCCGTTTGCGGGATTACGGGTAAATGCAACGCCGGTACCGCAGTCATCCCCCATGTTGCCGAATGCCATGGACTGCACATTGACAGCCGTACCCCAGGAATACGGGATATCATTGTCCCTTCTGTATACATTTGCACGCGGGTTGTCCCAGCTGCGGAATACGGCCTTGATAGCTCCCATGAGCTGTACCTTCGGATCCGTCGGGAAATCCTCGCCGATCTTATCCTTATATTCTTTCTTGAACTGGTTTGCCAATTCTTTCAGATCATCCGCATCCAGATCCACATCCTGTGTCACGCCCTTCTTGGATTTCATGCGGTCAATAAGCTGCTCAAAATATTTCTTACCGACCTCCATGACCACATCCGAATACATCTGGATGAAGCGGCGGTAACAGTCCCATGCCCAGCGCGGATTGTTTGACTTTTCCGCCAGCACCTGTACCACATCCTCGTTCAGGCCAAGATTTAAGATCGTATCCATCATGCCCGGCATGGATGCACGCGCGCCGGAGCGTACAGACACCAGCAGCGGGTTATCTTTATCTCCGAATTTCTTTTCCGTGATCTCCTCCAGTTTCACGATATATTCCATGATCTGGCTCATGATCTCATCATTGATCTGCCTGCCGTCTTCGTAATACTGTGTGCAGGCTTCCGTTGTGATCGTAAAACCCTGCGGAACCGGCAGCCCCAGATTTGTCATCTCTGCCAGGTTTGCGCCCTTGCCGCCAAGCAGTTCACGCATGTTTGCGTCACCCTCACTGAACAGATACACCCATTTCTTTGCCATCTCTCTCTCCTTCTCCCGTTTTATTGATTATACATCTATCTGTGCCGCCGGTTTGCATGACAACGCCAAAATTTCCGGACCCCGCCGGCACTATCAGTACTATACCACACTTTTAGTGAAAATGCACGAAAAAGTTTTGAAAAAGAGATTTTCTAGTAGTAAAAATGATGAAAGCGCTTACACTCATTGCCGCCTTACGGCAGCAATGAGATCATACGCGCGGGTGTACGGTAATTCATATTTGAGATACGGATGCCGGTACGCGGCGAAGAGGCATGCAGCACCTGCCCGTTGCCAATATAGATCCCCACATGGTTGATCCGGCCGCCCTTGGAATAAAATACCAGATCCCCCGGACGGATCGTGGCTGCGGTCACCCTTGTTCCGTAATTTGCCTGTGACGCTGCATGATGCGGCAGGGATATCCCGTATCTTTTATAGATCTGCATGGTAAAGCCGGAACAGTCTATGCCCTTTGTCAGCGACGTGCCCCCCCATACGTAACGATTTCCCACAAACTGCTTTGCGTACTGCACCAGATCCACCCGGGTGTTGGATACGCCGCTGCCATACAAAAGATCCGCGATCGTTACCGCCGTAGCCAGTTTATCCTCTACTTTTACATATTCCGCAGATACATAAGCATCTTCCCCATCAAGATCCACCTTCAGCCAGCCATCCAGCACCTCCGTCACGGTCAGTTCCTCTCCCTTGGAAACAAAGGTCATGACGGAACAGTTGGTATTTGGCTGCTCCCGAACTTTCAGGCCATCCGTATTGACCGTGGCCACGGGCTCGATCACCTTCTGTGCCACCATCAGAGCCACCGGCCCCGTCAGCAGATAGTCCGTGCTCACATAGCCTTCTACTTTCCCCGATCTGATATGTGCCCAACCGTCCTCAATTCCCAGGATCTCACATGCTGCGTGATTGGACATCTTGCCCACCAGTTTGCCATCCACCGGTTTCTCGCGGATATTCAGATGGTTATCCACCTCCGCAATCCCCAGATTATTATAACCAAAATAGGTGATGGGCTCCTGTGGGATCTCCAGTTCCTCCAGCCCTTTTTCGATCTCGTATTCCGCTCCCAGCTGCACCAGCACCTTATCCGCCAGCACCAGTTCCAATGCCTGTGCGCTGTTTTTATCATACAGTCCCCGGCTGCCGGTCAATTCCACTACTTCCACGATATCTGCCGCCCCGGCGCTGCCCAGCCCCAGTGCCTCCGCCGCGATCACCGCATCTGCCTCGGACTCTATGCTGCCCTCCGGTCCGGCTACCGCCGCATCCATTTCCGCCATGTTCTCCGCAGGCGCGGAGGCCGCCGCGTTTTCACCGGGATTTTTTATCCATACAACAAAAAGGCAGACAGCGCATGCTGCCGCCGTAACAAGGATATATTTCCCGATTCCCCGCCTTGCCATATCACTTCACCAAACTATCGAATCTATCTGTCTTCAGGATGCTTATACGATATCATCCCGTTTTCTGATATAAAACGCTATATTGCGCGCATGGTCTGCCACACGCTCCAGTGCCGTAGCCACATTGGAAAAGATCATGCCGGCTTCCGGAGTGCATTCCTGCCTGGTGAGACGGTCAATATGATTTTTCTGCAGTTCCTTCTCTTTCTCGTCCACCCGGTTCTCCATCTCATCCAGTTTTTTCAGTGCCTCCGTATCCGGTGTACGCAGTATAGACTGTAAGGACGCTGTCAGCATCTGGTTTACCATCTCCAGCATTTCCGTCAGTTCCACCTGTGCCACATGGCTGAAAGCCGCGCCGCTCTCCTTACGCATCACCGCCATATCCGCGATGTTTTCCGCATGATCACCGATACGCTCAATATCGTTTGCCACATGGAAGAGCGAGCCCAGCCCCTGCAGATCCTCGATCGGCAGTGTCGACTGGTTGATCTTGATCAGGTAAGACGTGATGGAATGGTTTAAAAAGTCGATATTCTTCTCCATTTCATATACTTCATCGATATCCTCCTGATCCAATGTGATCAGTGCGTTCATGGCGCGGTTTAGATTATCATTTGCCAGCGCCGCCATGCGCTCCAGTTCTTTCATGCCGTCTACCACGGCCGTGGAAGGATTGAAAAGGACTTTCTCACCGATGAATTTCAACTGGAAGGTATCGCGGTATCCCACCTTCTGATCCTTGCCCGGCACGAGCACGTAAGTCAGTTTTACGATCAGGCTTGAGAATGGCAGCAACACGATCACCTGCACGATCTTGATGATCGTATGCGCATTTGCCACGAAACGACCGTCATCCGCAGAGATGGCATGCAGCCCGTCCGCGATCGGTCCGATCGCAATCTGGAATACGATAAACATCAGCACCGTACCGATGACGTTGAACAACAGGTGGATCATAGCCGCACGCTTTGCGTCTTTCTTGCCGGAGAGGGATGCCAGCAACGCCGTCGTACAGGCACCGATATTGCACCCCAGTATGATATACAGGCAGATATTGACATCCGTGAACAAGCCACGCTGTGCCATCAGAAGCGTTAAAGATACCGTTACCGAAGAACTCTGGACGATCGCAGTGATCACCAGACCCACCATGACTGCAAGAAACGGATTTCTTAATCCGGAAAGGGTATCCACCACTGTCTGTGACTCCCGCAGGGAACTCATTCCGGATGACATAGTCGATATACCGAGGAACAGCACGCCGAAACCGGTGATAACATCTGCAAATTTCTCTATGGTCTGCTTTTTTGCCACCATGGAAATGATCACACCGACCAAAAGGATCAGCGGCGCATAATCGGAAAGATTGAAGGATACCAACTGGCTGGTGATCGTGGTACCGATATTGGCCCCAAAGATCACGCCTGCCGCCTGAAACAGATTCATCAGGCCGGAGTTTACAAAACTGACAACCAATGCGGTACATGCCGATGATGACTGCATGATCGCCGTAAACAGCAGACCTACCAGCATGCCTGTGACACGGTTTGTGGTAAATTTCTCCAAAATACCACGCAACTTGGCACCGGCCGCTTTCTCAATGCCTTCACTCATGATCGTCATACCCAGCAGGAACAACCCCAGTCCCCCTGCCAGGGACATTATCTCTTTTACGCCCATGGGTACACCCCCAACAACAGCACTGCCTCTCCCGCCAATACGCGCATCTCCGTCATAGCATTACGCAGCGAATCTGCTCCGTCCATACAGCCTCCCGACCACATCGTAGTCTTCATCAAAACTTCCAAAATGTACCGTGCTTTTTTATGTATTTTTCCCGCACATCTTCTTTATTGTAACGGATAGTTATGAAGTATGCAAGTTTTTTTTCGATGTTGTGACGCCCTGATCCGTTTCATGCCTATAAGCCGCCAGAATGTCTTTTTCCATCTGCGCCTTCAGGGCTTCCACACCGGCAAAACGCATCTCCGGCCGGTGGAAATGATGCAGCACTACCGTGACCTCCTGCCCGTATATATCCGCCGCAAAATCCAGCAGATGGCTTTCTATCGTGACCGTGCCGCTGTCATTTACCGTAGGCTTATTGCCGATATTTGTAATGGCCCGGTGCAGCCCGCCCCCCGCCTGCACCTCCGAAAAATAAACCCCTTTGGGCGGCAGCAGTTTATCCGCTTCCGGGATCAGATTGACCGTGGGGATCCCGATCGTATGCCCCAGATGCGCGCCGTGCACCACACGCCCTGTAAAACTGTATCCCCTGCCCAGACAGGCCTCCGCCTCCTCCATAGCGCCCTGCAGCACCAGTTCCCGCACGCGGCTGGAACTGACTTCCCGGTGCGCAAGCCGCAGTTTCTCCACTTTTACGGTTTCATAGCCGCAGGCATGCTTTAGCGCATCCAGCAGCGCAAAATCCCCTTTTCCTCCTGCACCAAAAGACAGGTCGCTGCCTGCTGCGATCACACGTGCTTTCAGCCGCCTGCACAAATACTCCTCTATAAACACCGCCGGATCCACGGCTGCTGTCTGAGGCTCCATCGGGTATTCGATCAGCACATCGATGCCCAACTGTTCCAGGATACGCCTTTTTTCCATCTGCGTTGTCAGCTGTTTTCCGTCCGAAAGCCCAAACAGCACCTCCGGTGAAGGTGAAAACGTAAAAACAACGGCCTGCAGGCCATCCGCTTTTGCGTGCAGGATCTCCTGCAGCAGGCGGCGGTGCCCCAGATGCACGCCATCAAACTTCCCCACTGCGATTGCTGCTGCCTGCTCTGTATGAATCTGTTCCAGGGTGGTAATGATCCGCATAAAACTCCGATAGGCCTAACCGATGGAAAAGAGCGATCCCGGCCGGAAACTCCCTCTCGCCTCGCTGTAATAATATACCGCGCAGAACTGCCGCTCCGCATTATAGATCCGGAAGAATTCCCCGTCCCCCGGCTCGATCCCCTGCTCCGTAAAGCAGCCGGGCGCCAGCGGGTTTCCGTTATCAATGCGCTTTTTCTCTTCCGGGCGCACATGCAGGATACGGTATTGTTCATAGAAATGCTCGATCGGCAGCACCACGCCGCCCAGCATCCCTGCCTTTTCGTATCGCTCTACCAGTTCCAGGGGGATGGCCGTTTCTTTGGTGAACTCACCGCTGCGGGTGCGTTCCAGATGCTCCATCGCAGCGCCGCAGCCCAGTTTTTCCCCGATATCCCGGCATAGGGAACGGATATAGGTGCCTTTGCTGCATACGATGCGCATACGCACCAGCGGCAGCGCCAGTTTCAGGATCTCCAGTTCCAGGATCTCCACACTGCGTGCTTCCCGTACCACCTCTACGCCTTCCCTTGCCAGTTCGTACAGATGCTTTCCGTCCTGGCGGATCGTCGAATACATCGGCGGCACCTGTGCGTATTCTCCCACAAAAGACAGGCACGCCGCACGCACCTCTTCTTCACTGCTGGTCACGCTGCGCTCACTGATCACCCGGCCTGTCATATCCTCCGTATCCGTGCGCACCCCCAGACGCATCTCACAGACATACTCCTTTGTCTTATCCGTCAGGTGTTCTACCAGTTTGGTTCCCATACCCAAACATACCGGAAGCACGCCCACTGCAGCGGGATCCAGTGTTCCGGTATGTCCGATCTTTTTCTGTTTTAATATGCCGCGCAGTCTTGCGACCACATCAAACGAGGTATAGCCCTCTTCTTTATAGATATTGATCACTCCGTGAATCATACATCACCCATACTGTTTTGCCACGGTTTCCACCAGTTTCCGTTCAAATTCGGCAACCGTACCATGATACTCACAGCCGGCTGCCCGGTCATGCCCGCCGCCGCCAAAAGCCTCGCAGACCTTCGCCACATTCACCGCATCTGTAGAAGAACGCAGGCTGGCCTTCAGATAGCCGGGCTCTTTTTCGTAGATAAAAACAGATGCATCCACTCCGGTAGTGATCCGCAGGCGTTCCACTATGCCGCCGGTCTCATCCTTTCCGGCTCCGATCGCAGCCATCTGCTGTAAATCCGCACTGCTGACGATCAGCTTGCCCTCCAGATAAAAACGGCTGTCCAGCAGGGCATGCCCCATCATCAGATTCTGCAGTTGCGTACTCATATAAAAGGTATCATCCAGCATCTTTGAAAAATCAAAAGAATACTCCAGCAGATCTGCACAGGTACGCATCGTCTGCGGCCGCGTATTTGAAAAATGGAATACTCCCGTATCATGCGCGATCCCCATATACAAAAGTTCGGCGATGCGCGCGTCCATATATTCCTTCGGGATCAGCCCGCAGATGATCTCTGCACAGGCCGGTGCTTCCGGCTCCACCAGATTGTGCCGTCCCGTACCGTTTTGATTGCTGATATGATGGTCGATATTGACCGTACATTTCGCTGCGTCAAAATATTTCTTAGCGTCCCCTGTACGCTCATAATTGGTATCGCAGACGATAAAAACATCAAATGGCTCACGCTCCGGGAAATCCGTGATCAGTTTCTCCCGGTCAGGAACCCTGTCAAATGCCACCTCCGGTTTTTCCAAAAATACCTCGACCTTTGCCTCCGGAAATCGTTTCCGCAGATATGCCGCCAATGCAAAGGTAGAACCGATGCAATCGCCATCCGGTTTGATATGTCCCGTGATGCCTATTGTTTTTGCGCCTTCCGCTATCGCATACAGATCAAACGCCATGTTGGTCTTCCAAGCCTCCTGATTTCTCCTCGCCCCTTGCCCGGCGTGCTTCTTCATCTGCCGCGATCACTTCATCGATCCGCCTGGCCATATGGTTTCCATAGGCGATGGAATGATCCGCGATAAAGGTCAGTTCCGGCGTATTGCGCAGGTTCAGTTCTTTTGCAAGCTGTCTTTTCAGGAACCCCCCGGCACTCTGCAGTCCCTTAAGCGCCTCCTTTTCCGCATCCCCCTCTGCCAGCATGCTCACCCATACTTTACATGTCTTGAGATCCGGCGCCACCTCTACATCCGTCACCGAAGTAAACTCCGGCACCCTGGGATCCTTCAGTTCGCTGCGGATCAGTTCGGCCAGAAGCTTCTGCACTTCCGAATTGATCCTGGTATTTTTTACACTGTTCTTCCGCATATCAAATCCCCAATATCCTTATCCATCCGGGTTATACCGGTTAAAACCTGCTCATTGCCGACAGGAAGTTTTACTGACAAACCTGCCTGTTCGTAAAACTCTATACAGAGCAGACGCGATCAGAAACGTCACTCCATTTCGCCCGCGCGTATAAACTCAGTTCCTCGGTACTTCCACCATAATATAAGCCTCCACCTGATCCAGTTCCTGCATCTGGTCAAAGCCTTCAAATACAAGGCCACACTCAAACCCTGCTTTGACTTCCTTTACATCATCCTTGAAACGCTTTAAGGACGCCAGGCTGCCTTCATAGATCTGCTCACCCTCACGGGAGATCCGGATCTTGCAGTCACGCTGGAATACACCATCCAGCACAAAGGAACCGGCGATATTACCCACTGCGGATGCCTTAAAGATCTGGCGCACTTCCGCATGTCCGATGACCTTCTCCTCAAAGATCGGATCCAGCATGCCTTTCATGGCTGCTTCGATATCTTCGATGGCCTGATAGATGACCTTATACAGTCTCACATCCACGCCCTCGCGCTCTGCCGTCTGTTTCGCCATGGCATCCGGGCGCACGTTAAAGCCGATGATGATGGCATTGGACGCGCTCGCCAGCACCACATCCGACTCGTTGATCGCACCTACGCCGCCATGGATCACCTTGACCACCACTTCGTCATTGGACAGTTTGAGCAGGGACTGCTTCACAGCTTCCACGCTGCCCTGCACGTCTGCTTTGATGATCAGGTTCAGTTCCTTCAGATTGCCCTCCTGGATCTTGCTGAACACATCCTCCAGGGACATCTTTGCCTTGGTATCCTCCAGCATTTTCACCCTGTTCTGGGCAATGAAGGTATCCGCAAAGGACTTCGCTTCCTTATCATTTTTATGCGCGATAAAGATCTCGCCGGCATTCGGCACGTCATTTAAGCCCAGGATCTCGACCGGCATGGACGGACCTGCCTCCTTGACACGGCGCCCCTTATCATCCACCATGGCACGCACCTTACCATGTGCCGCACCTGCGGAAATAAAGTCCCCCACATGCAGCGTACCTTTCTGCACCAGTACCGTCGCCACCGGGCCGCGGCCTTTATCCAACTCGGCCTCGATCACCAGACCTCTGGCCTGGCGCTTCGGATTTGCTTTCAGTTCCAATACATCCGCGGAAAGCAGGATCATTTCCAGCAGGTTGTCGATCCCCTCCCCGGTCTTTGCGGAAACCGGCGCAAAGATGGTCGAACCGCCCCAGTCTTCTGCCACCAGTTCATACTCTGTCAGTTCCTGCTTCACTCTGTCGATATTCGCGCCCGGCTTATCGATCTTGTTGACTGCCACGATGATCTCGATCCCCGCTGCCTTCGCATGGTTGATCGCCTCTATGGTCTGCGGCATGACACCGTCATCCGCCGCCACCACCAGGATCGCGATATCCGTGGAATTTGCGCCACGCATACGCATGGAAGTAAACGCTTCATGTCCCGGTGTATCCAGGAAGGTGATAACGCGGTCATTGACTTTTACGGTATAAGCGCCGATATGCTGCGTGATGCCGCCGGCCTCACGCTCCGTCACATTGGTCTTGCGGATCGCATCCAGCAGGGAAGTCTTACCATGATCGACATGTCCCATAACACAGATAACAGGCGGACGTTCTACCAGCGTGCTTTCCTCTTCTTCCTCCTCTTTTAAGAGTTCGGCAATGACGTCTACTTTTTCTTCCTGCTCACACATGATCTCGTAATCCAGCGCGATCTCTTCTGCTTTTTCAAAAGAGATCTCCTGATTCAGCGTGACCATCTCGCCCTGCAGGAACAGTTTCTTCACGACCTCGGAAGGCTGCACGCGCATCTTCTCCGCCAAATCCTTCACGGTGATGCTCTCCGGCAGCGTGACCACCTTGATCTCGTCCTCTGCCTTCTCCTGCTTTTTCGCCTCCGGCTTGATGAAACTGCCGGCGCGGGAATTCCTGCCCCTGCCTACATTATCCTCATAGAAAGAGGAATTCTTCCGCTGCTCGCGATCCCTGTCTTTATCGTTATGCTTGCTTCTGCGGTTATCATTCTTGCTCTCCACCACAGGCGCTGCCGCAAATCCACGGCCGCCTCCCTGCGGCTTTCCGCCCTGGCCCGGTCTGCCGCCGCCAAAGCCGGTGCCCGGTCGTCCGCCATTCTGCGGCCTGTCGCCTCTCTGGAAGCCGCCACCCTGGCTCGGTCTGCCGCCGCCCTGCCCCGGACGGTCCGTTCTCTGGAAAGCACCACCCTGACCCGGTCTGCCGCCGTTCTGGGGACGCTCACCTCTTTGGAAACGGTCTCCCTGCCCCTGCGGGCGGTCGTTTCTGCCCATGCCGCCCTGTGCCGGCCTGCTGCCGGACGCGCCCTGCGGCCTCTGGCCATTGCCTGACTGTCTTCCCGCATTTTCATTCCGCACCGGTGCCGGCTGCTCTGCCGGACGTGTTTCCTGTACTTCCGCCGCTTTCTGTGCCTGCGCCTGTGCTGCTGCCTTTGCGCGTTCTGCTTCTTCCTGCCTGCGCTGTGCTTCCTCCTGCGCGCGCTCCTCTTCCAGCCTGCGGTTTGTGATTGCACCGGCACGATCGATCATATTTTCCCGCGGACGTATCGGTCCCCGGTTCATATGGTTTGCCTGCGGGTGTCCGCCGTTTTTCGGATAGTTCGGACGCGCCGCCCCACCCACATTGCCGCCGGTGATGATGATCGTCTTTTTCTTTCTCGGCGGCTGCTGGTTCTGCTGTCTGGCAGGCTGCGCCTCACTCCTGCCTGCTGCTGCCGGCTTTGCCTGCTCCTGCGCTGCTGCCGCTTTTACGGGCGCGCTTTTCTGCACTGCCTCTTTCGCCGGCTGCTTTGCCTCCGGCTTTCCGGTATTTGCTTTATCCTTATTCATATTTTCTTTCTCGGTAGTCTGCGCCGGCTTTTCCGCAGGTTTGCCTGCCGCTGCACCTCCGCGGGTATACCCCTGCGCTTTCAGGTCCTCGGTCAGTTTTTTCTCATACTCCTCCGGTACATTGCTGGATGCAGTCTTCTGTCCTGCCCCATACCCTTCCAGAAGTTCGATGACCTGAGAATTCTTCGGTGCATGCCCACCTGCGTCTTTAAACTCCTTTGAAAACTCACTGATTCTCGCCATTGATCGCACTACCTCCTCTAAAACACCTGTTTCTATCTATACTTGTTCACCTTACCACAACCGTTCGTGATATTTACAACAGTTTCTGCAGCGCCGCCGCAAAACCCCGGTCATTGACGGACACGACACTGCGGAATTCCTTTCCTATGGCGTGTCCCAGCCCCTCTTTATCCGCATACTCCGCATAAGGCACGTGATAATACGCGCACATATCCCGGTACTGTTTTTTGGATGCCTCCGAAGTATCTGCGCTTACGATGACCAGGCAGGCTTTCCCGCCCTTGATGCTCTGCTCGGCCGCAAAGCCGCCGCTGCCCAGCTTCCCGGCGCGCTGCGCCAGTCCCAGAAGCGATAATAATTTATCCTGCTGTTGTGCCAATGCTTTGATATGCCTCCTCTAAAACCTCATAGAGCCCTTCCGGTATGGATACCTCCAGACAGCGCTCCAGACTGTGTTTCTTACGCGCTTTTTTCAGGCACTCCACATCCCTGCAAAGATACGCGCCTCTGCCGTTTTTTCTGCCTGTTGCATCCAGACAGATCTCGCCCTCCGGCGTGCGCACCACCCGGATCAGTTCCTGTTTTTCTTTCCGCTCACCGCAGCCCATACACTGCCGCTGCGGTTTTTTCTTTGGCATCAGCGCCATCGTGCCTTACTCCTCTTCGCCGGTCTGTCCGCCTTCGGCATAGTCCTCCGCATAGGTACCTTCTTCATAGCCTTCTATGTATTCGCCTTCTTCATACTCATCTCCCATGTAGTCTTCCACACGGAAACCGAAAGCATCCTTTGCCTGGGATTCCGACTTGATGTCGATCTTGAAGTTTGTCAGTTTTGCAGCCAGTCTCGCATTCTGGCCCGACTTACCGATCGCCAGGGAAAGCTGCTGGTCCGGAACGACGACATTTGCGGTCTTTTCCTCCGGATCGGCAAATACATTGACGATCTTGGCCGGTGACAGCGCGTTCTGGATCATCTCGCCCGGGTTCTCATTCCAGTTGATGATGTCGATCTTTTCCCCGTACAGTTCGTTCACGATGGCATTCACGCGGGAACCGTTCACGCCTACGCAGGCGCCTACCGGATCCACATTCGGATTGTGGGACATCACCGCCATCTTGGTACGGCTGCCGGCTTCACGCGCGATGGCCTTGATCTCCACGGTGCCGTCCTTGATCTCGGTCACCTCTTCTTCAAACAGCCGCTTCACCAGATTCGGATGGGAACGGCTGACCGTGATCTTCGGTCCCTTCGGTGTGGACGTTACTTCCAGCACGTACACCTTTACGCGCCCCTGCGGCTTTAAATGCTCGCCCGGCACGCACTCGGTATCCGGAAGCAGCGCATCCGTCTTGCCCAGATTGATGGAAAAGCCTTTTCCCACGCGGCGCTGCACCACGCCGGTGATGATATCGGATTTCTTCTCGATAAACTGGTTAAAGAGCACATCCCTCTCTTTTTCCCTGATCTTCTGTGTGATGACGTTCTTTGCGTTCTGCGTAGCGATACGGCCAAACTCCTTCGGGTTCATCTCCACATCAACAAAACCGCCCGGCTGTACTTCCGGATCGATCTCCTTTGCCTCATCCCAGCTGATCTCGATCGCCGGATCCATGACATCATCTGCCAGTTCGATCACTTCTTTTCTGGCGATCAGGTGATACTCACAGGTATCCTCGTCAATATCCACGCGCACATTGTCTGAAGATTTGTATTGATTATCCCACGCCTTCTTCAGGGAATCCCTGATCGCGTCCAGCAGAGCCTTTCTGTCGATCTCCCTTTCCCGCTCCAGCATGTCCAATGCAATTTTCAGCTCCGAATTCATTTTCTTTTCCTCCTAATCCTTTTTCTGACAAATTTTCAAAATGATTTTTCTATGATCCCTTTTTGTAGTAAGCGCAATAAATAATTGCGCTTACTATAACGCTCCGCGAGGATGCGCACGGATTTTGTAAGGAAATATGCCGCTTTCAGCGGCCAAAATCCGGCGCAGTAAACGACAAAACGAAAATAGTTTTGTCGTTTACTAT
>JAFUUX010000078.1 GCA_017471325.1 Lachnospiraceae bacterium | reverse complement strand
GCGGCGATGGGCAAAACCCTTCTCTCCCGGAATGTTTTGGGTCGTAATCGCGCATACAAGTTCCTGCTTAGAGAGCGTAGCGAACTTAGCAGGACTGCATACGTTAGTAGCAAGTGCGCGATTCGACTGTGAATAGTAACACATCATTACAAAAAGAAATGTATAAAAAAGGGCGGGAAAAGATTCCCGCCCTGATAAGCGTATGATCAGGATCTACAGTTCGGCATTGCCATTGACGGCATCCAGCAGGTCATCCACGTCAAAACCATGCACCATGGCAGCCTCTTCTAAAGTTTCTCCCTGGGAAGCAGGGCAGCTGAAACAGAACATCCCGGCATTCATCAGTACGGTCGCGATCTCCGGTTTGCTGACTAAGGCTTCTCCGATCGTCATGTCTTTCGTAATGGTTATATTTTTTTCTTCCATAATATGATAACTTCCTTTCCTGTATGATATGGGATACCCGGTGCATCGTATATCTGCGATTGCCGCGGCACGGATAAACAAAGAATAATATACCATAGTTAGGGTAAAAACGCAAACCCCCTATTTGACAAAGATATCCATGTAAGGGTATAATTATAATTCAAAGTTATGAGGGAGGAAATACAATGGATCAGATGGGAAACGGTACAAACCAGGGAGGCTATAACCGATTCATGGGGGCTGACAGCAACTATGTACAGAGTTTTCAGGCGGGAACCCCCGGGGAAGGATCACAGGGGATGCCGCCGAAAAGATCCCGTACAGGATCGGTGATCGCTTTGAGCGTACTTGGCGTGGCATTGGTGGGGGCGATCGTGCTGCTGATCGTATTCCGGGAAGTGGTAGCAAACAGTTGGGCGCGGATGACCAAATCGCCGGAAGACTATCTGCGTTATGTGGTGGAGAAAAACCTGGACAGCGATACCTATTTTAAAGAATATGAAGAAGGCTATAAAATGCTGGCCGGCGCAGAAGGCATCAAACTGAACGGTGAAGTGCGTCTGGAACTTTCCAGGGATGTGATCGAAAAGATCGAAGATGCATATACGGATATGCAGAACAGTTATGGCTACTATGATGAATATTACGATTATATGTATGAAGAGATGAACCGGAATAATTATGATTATCTGGATTATGACGCATGGGCAGAACAGTATGCGCCGGGAGGGGAGGAAAATACGGAGCCGGCCATCCGGCTGGATTCCTTATCCGATATCGCGCTGATCTATGAGATGGAAAGCGGAGAGGATGCGCTGCGCGCGATGCAGGCCTTGCAGTTGTCTGATAAAGAATATCTGCTGACGATGAATGAGATCTATGATATGGATAAATCCGTTCTTTACTTACAGATGCCGGAGTTGAACGAGGATTATGCAGGGCTGCAGATGGATAAGATCCTGGATGAGGATGAAGTGGAACAACTGAATGATATCCTGGGGAATTTTGGAAATCCGGCTTCCCAGATGATCGAACCCAAAACCCTCCGCAGGATTTATGAACGCTATCTGGATGTGCTTCTGTCCCATATCAGTGATGTGGAGGAGGAGAAGAACACGCTGGAAGCCATGAACAAGAGACAGAATTGCTATGTCTTAAGTTTTGTCATGGATGAGGAGATGATCAAGGATACGCTGATCGAACTGGCGGAGACGATGGCTGAGGATAGTGACCTGGAGGGTGTGATCTGCAGTTATATAGAGAAGAATATGCCGGATGAAGATGCGGATGCGGTCTGGGCGGAAGCAGTGGATGCATTAGAGGCGTGGGCTGAGGAAACAGAGAATGAGGATCTGGGGCTTGCGTCCGATATTGCGGTCAGCATCTATGTTTCTTCCAAAGGAAAGATCCAGGGCCTGCGTATCGGTAATGATGAAGCCGAACTTTTTTACGGCTATGTGATCGAAAAAGCGGCGCTGTATCTGGAATGCTATGCCGAGAATGACGGAGATGAACTTTTTGCCCTGACCGGAAAAGGCAGCCGCGGGGCAAAAGGCGCGTCATTGGATTGTACCTTATCGGTGGATGACGGGGATGTGGAGATCGATTTCGCATTATCCGAACTGACAAAAAACGGCGGCGTGTTTACCATGGATCTGGACCAGTTCCTGGATATAGCGGAAGAACAGGGCGCGGATCAGGAAGTGGTGGATGATCTTTCGGCAATGGTCAAACATGGTACGCTGCGCCTGGAAAGCCATCATGAGAATAAGAAAACCGAGGCTTCGGCAGCGATCATGGACGGGAATGACAAAATAGCGGGCATACGCTGGAAAGCGGAACTTTCCGAAGCAGGAGGGATAGAGATCCCTTCCGGGAAGGAGACGGAAAAGATTTCCGATGAATATGACATGATAGACTACCTGCAGGATTGCGATCTGGATCTGTTTGTGGATAAACTGGCAGAACTGGGATTGCCGGCGGAGAAAGAGGAAGAGTTGCGGGAAGAGATCGAGTGGATGCTGGAGGATTATTGAGATACCCTATTGTTTTGGCAGCAGGAAAGGAGATAACGATGAGCACTTTTGCGGTAGCAGGGATCACACAGTTGGAGACGATCGTAAATGTGGCGAATATCCCGATCGAATATCAGCCCATGACGAGCCAGAAGGATTCCATCCATATTGCGGCTGGCGGCGATGCGTTTAATGAAACGCTGGCGCTGAAATGGCTGGGGGATGAAGCGCTGCTGCTGTCCGTAGTGGGCAGAGATCAGGATATGGGCATATTCAATCCGCAGGGGCGGAAGGTGACGATCTCTACGGAGTATATGCTGCCGGTCCTGGATGAGATGCCCATGCAGGTGATCCTCTGTGATAAAGAGAGAAAACAGCAGATCTTTGAGGACATCAAGGGACTGCGGGATGTCAGTTATGATATGTCCATGGTGGCGCCGCTGATCGCGCGCTGCGATATGCTGATCCTGTCCAATGCCAATTTCTGCCGGTCTTTCATCAAGATGGCGCAGCGTTATCACAGGCCGATCGCTGTAAATGTGCATGAGTTCCGCCGGGAGCGGGAGAGTTATAATGAAGATTTCCTGAAAGCGGCATCGGTACTGTATTTCAGTGATGATACGCTCACGGAGGATCCGTTCGATTTTGTGAAGGACATCGCGGAACGGTATAAGCCGGATATCATCATCCTGGGGCAGGGTGCGGAAGGCCTGATCCTGTATGACCGCGTAAGGAATATCAATATCCATTATAACAGCGTGAAAACGAATGAAGTGGTGAATACGGCAGGCGCCGGAAATGCGCTGCTGGCATGTTTTTTGCACAGGTATCTGCAAAGCGGTGATTCCACCATCGCGATCAAGGATGCGCTGCTGTTTGCGTCTTACAAGATCGGATACCTGGGTACCTCGACGGGCTTCCTGACGGAGGAGCAATTGGAGCAGTGGCGCAACCTGATCTGGGGGATCAATGCGCCGGGGGTATTAAACTGAGGCCTTCTTTTCTTCCAGGGAACGGATGATGGCGGCAGACATGGCACTTTTTAAAGCGGCGGCTTTGGGGAGCATCTCATTGATCTTTTCCGGGCAGCCGTTTTTGATATACAGGTCGGCCAGCAGGCGGTAGGAACTGCTGATATCCGTGCCGGTATCCAGCGCAAATTCCAGGATATGCTGCGCCTCATCTGTCTGCTCTTTGCGCGCATGGTACTCCGCCAGGCTCTGCAGGGCACGCGCCAGCAGGGTGTAGTTCTGGTCAAAACGGGACAGTTCCGGCAGATTGGCCGGACCAAAGGAAAGTTTCAGATCCGTATTGGAGATACCGGTTAAATTGACGATCTTTTCATCGCGCAGGCTGTTTAGGATCTGCAGGGCTTCCGCAGCGTCTTTGTCCTCCTGCGCATCATAGGAAACGCTGTAGAATTCCTCCGGGATCCGGATATAATCCAGTTGATCCAGAGACTGCTTGCGCACCAGATTGGCTTCCTGCTCTTTTTCCCAGAATTGAGTTAAAGGCTCCTGCATTTGCCGGCTGCTTTTTTTATTGAACAGAAACATTACAATAATAAAGATGACAACGCTTGTCAAAACGGGAAATACCATGTATAATACTCTCCGAAACGATTAAATTTTTCTGTTTGTTATAAATCTGAGGTGAAAAAATGTTTAATATGCACAGTAATAAAAACAGGAAAGTCCTTACCACCATCATGATCATCATACTGACGCTGGCGATGGTACTGCCGACGATCGCTGCCGCTATTTCCATGTAAGTACAGCAATACGGGATTAGTTTATCGTATTTTGAAAGGGAGTGCAAGTGAAAAAAGAAATCAGAAGAAAAAGGAAGAAACAGAGCGTACTGTTTCCGGTGGTGTTATTGCTGATCGGCTGTGTGGCTGCGGTAGTCTGGTACAGTTCTGCCTCCAAAGCCGTGGCAGTGCAGACGGATCATAAGGCGATCTATCTGCCCGGGGTGAGTACGGAAGAAGATGCCGAACCCGAGAGTGTGGAACGGGAAAGCGTGGTTTTTCAGGGCGTGCATCTTGGGGCGGTGGATATTTCGGGCATGACCATAGAACAGGTGGCCGCTGCCGTGGAAAACTATTACCGGCAGGTCTGCGAAAGTGAAGTGACGCTTATTGCGGCGCAAAACACGCCCGTGAAGGTACGGCTGAACGATCTGCAGCCGTACTGGGAAAACCAGGAAGTTTTAGAGGAAGTACTGAGTCTGACAGACGGCAGCGATGTGATCTCCCGTTATATGTTAAAGAAGGATATCGCGCAGAACGGCATGGAACTGCCGCTGCAGATTTCCTTTGATAACGAAAAAGTGACAGAACTTCTGACGGAGAAATGCGCCGTTTATGATATCCCGCTGGAAAATGCCAGTTTGACCAGACAGAACGGACAGTTTATCGTGCAGGAAGGACAGGCCGGAGAAGGTGTTAATATTTCCGAAGCAGCCGGTATGATCCAGGGCGGATTGTTTAATGAAGTCGTTGCCGGCAATACGGAGATCACCCTGCCGTTGGAGGAACTCCTGCCTATGGGACAGGCGGAGGAACTCAGCCAGGTAAAGGATCTGCTCGGAACTTTCACGACCAGTTTTGCATCCTCGGGATCTTCCAGGAGCGCCAATGTTTCCAATGGCTGCAGGCTGATCAACGGCACGCTGCTGTATCCGGGGGAGGAATTTTCGGCATACAATACGATCAAACCCTTCACTACGGAGAACGGTTATTATCTTGCAGGTTCCTATCTGAACGGCAAAGTAGTGGAAAGCCTGGGCGGCGGTATCTGTCAGGTCTCTTCCACGCTGTATAACGCGGTGCTGCGTGCGGAACTGCAGGTGACAGAGCGGCACAATCATTCCATGGTCGTATCCTATGTGGATAAATCAGCGGATGCGGCGATCGCGGAATCCGCAGGCAAGGATTTCCGCTTTGTGAACAGTTCGGAGCACCCGATCTATATCGAAGGATATACCGCAGATAAGAAGATCACCTTTAACATCTATGGTGTGGAGACCAGGGATCCCGGACATAAAGTGGAGTTTAAGAGCGAAGTGCTGGAAGAAAACCCGCCGAAGAGTGATTCCATCATTGCGGATGCCGGACAGGTGGTAGGATATGTGAGTGTGACCAGTGCGCATATCGGCTATAAGGCACAGCTGATAAAGATCGTATATGAAAACGGCAAGGAAGTAGAACGTACCGTGGTAAACAGCAGTACATATAATCCCAGCCCGCGTACCGCAGTGGTGGGGATCGCGGCGGCCAATCCGGAGTATACGGCGCTGATGCAGCAGGCGATCGCCAGCGGTTCGATCGATACCTGTAAGGCAACGGCATCTTCGATCCAGGCGCAGGAAGCAGCACTGGCGGCACAGATGGCGGCAGAAGTACCGCAGGTGACAGAGGTGACGGCTGCGCAGAGCGATTCCGTGGCACCATGACCGGTCATATGCGGCAGAACCGGAGTTGATATGGAACTGATCGTGACGGCTCCGGTGGGGATGCGGGGCACAGCGGAACTGGCAGCACAGAACAGGGAACGATTACGGCAGCGCTACAGCGCCTTTTATCTGGAACGGGCAGCGGCGCTTGAGATAGAGGGGATGCGGACAATGCCGGATCTGCCGGGCGGTGTGCGGGCGGCAGCAGAGATCCTGGAGGGTGGCATAGAGGCGGCATTGTGGCGGCTGGCGGAGCAGACGGGCGCGGGGCTGCGTGTGGAACTGCAGAAAATACCGATCCGTCAGGAAACCATTGAGGTATGCAATCATCTGGATGCGGATCCTTATCGCTTATTCTCCGGCGGCAGTTACCTGATCTTTACGGAGAATGCTTATTTTGTATTAAAAGAGATCCAGACGCAGGGATGTCCGGAGGCGGCATGCATCGGCGCTGCCACTGCTGATAAGAAACGGATCCTGTATTACAGCGGCGTGGAGCGTTATCTGACGCCGCCGCAGCGTTTCCGGGAACAGAAACACAGTGCGTTACAGTCATAGCATATACGGGCTTACGGATGGATCTGTTACAGAAAAAAGGATAAAAGCAAGGAGGCAGTGATATGTTACGGGAAGAGATTTTAACGACGATCGAAAAGAACAGCCGCGTGGATGTGCATGAACTGGCTGTACGGCTGGGCAGCACCGAGGAGATGATCGCGGATGAGATGGCGCGCATGGAGGAGGAAGGCGTGATCTGCGGCTACCATACCATGATCGACTGGGAAAAAACCAGCATGGAAAAGGTGACGGCGCTGATCGAGGTGCGTGTGACACTGCAGCGCGGACAGGGCTTTGACAATATTGCCGAGCGTATTTATATGTATCCGGAAGTAAAGAGCGTGTATCTGATCAGCGGCGGCTATGATCTGCTGGTCACGCTGGAGGGGCGTTCGATCAAAGAAGTATCCACTTTTGTATCCGATAAACTGTCCACGATGGAAAACGTGCTGAGCACGGCGACGCACTTTATCTTAAAGAAATATAAGGATCACGGAACCATTATGGCAAAAAAAGCAGAAGATGAAAGGCAGATGATCACACCATGAGAAATCCCTTATCAGAAAAGGTAGTTACCATCAAGCCATCGGGCATACGCAGATTTTTCGATATCGCCAGCGAGATGAAGGACGCTATCTCCCTGGGCGTGGGCGAGCCGGACTTTGATACGCCCTGGCATATCCGGGATGAAGGCATTTATTCCCTGGAAAAGGGTCGTACTTTCTATACATCAAATGCCGGCTTAAAAGAGCTGAAGGTAGAGATCGCCAGGTACTTAAAGCGCCGGATCGGTGTGGAGTACGATCATAACCATGAGATCATGGTGACCGTAGGCGGTTCGGAGGGGATCGATATCGCGCTCCGTGCCATGATCGATCCGGGAGATGAGGTGCTGATCCCGCAGCCCAGTTATGTTTCCTATGAACCCTGCGCGATCCTGACCGGGGCTAAGCCGGTCATCATTGAACTGAAGGCAGAAAATGAATTCCGTTTAACGGCACAGGAACTGCGCGATGCCGTTACCGAAAAGAGCAAGGTGCTGGTATTGCCGTTCCCGAACAATCCTACCGGTGCCATCATGGAGCGTAAGGATCTGGAAGAGATCGCGAAAGTGATCGAGGAAAAAGACCTGTTCGTGATCTCGGATGAGATTTATTCGGAATTATCCTATAAAGGAGATCATGTGTCCATCACGCAGATCCCGGGCATGCGGGAGCGCACGGTACTGATCAATGGTTTTTCCAAGGCCTATGCCATGACCGGCTGGCGTCTGGGCTATGCCTGCGCGCCGGAGGTGATCTTAAAGCAGATGCTCAAGATCCACCAGTTTGCCATCATGTGTGCGCCGACCACCAGCCAGTATGCGGCAGTGGAGGCGCTCAGGAACGGGGATGAGGATGTGGCACGCATGCGCGACGCGTACAACCAGCGCAGGCGTTTTCTGATGGATGCTTTTAAAAACATGGGGCTGGAATGCTTTGAGCCATATGGCGCATTCTATGTATTTCCCTGCATCAGGGAATTTGGCATGACATCGGAAGAGTTTGCCATGGCATTTTTGGAGGAGGAAAAGGTAGCCGTTGTACCCGGCACCGCATTCGGTGATTCCGGCGAAGGCTTCCTGCGTATCTCTTATGCGTATTCCATCGAAAACCTGAAAGTAGCCATCAAAAGGCTTGAGAAGTTTATCACAAAATTAAGGAACAGGTGAGGATCTGGGGAGATTTCCGCGGTCTTTACGATCAAAAGGAGTAAAACATGATTTCACAGCATTATAAAGAGATGTGCGCGACGCCGTCCGTGATCCGTTCCCTGGCAGTGTATGCTGCGGAGCGCGGCAAAGAGATCGGCTACGAAAATGTATTTGATTACAGTCTGGGCAACCCGTCGGTACCGGTGCCGCAGGCCTTTAACGATGCGATCAGGCACCTGCTGGATACCAAAACTTCCGCGCAGGCGCATGGCTACAGCCCCAATCCGGGCAACCCGGAAGTGCGCCGGATCGTGGCGGATTCCTTAAACCGCCGTTTCGGCATGGATTATAAAATGGAGCATATCTTCATGACCTCGGCAGCGGCATCGGCCATTGCACACGCGCTGCGCTGCGTGACAGCGCCGGGAGATGAAGTGCTGACTTTTGCGCCGTTTTTTCCGGAGTACGTTCCGTATATCAACCAGAGCGGTGCGGTATTAAAAGTAGTGCCGGCGGATACGGAGAGTTTCCAGATCAATTTTACGGCTTTTGAGGAAATGCTGAACCCGAAAGTGCAGGCGGTGCTCATCAATACACCGAACAATCCTTCCGGCATCGCATATTCTTCCGAGACTTTAAAGAAACTGGCAGATGTACTGTATGCAAAGCAGGAGGAGTATGGCCATGAGATCTTCCTGCTCTCTGATGAACCGTATCGGGAGATCGTCTTTGCCGGGGCAGATGCGCCGTTTGTATCGAAGTTTTATGATAATACGTTATGCTGCTATTCCTGGTCCAAGTCCTTATCCATACCGGGAGAGCGTATCGGCTATGTGGCAGTGAACCCGAAGGCAAAGGACGCGGAGATGATCGTGCCCATGTGCGTACAGATCTCCCGCGGCATCGGCCATAACTGTCCGGCCTCGATTATCCAGCAGGCAGTGGGAGAATGCATCGATCTGACCAGTGACCTGGGTGTTTATGAGACCAATATGAACATCTTATATAAGGAACTGACGGAACTGGGCTTTTCCGTGGTGAAGCCGGGCGGTACCTTCTACATCTTCCCGAAGGCGCTGGAGGAGGATGCGGTGGCATTCTGCGAGAAGGCAAAGAAGTATGATCTGATCCTGGTGCCCTCCGACAGTTTTGGCGTAAAAGGCTATTTCCGCATGGCATACTGCATCGATACCGAAAAGGTGGAGCGTTCCCTGCCGGCACTGCGGGAATTTGTAACGAAAGAGTACAGGTAAGGTTTGATGGAGATCTTAAAAGCGATATTATTTGGCGTGGTGGAGGGCATTACCGAGTGGCTGCCCATCAGTTCCACGGGACATCTGATCCTGCTGAATGAGTGGGTGAAGTTCAATATGGAGCCGGATCGGGAAGCGGCGTTTATGGAACTGTACGAGATCGTGATCCAACTGGCGGCGATCCTTGCGGTAGTCGTGATCTATTGGAAAGTGCTTTGGCCCTTCGGGATCGCAAAAGCCGGCGTGGCCGCAGCAACACCGGCAAAGAGTAAAAAGAAGAGCCGGGACGAACAGGTCTGGAAACTGTTCGGCAATGTGGTGGTGAAGCAGAAGATCTTCTTTATGTGGATAAAGATCGCGGTCGCCTGCATTCCGGGTGTACTCTACGGGATCTTTCTGGATGATCTGATCGAGGATCTGACAGCACCGTACAAGCCGTGGATCGTGGCAGTGATGCTGATCCTGGTGGGGATCCTGTTTATCATCATCGAAAATAAGCATAAGGGTGTACGTCCAAAGATCAAGACGATCCCGGAGTTGACCTGGCAGATCGCTCTCTTTATCGGCTTTTTCCAGCTGATTGCGGCAGCACTGCCCGGCACCAGCCGTTCGGGTGCCACGATCCTGGCCGGTCTGCTGCTTGGTTTGTCAAGACAGGTTGCGGCAAACTTCACATTCTTTCTGGCGATACCGACCATGTTTGGCGCCAGCTTGGTAAAACTGTTAAAGTATATGGGAAACGGCTTTAGCTTAAACAGTTCGGAACTGACGATCCTGATCGTGACTTCGGCTGCCGCTTTTTTGGTATCTCTGGTGGCGATCCAGTTCCTGACGCTTTATATAGGAAAGAATAAGGATTTCAAGCCTTTTGGCTGGTACAGGATCGCATTGGGCAGCATCGTGCTGTTATACTTTATCATATTCGGGGGCATACTTCATGGATGATTTTAATTTTATCGGCAAGAAGGTCTTTATAGAACTGGCAACGGGCACCAGGCTCGATGGTATGCTGGTGGGCGCGGATGACCAGTGCCTGTACGTGGATGAGATCGCGGGACAGAACATCATACACAGGATCATCTATAAGAATAAGATCACTTATATCATGCACACGCATGTCGGCGGCAATCGTATGCCGGAACCATACCTGAACCACTGAAATTTGACAAGCAGAGTGTTTTAAGTTATATTTTTATTTAGGATACAGTAATTAGATTTTATTATTTTTTATAATAGATGGAGAAACAGGATGTCATCAAAAAACGAAAAAACAAAGGGTATCATGAAACCGCTGGCAGCAGCCTTTTTTGCAACATCCCCGGAAGAAGATGACAGTTTTTTGACCGCTAAGCCGTTGCCTAAAAGAAATGCCGGCAGATCGATGATGAAAGACACAGAACCGATGCTCGGCGAGATGAGTACGGCGGAAGCCAGGGCGCTCCTCAGAGAGCGGTTGGTGGGCAAGCCGGTGGCAGAGGATGAAAAGAAGATGGCAGTGCTCGAAACCGTTGCGCCGGTGAAAAAAGAGGATGAGGCGAAGCAGGGCGTAAAGGAAAAAGAGGTACCGGATAAAAACGCGGGAAGTGCTGTATCGGCAGATAAAAAAGCAGATATAAAGGCGGCAGAAAAAAAGGCACCGGCGAAAGAATCCCCGGCAAAAAATGCTTCGGAAAACAAAGCTTCGGAAAACAAAGCGGTAAAGAAGCCGGCCAAAAAGCCGGATCAGGGACAGGCGGTTTCGGAAAAAGCACCGGTACGGGATGCCGCGGCGGAAAGTGTTTATGTGGAGTATGCGGGGCAGTCATACGATATTGAAGAACTGAAGGCAAAGGCGATCCAGGTGTGGACCAGTGTGTATAAGCGCAGCCGCCGGGAACTCTGGTCGGTAGAACTGTATGTCAAGCCGCAGGAAAAAAAGGCGTATTATGTATTGAACAAGCGGAAGAACGGCAGCATTGACCTGTAACAGCAGTATCGAATATAAATGATCCGGAAGGCACATGGAGAAGAATGCCATGTGCCTTTTTATATCGCAGAGCCACCGTTTTTCTCCACATCAAATAATTTGAAAAAGTAATTGACATTCCGGATCAGTAGTGTTATCTTATTATCAAGATGTTAGCACTCTGAACAAACGAGTGCTAACAAAGGAGAAGGAAGATGCAGGCAGAGAATTCCGAATTAGATGAAAGAAAAAAGAAGATCCTGCACGCTGTCATCCGCAATTATCTGGAAACAGGAGAGCCGGTCGGCAGCCGAACGATCTCGAAGTATACAGATCTGAACCTGAGTTCCGCAACGATCCGTAATGAGATGTCGGATCTGGAGGAACTGGGCTATATCGTACAGCCGCATACTTCCGCAGGACGTATTCCTACAGACAGAGCCTACCGCATGTATGTGGATAACATGATGCAGGAAAAGGACAGGGAGATCGAGGAGTTAAAAGGCCTCCTGCTGCAGACAGAGGACAAGATGGACAAAGTCCTGAAGAATGTCGCAAAGGTGCTGGCAGCAAACACCAATTACGCAACGGTGGTCTCGGCACCGCAGATCAAAGGCAACCGGCTGAAGTTCCTGCAGCTGTCCAGAGTGGATGAAAGCCAGATTCTGGCAGTGATCGTGGTGGAAGGCAATGTGATCCGCAACGAGATGATCCATGTGGATGAACCGTTAAGCGAAGAGACCATGCTGAAACTGAATATCCTGCTGAACACCCATCTGACGGGGATGGCGCTGGAAGAGATCAATCTGGGCATGATCACGGCTCTGAAGGAGCAGGCGGGGATCCACAGTGATATCATCAGCAATGTGATGGATGCGGTGGCGCAGGCGATCAAAGGCGAGGAAGACCTGGAGATCTACACCAGCGGTGCCAACAATATATTGAAATATCCGGAATTATCCGATAAGCAGAAGGCCAGTGAACTGATCAGTACCTTTGAAGAAAAGAAAGCATTGGCAAAACTGGCTACTGAAAAACTGGCGGATGATGGCAATACCGGCATACAGGTGTATATCGGGGAAGAAGCGCCGGTACAGTCGATGAAAGACTGCAGTGTGGTGACGGCTACATACGAACTGGGCGAGGGCATGCGGGGCAGTATCGCGATCATCGGACCTAAGCGTATGGATTATGATAAAGTAGTAGGTTCCCTCCGTACCATGATGAACGAGTTGGAGAGGATTTATAAAAAAGAATAGTTACTAAATATTAAAGAAAGAAGGGACGGAGGACATGGCAAGTACAGAAGAAGATGTTTCCAGAAAAGTGACGATAGATAAGTTAAAGGAACTGGAAGAAGCAGCGGAGCAGCAGGCCGCGGAAGAGGCGCAAAAGGCCGGGGAGGATGCAGCGGAAGCCGTGGAAACGGAAGACAAGCCGGATGAGGCGGAGGCAGCAGCAGAGGGACAGGAGGAAGCAGCGGCAGAGAATAAAGAGGAAAAGCCGAAGAAAGGCCTGTTCGGAAAAGAGAAAAAGAAAGATAAGGAAAAGGAAAAACTGCAGGAGCAGATCGATGAACTGAAAGACAAAAACATGCGGCAGATGGCGGAATTTGAAAATTTCCGCAAGCGCACCGAGAAAGAAAAACAGGCGATGTTTGAAACCGGCGCAAAGAGCGTGATCGAAAAACTGCTGCCGGTGGTGGACAATTTTGAACGTGGTCTGGGCGCTCTGAAGGAGGAAGAAAAAAATGCTTTTTCCGAGGGGATGCAGATGATCTACAAGCAGATGATGGATGAACTGGAGAAGTTGGAAGTGAAGCCCATCGAAGCGGTAGGGAAAGAGTTTGATCCGAATCTGCACAACGCAGTGATGCATGTGGATGATGAAGAAGCGGGCGATAACATGGTGGTAGAGGAACTGCAGAAAGGATATCTCTACCGTGACACGGTGGTCCGCCACAGTATGGTGAAAGTAGCGAATTAGCGTAAAAAGCAAACTAGCAGGCATAGCGCCGATAGTTATAAAAGGACGAATTATCCAAAATATTAAAGGAGGACATAGTTATGGGAAAGATCATCGGTATTGACTTGGGAACAACAAACTCTTGCGTGGCAGTTATGGAAGGCGGACAGCCCACTGTCATCTCCAATGCGGAAGGTGCGCGTACCACACCGTCCGTAGTGGCATTCACAAAGAACGGCGAGCGTCTGATCGGTGAGCCGGCAAAGCGTCAGGCAGTCACGAATGCAGACAACACCATCTCATCTATCAAGAGGGATATGGGTACAGACAGAGGCCGTACCATCGATGGCAAGAAGTATTCACCGCAGCAGATTTCCGCAATGATCCTGCAGAAACTGAAAGGCGATGCAGAGAATTATCTGGGCGAGAAAGTAACGGAAGCGGTCATCACGGTTCCGGCATACTTCAACGATGCACAGCGTCAGGCAACCAAGGACGCAGGCAAGATCGCAGGTCTGGATGTAAAGCGTATCATCAACGAGCCGACAGCTGCAGCCTTAGCTTATGGTCTGGATAATGAAAAAGAGCAGAAGATCATGGTATACGACCTGGGCGGTGGTACCTTTGATGTATCCATCATCGAGATCGGCGAGGGCGTCATCGAAGTACTGGCTACCAGCGGCGATAACAGACTGGGCGGCGATGATTTTGACCAGAAGATCGTGGACTGGATGCTCAAAGAGTTCAAGAACAAAGAAGGTGTGGATCTGTCTGGTGACAAGATGGCGATGCAGCGTCTGAAAGAGGCGGCAGAAAAGGCAAAGAAAGAACTTTCCGCTTCCACGACCACAAATATCAACCTGCCGTTCATCACGGCTACGGCAGAGGGACCGAAGCACTTTGATATGGATCTTACCCGTGCGAAGTTTGAAGAACTGGTACACGATCTGATCGAGCGTACAGCAGTTCCGGTACAGAACGCGCTGCGTGATGCGGGCATCTCTTCTTCCGAACTGGGCAAGGTGCTTCTGGTAGGCGGTTCCACCCGTGTACCTGCAGTACAGGATAAAGTAAAACAACTGACCGGCCATGAGCCGAGCAAGACGCTGAACCCGGATGAGTGCGTGGCATTGGGTGCTTCCATCCAGGGTGGTAAGCTGGCAGGCGATGCAGGCGCAGGAGAGATCCTTCTGCTGGATGTTACCCCGCTGTCCCTGTCCATCGAGACCATGGGCGGTATCGCTACCAAACTGATCGAGCGTAATACCACGATCCCGACCAAGCACAGCCAGGTATTCTCTACGGCAGCGGATAACCAGACCGCGGTAGATATCAATGTGGTACAGGGCGAGCGTCAGTTTGCAAGGGATAATAAATCCTTAGGCCAGTTCCGTCTGGATGGCATCCCGCCTGCAAGACGCGGTGTGCCGCAGATCGAGGTTACTTTCGATATCGATGCAAACGGTATCGTCAATGTATCCGCAAAGGATCTGGGTACCGGCAAGGAGCAGCATATCACGATCACGGCCGGTTCCAATATGTCTGATGACGAGATCGACCGCGCTGTAAAAGAAGCGGCTGAGTATGAGGCACAGGATAAGAAACGCAAGGAAGCCATCGATACCAGAAATGATGCGGATTCCATGGTATTCCAGGTAGAGAAGGCACTCAACGAAGTAGGCGATAAGATCGACGCAGGCGAGAAGAGCGCACTGGAAGATGAACTGAAGAACTTAAAAGACCTGCTGGAGCGCACCAAGGATCAGGAACTGAGCGAGGATCAGGTAGCAGAGATCAAGGCTGCACAGGAAAAGATGATGGAGAAAGCACAGAGCCTGTTCACCAAGATGTATGAGAACATGGGTGCTGCGGGTGCCGCAGGCGCCGGCCCGAACATGGGCGGTATGGGAGGCATGGGCGGTTCCGCAAACGCTTCCGGCAGTGATAACGGCAGCAGCGGCGGCGCTGATGACATCATCGATGGAGATTTCAAAGAGATCTGATCGGATAGTGATAAGACGGTAAATGCAGGCAAGGGGCACGCATGTGCCCCAAGCCTTGTGTAAAGGGATGAATGGCTATGGCAGAGAAAAGAGATTATTACGAGGTGCTGGGCGTAGATAAAAACGCTGATGATGCGGCGCTGAAAGCGGCCTATCGTAAACTGGCAAAAAAATACCATCCGGATATGAACCCGGGGGACAAAGAAGCGGAAGCAAAGTTTAAAGAGGCTTCCGAGGCTTATGCCGTGCTTTCCGATGCGGACAAGCGCAGGCAGTATGACCAGTTCGGGCACGCGGCGTTTGAAGGCGGCGCAGGCGGTGGCGGCGGCTTTGGCGGGTTTGATTTCAGCGGCGCTGATTTCGGGGACATCTTCGGGGATATATTTGGCGATCTGTTTGGCGGCGGCGGACGCAGGAGCGGACGGAGCAACGGGCCTATGAAAGGGGCGAATCTGCGTACCAGCGTGCGCATGAGTTTCGAGGAGGCTGTTTTTGGCTGCACCAAAGAGATCGAACTGACGGTCAAGGAAACCTGCAAAACCTGCAACGGAAACGGTGCAAAGCCGGGTACTTCGATTGACACCTGCACCAAGTGCGGCGGCAAGGGAAAAGTGGTGTACACATCGCAGACGCTGTTTGGCATGATGCAGAACGTGCAGGCCTGCCCGGACTGCGGCGGCAGCGGAAAGGTCGTCAAGGAAAAATGTCCGGACTGCCGTGGTACAGGCTATACTTCCATGCGCAAGAAATATGCCGTGGAATTTCCGGCAGGCGTGGACAACGGCCAGATGAAACGTATGGCCGGAATGGGCGAACCCGGACAGAACGGCGGACCGCGCGGGGACGTGCTGGTTGAGGCAGTGGTCTCACCCCATCCGATCTTTCAGCGGGAAGACAGGGACATCTATTCCACCGTGCCCATTTCATTTGCAACGGCGGCTTTGGGCGGGGAGATCATGATCGATACCGTGGACGGCAAGCCCGTGGTCTATGAGGTAAAGCCGGGGACGGCGACGGATACCAGGGTGCGGCTGCGCGGCAAAGGCGTGCCTTCCCTGCGGGATCCCAAGAGCAGGGGAGATCATTACGTGCTGCTGACGGTACAGGTGCCTGTGAAACTGAGCGGGAAAGCAAAGGAGCTGCTAAAGCAGTTTGATGCCGAGACCGGTGATACCCTGCATGCAGCAGAGCGCTACCGGGCAGAGCATGCCGGTGACGGTGACGGCGGAGACAGCGGCAGGAAAAAGAAGAAAAAAAGCATATTCGGCTGATGCTAAACCACCTGTTCGCAAGGCAGGTGGTTTTTTATAGTAAACGACAAAACTATTTTCGTTTTGTCGTTTACTGCGCCGGATTTTGGCCGCTGAAAGCGGCATATTTCCTTACAAAATCCGTGCGCATCCTCGCGGAGCGTTATAGTAAGCGCAATTATTTATTGCGCT
>JAFUUX010000027.1 GCA_017471325.1 Lachnospiraceae bacterium | reverse complement strand
TAGTAAGCGCAATAAATAATTGCGCTTACTATAACGCTCCGCGAGGATGCGCACGGATTTTGTAAGGAAACATGCCGCTTTCAGCGGCCAAAATCCGGCGCAGTAAACGACAAAACGAAAATAGTTTTGTCGTTTACTATATTTATATCTGTGCGGAACCGCCCTGCGCTTCTGCACAGATACGCAAACTCATCCTCGCGGTGTACCGAATGCCTGCACCCATTTCATCATACGGCTATGCCTCGTCCGGACAAGCCCGCGAAAAACTTTATACTCGCGTCCGAAATTCACTGCCGTTTCTGATTTCAACCACCCTGCAGATCTCCCCCCGCACGGTAAAACGGATGTTATAACCGGCGTAACTCACGCCCCATACCCTTTCGGGATCATGGATATAAGCCGTGCGCGGATCGCAGGCCAGGATATCCCGTACCGCGCCGCGGATCTGCGGCGGCAGTTTTTCCTCCAGTTCCCCGGGGAACTCCACCTGCAGCATCCTTTCTGAAAATGCCGCCGAAAAACCGCCATCTGCTTCGGGATGCGCATCCGCATAAGGCAGATATGGCTTGATATCGTAGATCGGCGTTTGGTCCAGCAGATCCACGCCGGACACGTGCAGTATCCCGCCCGCATCCGCCGTCTGCTCCACGCGCTCCAGTTTAACGCAGGACAGCCCCAAAGGGTTTGGCCGGAATGGGGATCTGGTCGCAAATACGCCCACATGTTCCTTCCCTCCCAGCCGCGGCGGTGTCACCGTTGCTGACCAGCCCGCCCTGTGGTTCTTTGAAAAATCCCAGATCAGCCACAAGTGGGAATACGCCTCTATGCCCCGCAGGGCATCCGGATGCCGGTATGCCGGCACAAACTCGATCACTCCGAAAGCATCCGGCGCCAGGCCGCTCTGCCTGGGTATGCCGAATTTTTCCGAAAAACCGGTATGGATATACGCGATAGGGGTAAGTTTCAGTTCATTCATTTTTTGTGTTCCGATTTTTTGTGTTCCGATTCTTTCTGATGCGTCTGCTCCTCACCGGAAATATTACCGATGGCCTGCGCACATTTTCTTTCTGCATGGATTTTCTGCATGGATCATTCCCAAAAAACTTCTTCACAAAAAAAACCACCGGATCAACGGTGGTCTTCGTGGGCCCAACAGGGCTCGAACCTGTGACCTTCCGCACGTGAAGCGGACGCACATCCCAGCTGTGCTATGAGCCCTCCGTTCTTAACGAACAAAACTATTCTATATCAAAATCCATAAATATGCAAGGATTTTTTTTATTTTCACTTTCGGCATTTCACTCCTGATCTCATTCGATCATGAGCTGCTCCGATGCCTTGTAAAGGACATATTTTTCGGTCTCGTATACCTGCGTAAGCGCTGCCCCCCGCTCTGCCGCCGCCTGCAGTGCCTCATCCATATCCGCACGCTTCAGCACGATCAGCGCCTTTTCATTATCCTCCGGCGCGTAGATGCCGTGGGGGTTCAGATAATCCAGCACCACAAACACCTCCTCATACCAGCCGCCGGCTATGATCTCTCCGTCCGAATACACGGCGATCTCCGGTGCCACCACCCAGGGTCCGTAGAGATATTCATATCCGTTTTCCTGCATATAACGGCATACCTGCTCCTCTTCCAGCATTTCCCCGGAAAGAGCCTCCTGCACGCTGGAAACATAACTGATCGCGTAGTTTCCCAAAAGCAGCGCCAGTACCGCCGCCACATACACCGTCCGCAAACGGCCTTTCAGTTTTCCCAGCGCCCAGACCACGGATACCATGACCAGCGGATACCATAAAAAGAAATAGATCGGGCGCAGCGTCACCTTAAAGACGCAGCCCACCGCATAGGTCGCCGCCAGCCCCATGACCAACACTGCCCCGCATTTGCCGGCCGCTTCCCTAAATCCCTTCCGGATACTGCCTGCCGCAAAAGCGATCACGCCAAGCAGGAAGGGCATGCAGTAGATCCCCAGCAGCAGATAATCCACGCGGAATTCCTGGTAGAACAGATAGGAAAGCCCGTTTACGCGGCTGAGATAACGCAGTCCCATTTTGATGCCGTCCAGTATGTCTCCGGCAGAAGTCCTGGGCGTCATGTTCCCGAAGATACTGTGGTGTGCCGGATTGATCAGTTTGAGCGTGATATATCCGCAGCCGTTTGTAAAGGCATAGCCCAGGGTGCGCAGCGCGATCCGCACATTCTCCTGATCGAGCTTCTTTGTCTTCATATAAACAGATACATTACGCACTGCTTCCACAAACAGAAGCGGCAGCACCATCACCGTTGTCTGCCGCAGGCTCTGCATGCCCGTACCAAAGCAGAGCACCAGCCCCAGGATATACGGCACGGGGCGCCACTTTTTCTCCTGCAGTTCCCGCAGGTACGTACCGGTCACCACAAAGCAGGTGATCAGGTAGCAGGCATAATAAGACGCGCAGAGATAAAAGATCTGCCCCGGCTCGCTGTGGACGATCTGTGGTCCCGGCATCACCCCGAGCAATACCGCCAGCGCCAGGCAGATGTGCAGCCGTTCACCGGTAAAGGCACGCAGCATCCATACCGCAGAACAGATGATGAATACACTCATTAAAGTGGTCGCCAGCAGCGTGGCGGTATTCATGCTCCCGCAGATACCGTAAATCAGTGCTGCCCACACAGGCGTTGCCACCGCATAGTACTGGTTGCCAAAGATCCAGCCCTTCGGGAAGATCGTCTTCTGCTCCCACATCAGCCTGGAAACATACAGATCCTCATACATATCGGAATTGCAGAAGCGCGGAAAACCGCCAAAATTGATGATCACAAAAGAAACCAGAAAAAGGACGGCCACGAATATACAGGCCGCAGTCAGGATGATTTCTCTTTTGGAAGTTTCTGATATTTTTTCTTTTTCCATAAACCCATCCTTTGGGAAATCGATGCATACAAACCGCGTTTCCTATCATACCATATCCCGTTCCGTTTGGGTAGTTGTTTTGGATAGTTGTTTTAGATAGCCATTTAGGGTAATTATTCCGGACAGTAAAAATGACAGTATGGAAACTGTCATTTTCAGAGAAGGTATTTCTTTCTTATGGGGTTATAGCAAAAAACTATAAAATGTATTGGGGGTTACATGATGTATTATAGCAAACCCCCGTAAATAGTCTATTCTCAAAATAAACAAATTTTACAATATTACTATATTTTCTTTGTGCATTTTTATACAAACAATGCCTCAAATTCTTCCCGGCTGATGCGTTCCTTCTCGATCAGCAGCGCTGCGCAGCGGTGCATGATATCCATATTCGCCTCCAGGATACGTTTCGCCTCATCATGGCACTCATCGATGATCCGTTTCACTTCCGCATCGATCTCGGCCGCCTTGGACTCGCTGGTGGTCTTGGCATGTGCCAGATCCCGGCCGATGAACACCTCGTCATCGTCATCATCGTAGCAGATCAGACCCAGGGAAGACATACCGAAACGCGTCACCATGCTGCGGGCATTTTTCGTTGCCTTCTTGATATCGCTCGATGCGCCGGTGGTCACATCGCCAAAGATGATCTCCTCCGCCACGCGCCCGCCCAGGGTTACCATCAGCCGCTGCCGGATCTGTTCCTTTGTCATGTGCCAGTCATCATTGTCCGGCACCGGCATCATATAGCCTGCCGCGCCGTCTCCGGTAGGTATGATCGACACCGTATACACCGAACCCGTCAGCGGCAGCAGATGCATCAGGATCGCATGCCCGGATTCATGGTAAGCCGTGATCTTCTTGTCACGGTCAGAGATGATGTGGCTGCGCTTTTCCGTACCGATCCCCACTTTGATGAAAGACTTCTTGATATCCTCGGCATTTAAATACTTGCGCGCCTCCTTGGCCGCCTTGATGGCCGCCTCATTTAACAGGTTCTCCAGATCCGCGCCGGTAAAACCTGCCGTGGTCCTCGCCACCTCCTTCAGATCCACATCCTCGCCCAGCGGCTTGTTCTTTGCGTGCACCTTTAAGATATCCTCGCGCCCCTGCACATCCGGCGGGCTCACGGTGATCTTGCGGTCAAATCGTCCCGGCCGCAGAATGGCGGGATCCAAAATATCCACGCGGTTGGTGGCTGCCAGCACGATGATCCCCTCATTGGGACCAAAACCGTCCATCTCCACCAGCAGCTGGTTTAAGGTCTGCTCTCTCTCATCATGGCCGCCGCCCATACCGGTACCGCGCCGTCTGGCTACCGCGTCGATCTCATCGATAAAGATGATGCAGGGGGAATTTTTCTTTGCCTCCGAAAACAGATCCCTGACACGGGATGCGCCCACGCCGACAAACATTTCCACAAAATCAGAACCGGAAATCGAGAAAAACGGTACCTTTGCCTCCCCGGCGATCGCCTTGGCCAACAGCGTCTTGCCGGTACCCGGCTGCCCCTCCAGCAGGATGCCCTTGGGAATGCGCGCGCCCACTTCGGTATATTTTTCCGGCTTCCGCAAAAAATCCACGATCTCGTCCAGATCCTCTTTTTCCTCCTTCAGCCCCGCCACATCCGCAAAAGTCGTCTTGCAGTCGCGCACCAACTGCGCCCGGCTCTTGCCGAAATTCATCATCCGGCTGTTGCCGCCGCCTCCTGACTGGGCGTTCATCATGCCGGTGTAGAAAAATACAAAGATGATCAGCACTACCAGCGCCGGCAGCACATACATCAGAAACCAGTTGTCTTCCGGCACATCATTGATCCTGACCGCGATATTATGCTCTTTGGCATAATTCTCGATCTCACGCACATCCGTTGCGTGGAACTGGCGCACGCCATGGTTCTTCGTGGTCACCTGTATGGTACCTGTGGGCACTTCCTTATTCTGGTCGATCACCACCGTTACCACATCATTTTCCGCTACGGCCTCTTCAAAATCCGCCTGTGAATAGTTGCTCGTCTGCCTGGTGGAAAAGCTCAACCAGATGGCTGCCGCCAAAAGCAGCATGATCACCAGGAATACGAAACTGTAATTCTGCTTTTTCAACTTCCGTCTCCTTTATTATTTATTCGTCATCCCCAAGTATGCCGATATAGGGCAGATTCCGGTACTTCTGCGCATAGTCCAGCCCCCAGCCCACGATAAACTCATCCGGCACCGCAAACCCCACATAATCCACCTTCACCTCATGGGTACGCCGCATGGGCTTATCCAGCAGGGTACAGAGCGTCAGCGAAGCGGGATTTCTCTCCTGCAGCATCTTCAGAAGGTAAGAAAGCGTCCGGCCCGTATCCACGATATCCTCGATCACCAGCACATCCTTACCCTCGATCCGCTCGTCCAGATCATGCACGATCCTGACCTTTCCGGTAGACTCCCTGCCGTCCCCGTAACTGGATACCGTGATGAAATCCAGCGTCACCGGCACCGTAATGTGCCGTGCCAGTTCGCAGGTAAAGAAAATGCTGCCCTTCAGAATGCAGATGATGTGCAGTTTCTTTCCTTCGTATGCTTTGCTGATCTCCGCACCCAGTTCGCGGATCCGTTCCTTTACTTTTTCTTCGCTGATCAGTTCTTTTATCACATCCGCCATTGATTTGCCCTCCAAATTTTTATATTATCAATTTTTTCGCAAAAGTTCAATATATTCCCTCTGCCGCTTTGCAAACAGCCGGTGCGGCAGATCCAGCATCTTTCCCGCGGGCATGGCAAACAGCCCCAGAAAGATCCGCACATGCTTTGCCGTGATATCCCTGGCCGAACCGCATACCTGCTGCATACAGTACAATGCCAGCCGCTCCTGCAGATAGGGGTGCAGTGCCATAAACTCCTTTCTTGCGATCCGTACCCCGTCCTCCTGCGCGCTCACCAGATGCCCGTATGCCTCCCGCACCTGCGCAAAAATGTAATCCTCCGCCGCCGACAGCTGCCGCGCCGCCGCGTGGATATGCTCTGCCGCCTGCGCGTTCACTTCCTGTTCTGCCATCGGCAGGATATGGTGGCGGATACGGTTCCTCGCATAATCATCCCCTTCATTGCTGCTGTCCGTACACCAGCCGATCCCCTGCGCCGTCAGGTACGCCTCTACCTCGGCACGGCTCACGGAAAGCAGCGGGCGTATGATCTGCCCCCGTCCGGCCTGTATGCCGCCCAGCCCCCTCAAGCCCGTGCCGCGGAACAGATGGTGCAGCACCGTCTCCGCATTATCATTTAAAGTATGCGCCACCGCCAGTTTTTTGGCTGCCTCCGTCCCCGGCAGTTCTGCCAGATACGCCGTCAGCGCTTCGTAGCGCAGGTTCCTGGCAGCCTCCTCTGTAGAGGATATCCCGCTTTCTGCCAGATACTTTTCCACATGCACGTCCGCCTGCCTGTACGGCACACCATACCGCCGGCACAACGCCTCTGCGTACAAGGCTTCCGCATCCGCCTCCGCCCGCAGATGGTGATGCACGTGCATCACGTACAGGGATACCCCTCCCTCATGGTACAGCCTGTATAAAATATGAAAAAGACACACGGAATCCGCGCCTCCCGATACTCCCATCAGTACCGTATCTCCCGGTGCGATCAGTCCCTGTGTCCCGATATCCTGTTCTACCCTTTTCAGCAGATCCATCATCCGTAACTGTCTGCCGTTCTAATTATCTTTCTTGAATACGATCTCGCCCTCGTATACATAGCCAAGGTTTTCCCTGGCCACCTCTTCCGCATATTTCTTGGTATGCGTATAGGTTTCAAAATTTTCCAGTTCTTCTGAGCGTGCTTTCTCAGCATCCAGTTTTCCGGTCATCTCCGCGATCTCCGCGTCCAACTGCTTCTCCTGCTGTTTCAATGCCAGGCTGTTATACCCAAAAAGCCCGACAAAAACCACCAGCGCGATAAGCGCCAGGATCACGCCCAAATGTCCTTTTTTCTTCGGTTTTCGGAAAGCAACTGTTTTCTTCGCCATCTTTTCACTCACTTTTTGTTGACATAATACCATCATTTATGATAAACCGCCGGAATAACGATGTCAAGTGCCCAAACAGAAAAAGAAAAAGACGCGGTAAAAATCATAAAAATTCCACCATTTTATCCGCGTCTTCCTTGCGCACGCTCTCCTGCAGGGACAGCACGCGCACTTTTGTTTCCTTATTTCCGAAGGCGATCGCGATCTCATCCCCCACCTTGACCTCCACGGAAGCCTTTGCCACACGCCCGTTTACCTGCACACGCCCGGCGTCACAGGCTTCGTTCGCAACCGTCCTGCGCTTGATCAGTCTCGATACCTTCAAAAATTTATCCAGCCTCATATTCTCTTCTCCTCCATAAAACGCCGGTTTATATATTTATAGTAAACGACAAAACTATTTTCGTTTTGTCGTTTACTGCGCCGGATTTTGGCCGCTGAAAGCGGCATATTTCCTTACAAAATCCGTGCGCATCCTCGCGGAGCGTTATAGTAAGCGCAATTATTTATTGCGCT
>JAFUUX010000077.1 GCA_017471325.1 Lachnospiraceae bacterium | reverse complement strand
TTCATTATGAGGTAGCTCGAGATACTTTATAAGTTGCTTTTATCGCTTTCGACCGTTCGGCTTCGCCTCACGACCGATGTAGACCGCTCCGCGGTCTTTAAGCTCCGCAAATGCGACCGTTTGCGGTCGCAATATGCACCTTTACCGACGAAGGATTTATCCTGCCGGCGGAAGGCGAGTCTGAGGAAGAAATTAACTGGGAATGGCTGTATGGTAAACTGGCTCCGGGAACCTACCGGATCACCAAGGTCCTGATGGACAGTGATAGGAACGATCCGAGTGTTTGTGTTCCGGCATATCCTCTGACAGCGCAGTTCATAATTGCGGGAGAATAAAAATACGGCGGAGTGAGCGCTCCGCCGTAAATCTGTTTTAGGCTTAATCAATATTTCGTACGATACCGGCAAACAGGATAGAACCATCACGGCCCGTTATTGTGAACATGAAGGGACGGTCCAGAACAAAATCTATTTCATCTTCCGGTCTGGGAGCACCGCCGCATAGATCAATCTGCGTATAGGCAGCTCCGGTCACACCGTTTTCATCAATCTCTACAAGGGCAGTGTGCTCAGCTTTGCTTACATACAGATCGTTGCGGTCAGTAGTAAGCGGGGTGAAATCGGATAATTCGGAACTGAAAGCATCACTTATGCCGCAATTCTTCAACGCCTGAGTAAGGTCTGTTTTGGCAGATATACTGAATTTCGGGATGCTCATGTTAACGATCGCGACTGTGCTGTTTGCGTCATCGATGTTGTATGTAGTCTGAGTAGCTTTTATTATAGTAAACGACAAAACGAAAATAGTTTTGTCGTTTACTATAGCATATCTTACAGGAAAAAGAGATTTTTTTCGGAAGTTTGATCATATGCTCGGGGGTTATGATATGTAATTGACTGACCGATAAATCTATTGAGGTTTTTTATCTCATTTAAGGCGTTGAAAAGGATTTCGATGGCATCTACAAAGAGGTAGTTGGTCATGGCATCTGTGAATGGTACATCTGCGTATCAGCAGATCAATTATACGATCAAGGGAAGAAGTATGGGATCCGACCGTGCCGGGGCTTCTGATGCCCATAAGGCTGAGAGGGAGCCGTCTGTAAAAGAGGAAAGTACAAAGTTATTCGTACAGCAATGCGGCAAACAGGGTTATGACAGATACAGAACGCGCGATCGGATCACATTTTGACTTTAGGGGATAAGGACAACGGAGGTGCGGCATATGAACATTTCAATCAATGGTATAGGAAATCAGAATACACAGCAGCAGGTAAAAACAACTGTCGGCACAGCGAATGCCCCGAAAGAAGAGAAAAAGGGGATGACTGTGTTTGCAGGGAACCTGAATATGGGGCAGGATCCGGTTAAAGAAAAGCTGGAAAGCGCCAGAAAGCAGGCCTTTAAGATGGTATCGGATGCCTGGAATACGGACAGGGATTTCCAGAAACGCTTGCAGGATCTGAAGGATTTTGTGGCGGAGCAGAGGTCGGAGAAGGCATCTGCAAAACAGATGGCCAATGATGCGGAAAAGACGATGAAAGAACTTAAGGAAGAGTATAATCTTGACCCTGAGTCGGATGAGCAGAAGGATCTGGAATGGATAATGGCGTGGAGAAAACAGCCGTTAGAGGAAAAACTTAACAATCCTGATTTTGTAAACAATGTGGAACGTTCGAAAGAGATCATGAAGAACCTGACAGAGTATCAGTCCCGTATGTTGGAAGCAGATGAGAGGCTTACTGCTGCAAAGCAACGCATCGATGAGGTGGATAAAGCCATGATCGCGGCAACGCAGAGTTTTACAGATGCGGAATCGGAAAATAATAAACAGCATACCATGCTGGATGCGAAGAAGGACGGAGAAGCTATTATCGCAGCAGCAGAGCGTGATGTGATCGGAATGGTGGTCACGGATGCCAAAGATAAACAGGACGAGAAGATCCGCAAAGAGCAGGAAGAAAAAGAGAAAGAGAAGGAAGAAGAAAAAGAGCAGGTCAAGATCGAAGCGAAGCGCGAGGAGCAGAAGGAACTGCAGGAAGCATTGGCTCACAACAACCGTGAGGCCATCAGCGATGTGGAAGCAAGGAGGCGTGAAAGAGAACAGGAAGATCTGGACCTTTCGGACTTGACAGATCTTAGCCCGGCGCAGATGTATCAGAGTTCCGGGCAGGCCGAAGCAGCCCTGGAAGAACTTAAGAATAAGATGGCGCTGATCGATGTGGACCTTATGGGACTTAAGGTGGACGAGACGGTTTGATCAACACGCGGGAAAAGCGGATCCGAGGAGGCGGACGATGAAGATTAAGGACGCAAAACCCATATATTATGCCAATCGAAAAGAACTGGTCGACCAGATGCGGAGCCTTACCAAACAAAAGGAAGAGGCTGAAAAGAAGTATAGTCTGACCGGTGAAAGCAGGTTTTCAGAGGAGGCGGCAACTCTGGAACTGTCGCTTAATGCTACAACAAAGGCTTTTGAGGATAATCAGAAGGTCATCGATTCCATCATGGAGCAGTGGTGTAATGTTTCAAATATGGAATCTTCGAAGCAGCAGGGCGAAGCCATGAAGGAATACACGGAGGATATGGGCAAGATCATGATGGTGTTCCGCAGGCTGGCGAATGGTGATATCGTACCCAGGACAGATGAAAAGAAGCTGATGGAGTATGATGATAAAATGTATCAGATGGCCAAGAATATGCAGCTGCAGGCGATGCAGATGGATAAGAAGCATAAAAAGCACAAATCTCTTTGGGAAGAGGAAGAGAAAGAGACACCGGAGGATCCGATGGAAGTAGCGGATAATACCGAATACGCCGGAGAACTGCCGGATATAGAGATCCCGGAAGTGGCTGCTGATATGAGCAGCGGAGATGGGATGGCGGAGTGATCGACGGTACGGACATTTGAGGATCTGGAAGGTTATGCTTTTCGATGGGATTCACGTGAAAAGAAACCGGAGAGGCAATCAAGATTCCGGCAGCTACCGTTCCTAAGTTCAAGGCCGGCAAGGCGCTGAAGGATCTGGTAAACGGCGCAAAGAAGTAAGACGAAGAGGCTTTATTATGATGCGGGGCGATCTGCCCCGCATTTTTAGACTATGGTTCCGGCAAATTCATTCGCAAAAAATAGGGTTGACAGTTATAAACTAATACGATACAATTTAATCATAATTCAGTGATGAGTTATGGGCTGGTCGAAAGACCCGGGTCCACCATTTGGCGGGTAAGACACCCGCCATTTTGTTTTTTGGGGAATGTAAATTTGAAGATCATAGAATATAATTACACCAAACATACGCAAAACAGATAAAAATGCGGAGGATTAGAAATGCTATTCTCTTATGAAGATTCTGTAAAGCATTATGGAACGAAATATCTGCTCAAAAAAGCAGTAGAGAGTGGCGCAATCTATCAACTGGAGAAGGGCGTGTATTCGGATAATGGGTATGTCCCCGCGGAGGTGATACTCGCAGTGAAATATCCTAAGGCGGTCATGACGATGGACAGTGCGTTTTATCATTATAATCTAACGGATGTTATACCTGAGAAATACTATCTTGCAACGGATCGGAACGCATCAAAGATCGCAGACAAGCGTGTTGTTCAGATATTTGAGAAAAGCGATCTGCTTGATCTTGGTGTTGAGATTGAGGAAAAAAATGGTGGTACCATCAGGATTTACAGCAGGGAGAGAATGCTTGTTGAACTATTGCGCCATAAGAGTAAGATACCGTTTGATTATTATAAAGAGGTATTGCTAAATTTTAGAGAAATAATATATGATCTTGATATCAGAGCGGTACAGGATTATGCTGAAGCGGTGCCTAAATCGGCAAGAATAATGGAAACTCTGCAAATGGAGGTGTTATGATGATTGATATTGATGCGATGATAAGGAAAGAAATAGAGAACGGATATGGTGACGCCAATGCGCAGGCAAAGGTATGTCAGGATCTGATTCTGAAGGCAATAGCCACAAGCAGTCTGAACCGGAATGTAACGATAAAAGGTGGGGTAGTGATGCGCGGAAAGACAAAAAATGTCCGCCGGGCTACGCAGGATATTGATCTGGATTTTATCAGATATTCCTTAGGCAATGACTCTATTGATGCTTTTGTGAACAGCAGAGAAAATGACAGAGAAAATATCCGGAGGTTGTCGACAGAGCATATAAAACAGTTCTGCAGGAGTTTCCCAGGGGGATTGAAAAGATAGAGTTTGCGGTTTACTGTCCGCCGGGGAGAAGTAAGAATTATGATGTGTTTAAGCATGTTATTTTCTGTAAATGACTATAATCAGAGATGGAAGAGTTCCGGCGGATTGCTTTCTTTCATCATTTGATCATAAAAAAGAAGAGCAGATTAAGAAATGATGAATGAACATGATCAGAAAAACCGAAAACGTTTTGAAGAACTTGCGGATCGGGCAAGACAGAGCGGCATCTATACCTACTCGGGTTTTCATTCGCCGGAAACGGCAGGACTGGCTTATGAAGCGGCGGAGGAGCGCGAAATCACGATGTGGGGCGGAACGGAAAATACCGAACGCGTGGTGGTGCGTTTTGGAGATCCGAAGGAGATCGGGTATAAGGAGCCGTTTCCGATCCGTATCCTGTATGCCCGGCCCAAACAGGAAAAGTTTGCGGATCATCTGACACACCGGGATTTTCTCGGAGCAATACTGAATCTGGGGATTGAACGGGATGTGATCGGGGATATCATCGTAACGGAGCGTTCGGCCTATTTTTTTGTGCTGGAAGAGATGGCAGAGTATATATGTTCCGGGCTGGAGCGTATCAGGCATACTGCGGTATGCTGCAGTGCAGTCGGGGAAGTACCGGTGGACTGCCTTCCGAAACTCTGTGAAGAAAACGTAACGGTCTCGTCACCGCGGCTGGATGCGATCCTGGCAAAGGTTTATCGTCTTTCACGCGGAGAGGCAAAGAAACTGTTTGAGGCCGAGAAGATAACGGTGAACGGCAGACTGTGCAGAAATCCGGAGACGATCCTGAAAGAGAACTGCAAAGTATCGGTGAGAGGCTATGGCAAGTTGGAATATCGCGGGGAAGAATATACTACGAAAAAAGGAAAGACGGGCATCACTATATGGCGTTATGTCTAGTGTGGAAAAGGGAGATCAGATAACGGATGATCGGAATGCGGATGTATACGCTATAATGCCAGATAACGCTAATATGAGTTTATGAATCCGTAGAAAAGGGTACCATTTTCGCAAGGGATATTTCGGTTGTGCGTCCGGACGAAGGGCAACGGATCTGACAGGGGGAAGAATATTGGAATGATCAAACAAGCGTTTTATAAATCCATACCGATTCTGGCAGGTTATGTGGTTTTGGGTATCGGCTTTGGAATCCTCATGCGGAATGCCGGTTATGGGGTATTATGGGCGGCGGCTATGAGCATATTTATCTATGCCGGATCTATGCAATACGTAGGCATTGGGCTTCTGAGCGGAGGTGCCTCCGTTATTACGGCTGTCATTACGACGATCATGGTGAACGCCAGACATTTGTTCTACAGCATATCCATGATCGATACCTACAAACATTCAGGCAGATTTAAGCCCTATTTGGTTTTTTCACTTACGGATGAGACATATTCCCTGTTGTGCGACGGACAGGCGCCTGGCGGGGGTTCCCCCGAACTGTACAGGTTTCTTGTGTCTTTTTTTGACCACTGCTACTGGATCATAGGTACTGTCATCGGGAATCTGCTTGGGGCAGTGTTGCCGTTTTCAACAGCAGGAATAGAATTTTCCATGACCGCGTTGTTTGTCGCGTCGTTTACGGAGCAGTGGCTTGCGACAAAAGATCACGTTCCTGCGCTCACCGGATTGCTTTGTACACTGTTGTGCCTTATCGCGTTTGGACAGGATAACTTCCTGATCCCTGCGATGCTGCTGATCACGCTGGTGCTGACACTTCTGCGCAGCCGGGAGGAGAAGGGCGTATGAAACCGGCGATCCTTATTGCCACGATGTCATTAGTTACCATATTGATACGTTTCCTGCCGTTTCTTGTATTCAGAAAGAAAACGCCGAAATACATATCCTATCTTGGAAGGGTACTTCCGCCGGCAATCATCGGAATGCTTGTGGTCTATTGCCTGAAAGATGTTACTCCTTTGGCTCATCCGTTTGGGATCCCGGAACTGATCGCGGTCGCCTGTGTTGCAGGCGTGCAGGTGTGGAAGCGTAATTCCTTGATCAGTATTTTGACAGGGACGATAATATATATGTTACTTGTACAGTTGGTGTTTTGAGGAACCGGTGTAATGAGATGGTTTACTGGGTAGTACCTTGATAGCATTATATTTCAGTTTTATTGACTAAGGATAATGGAAAATAGTGAAAAAATAGTGAAAATTTAAT
>JAFUUX010000076.1 GCA_017471325.1 Lachnospiraceae bacterium | reverse complement strand
GCAAAACGCGTAACAGAGGCGGTGAATGAAATTGACGGCCTGGCTTGCCGGGTGAACCTGGAGAAAAAAGAGGCTGTGATCTTTTACCGGGACACGCCAAGGAAGGAAGAGGTGATCCGGCGGCTGGGAGGGTTGAATTATTTGGCAAATGGATGATGGGAAGTGCATTTTGCAGGAAAGCGATTGAAAAACGCATTCTGTTGTGATATGCTATGAACTGATGTTAGCGGCAACTATAAATAATTAGATGCATAAAGGAGGAGTAAACATGGGCTACACAAAGTTAGGCTTCTTTGCGCTGGGGACGCTGTTTGGGCTGGAAGGCATCAAACTGCTGTCCGGGAAGGATGCAAAAAAGGTTTACACACATTGCACGGCGGCTGTGCTGCGTGCAAAAGACTGCGTTCTGGATCAGGTGACCACGCTTCGGGAAAACTGCGCGGATATCTATGAAGAGGCAAAGGCCATCAACGAGGAAAAGGCGGCAAAGGCAGCGCGGGAAACAGCAGAATAAAGGTTGATCGGGCAGAGTATGAAATTTACGGTAAAACATGAGATCAGGGCAAGACTGCGGGTGCATCTTGCTTTGGGGCGTATGTCATTTCAGGAAGCAGATACGCTGGAGTATTATCTGCAGGGGTTTTGGGAGATCACGGAAGTCAGGATCTATGAGCGCACGGCGGATGTGGTCATCCGCTATGCCTGTGAGCGGGAGCGCGTGTTTGAGATCCTCAGAGCGTTTTCGTTTGAAACAGTGGAGGTACCGCAGCGTGTATTTGAAACCTCCGGCAGGGAACTTTCTGCCGGCTACAGTGAACGGATCATCACATCGGTCATACTGCATTATGGCAAAAGGCTGATCCTTCCTCTGACCATCCGCAGATGGTGGGTGCTGGCCAAGACCGTGAAGTATGTCTGGCGGGGCTTAAAGACGCTGAAGGATAAGCGGCTGAAAGTGGAATTGCTGGATGCGATCGCGATACTGGCGGCAATCCTGACAGGAGATTATAAGACGGCTTCGAGCGTGATGTTTCTGTTAAAGATGGGGGATACGCTGGAGGAATGGACGCATAAACGATCTGTCGGCGATCTGGCAAGACGGATGTCCGTGAATGTGGACAGTGTATGGCTGCTGACGGAAAAAGGCGAAGTGCTTGCGGATTCCGCGTTCGTACAATGCGGGGATACGGTCATTGTGCACATGGGGAATATGATCCCCTTTGACGGGGAAGTGACGGACGGGGAGGCCATGGTCAATCAGGCTTCCATGACCGGGGAGCCGCTGCCGGTACGAAAGACGGCAGGCGCTTTGGTCTTTGCCGGGACGGTAGTAGAGGAAGGTGAACTGCGGATGCGTGTATCGCAGGTGAGCGGTAACGGGCGTTTTGACCGTATCGTGCAGATGATCGAGGCATCGGAAAAACTGAAATCCTCACTGGAAAGCAAGGCGGAACGGCTGGCAGACAATCTGGTCGGCTATACGCTGCTGGCTTCGGCAGCAACCTATCTGTTCAGCCGCAGTATTACCAAAGCGGTATCTGTCCTGATGGTGGATTATTCCTGCGCGCTGAAGATGGCCATGCCGATCTCGGTGCTGTCGGCGATCAATGAAGCGGCCAGGTCTGACATCACGGTAAAGGGCGGCAGGTTCCTGGAGGCGGTGGCTGAGGCCGATACGATCG
>JAFUUX010000026.1 GCA_017471325.1 Lachnospiraceae bacterium | reverse complement strand
TCGGGATCACATCCTCCGGCGTCTTTGCCGCATTGAAAAAACTGGCCACATCAAAATGCACCACATTATACTGGTTCAGATGCTCCTCAAAATCAGCCGCCCCTGCGATCTCATAAGGTGCAAAAAGTTCCCGTGAGTCGCAGCCCCGGCTATAGTAGGCATCAATCATCCCCGCCGCCATAGACTTGCCGAAACGGCGCGCACGGCTCACGGCAAAATACCGCCCGGGAGTATTGACCGCCCGGTTCAGCACTTCCAGAAGCCCCGTCTTATCAATATAAATCTCTCCCGAAGTATCACTCTTAAAACTGTTATTCCCGGGATTCACATAGGTTCCCATAGCCACACCTCCACGGATATCATCATAGTACAAAACCAGCAGTCAGAAACAGGTTCTTCTCAAAGGCATTTTTCACCTCATAATTGGGGAAATCCAGTCTCAGCGCTTGATCTCATCTATGAGTTCTTCTTTTGTCAGTTCGCGATCCATGTTGTCCCGCACGCCGTCGGCGACCGCATCCTCCAGATACTCATCAAAATATTGTAGCAGTTCATCCTGGGTATAGCCAAACATCTCTGCATAATCCCGCCTTTCAAAAAAATCCCCTCTTCTCCATCCGGCAGCTGTATTTCCCTGTCTTTTTATTATAATTGATCCCTACCAGCAGCAGTTCCCCTTTGTAGTCCGCCAATGCTCCCGCATACTCCTTATCCCGGATCTGTTTGATAGCTGCTTTTGCATTGCGGTTCCATTTCAGTTCTACCACCATAGCCGGATGCGCACCCTCTTTTCTCGGGATAAAAACGATATCTGCAAAACCTTTGCCCGCAGGCAGTTCCCGCTTTACATAGTAGTATTTCCGGGCAGTAAAATAACTCATCATCACAGCACAGGCCAGGGCGTTTTCATCATGAAAGTTGATGATAGACGCATAATCCTGCTGTGACTTGGCGATGGTCTCCGCGATCCGTTTCGTATCCCCCTCCCAGGTGGCTTTCAATAAAGCGTCCGAATGCTCCAACGCATCCTGGATATCCGTCCAGTCCCCGACACGCACAGCACTTTCAAACACATCACGCACCTCTTCATTGGGGATAAAAGCCTCTCCGGTCTCCGTGTCATATCCCAGATATCCCATATGGATCAGCGCTGTCAGCACATCGTCCTTTGTCTTATAATGTGTCAGATCATTCTGGAAGGTCGCTGTATTCACCGCCCGGCGTTCCCCCGCGATCATGGCGATCACATCGTCCTTCAGACCTGCCATGTTCAGTTCGATATAGTCATTCACCCCGGCAAAGGCACCGGTGTTTTTCCAGTAACTTTCCGTCACGCCGTCTATCATGGCATTGACAAGAGAGTTTGGATTGTACATATGCAGCTTATGCTGTTCCTGACTGATACTGTCACGCCATTGCATCCGATATCCGTCATACCACCTGCGCACCGCTTTCATATCCATGTGATATGTTCTGCACAATCCCTCCACTTCCTCCTCTGAAAAGCCAAAATAGGGCGCAAGCATTTTCGGCGAGATCATGGTATACTCCCGGAAATTATTCAGCGCGGATTCCCCCTTGATCTTCTTGACCGGCAGGATCCCCGTGATATAGCCCAGCGCCAGGAACTGCTTGGATTCCTCCGTTTTAAAGAAGCCGCGCAGGTACTTCAGGTAATCCAGTATCAGTTTCTCATCATCCTTCGCATCCCGGATGATGCATTCCCATTCATCAATGACGATGATGAACTGCCTGCCCTCCCTGTGATATACATCATAGATTGCTGCCGCTGTATTCGCATATTCCTTGCCGCAAAGATATGGAAATTCCTCTTTCATGGATTCCATAAGCGTTCCATCCATCAGCGGTATCACATCCTCCGGTCTCTTTGCCGCATTGAAAAAACTGGCCACATCAAAATGCACCACATTATACTGGTTCAGGTGCTTTTCATAGTCAGCCGCCCCTGCGATCTCATAAGGCGCAAAAAGCTCCCGCGAGTCGCAGCCACGGCTGTAATAAGCATCGATCATCCCCGCTGCCATGGACTTGCCGAAACGGCGCGCACGGCTTACCGCAAAATATCGCCCGGGTGTATTGATCGCCTGGTTCAACACTTCCAGAAGCTCCGTCTTAGCAATATAAATCTCTCCTGAAGTATCACTCAAAAAACTGTTATTTCCCGGATTTACGTAAGTACCCATGAGCACACCTCCACAACCATCATCATAGCATAAAAACGGCAGCCTGAAAAGATTGTCCCACATCGGCTACGCTTTATTTCCTGATGATCCTGTCCCAGAAGCCGGGAATCTTCTCGACAATGGAACTGTCATCAGAGCCCTCATCCTTTGTCTCTGTTCCGACACTGCTGCCCTCTTTTGCTCTGTGATGCAAAACCGGCCTGCCCGGACGAGCCTCCGCACCATCACCATCCTCTTCCTCAGAGGCTTCCGCGCGCTTTTGTATAACAGCCTCTTTTTTATCTGCAGGTGCTTCTGTCCCGACCGTATACCGGCGCAGCACCGGCTCCATGATGATGCTTGCGGCAAACCAGTACGCCCCCGGCAAAAGCAGCACGCACCAGGCAAGCAGTATGCTCCGGGGCAGCAGAAACAGACCATAAACACACAGCCCCGCCAGCAGCAGCAGCGCCACGGAGGCCAGCAAATGCCGGAATACGATATAAAATGCCAGTTTAAACACCGTAAACCTGCTGCCCCCAAAGCGTGATGCGCAGGGATACAATACCGCGTTCAATGCCACAAACAGCAGCAGAAATCCATAGATGATATAGGAAAGCACCTGGGAAAACTCCGTACCGTAACCATACAGATAAATGCAGTCAAACAAAAGCCATGCCAGGATCAGCAGTTCTAAAAGCGCGAAACCGGTCCATTTCTTAAAATAACGCGCAAAACTCCGAAAAAAGGTATCCGTGACATACGCCTGCTCCCCGCGTACTGCCCTGGACATGGTCTGATACGCCGCCATGGACGCCATCGGAACCGTAAAGACCGGCAGGCACAAAAGCAGCCACAGCAGCCCCGTCCAGATCACACCGGCCAGCGTATTCATAAAACGCGCAAAGATTGTATCTCCTGAAAACAGATTGCCCATAAAGACATTGTAACATTTTGGCAGGAAAAATCAAACCCCGGCAGCCGTTTCCGGCTCCGGGGCTTCTGCTTTCAAAATCCGCACAGTTTCTATTTCATTCAGATCATTCAAACATCGCGTTCAGCGCATCCTGGATCGGCTGCTTGTAGGTCTCCTGGAACTGCGCCGGCGTCATGCTGCCGTCAATGATCGCTTCCAGATCCATACCCTCGATGTTTAAACTCTCCCACAGTTCCATACCCGGGTGTGCCAGGCAATACTGCTGCACCTCAAAGTTTGCATCATTCAGTGCCGGATCCTTTGCGGTCTCGTTGTACCACCAGTTGTTTGCCTTGCGGTCATTCATCGGGTTCGGATCCATGCCTTCCCACCACATGTGCAGGTCATACAGGAAGTTTGCCACCAGCGCCGGCTGCTCCACATTGACCGGGATCACAAACCAGTTGCCGTCCATGGAATTGATGGTCGCATTGGTCTCCTGATTGCCGGAGTACCCTACCGGCCACTGCACATATGCGGTATCCCAGGTCAGATTGCCCTGCTTGCCGTCCGGGTAGTTGCCGTTTGCATTCTGGATCCATACCGCGATGGGGAAGAATGCGATATTGCCGTTGTTATACTGGATACGCATGGAATCCGAAGGTTTACCGCCCTTGGAAGCGTAATCGTACGGATAGCATACCTTCTCCACATTGTACATTTTGTTCATGAAATCCAGCACCTCACCGGTCGCCTGGCTGGAAAGGGTTTCCGTCGTACCGCCTGCCACTGCCGCGCCGTTGCTCATCAGCAGCTGGCCGAATGTATCGTTTGCAAAACCGCAATAGCCGTACTGATCCGTCTGTCCGTCACCGTCGGTATCCTGTGTCAGCACTTTGCAATACTCCATAAACTTATCCCAGGTCCACTCACCCCTTGCATACAGTTCACGGGGATCCTCCAGGCCGTTCTCTTCCAGCATCTGCATGTTAAAGCCCAGCGGATAGGTATTCTTAAAGCCGCCCTGATACCACAGGATACTGGCCTTGCCGTCTCCCAGATCCAGATAGGTCATATACTTCTGCTCCGTAAACAGGTCATGGTCTGCCGGCAGCACATCGTGCAGATCCAAAAGCAGCCCGTTTGCCTGCGCCGGCACTGCCATGGAAGTCGCCACCATATAGATATCCGCATCCGGCGCGCCTGCCAGCGTGGATGTCTGCAGGGATTCCGCCGTACCATCGTAAGTCAGGTTTACCCATTTGAATGTGCAGTTGTATTTCTCTTCCAACGCGCTCACCAGGTCAAACTTGCGATTTGCGATATCCTGGTTAAAGGTCTTCTCCGCACGCAGTGTCTCACTGTCATCATCGGCAAACTGCGCCGTCACCCAGTCCGGGCTGTCCTCCTTCACATCTCCGGAGGCATAATACATACGCCACCAGGAACCGATGGTGATGTCGCGGTGGGTATCCGTGGTATATTCCGTAGATGCAGCCGCTGCCGTCGGCGCGCTGCCCCCCTCCGGTGCCTGTGTTTCCGGTGCCGTCGCAGTCCCCGCATTTCCGCCGCAGGCTGCCATGGACAAAGCCATGATGCCGCTCATGCCCGCTGTGATCCATTTGCTTAATTTCCTGTTCATGCTGTCTCCTTTCTTGGTTGAAAAAGATATCCGGCGGTGCCCGGCCATCCCGCCGGCGCACCGCGTTTTTTCATTTATTTTGCCTGACCGATCGATACGCTGTAGACTTCCCATGCGCCATCGGACTCACACTGCATCGTGCTGCCCCATTTGCTCACGTCCTTACCGCAGTATTCCGCGATCATCTCATACGGGATCTGGCATACAGAGCCGTTGCATGCCGCATAACCCTGACCGCTGCCATCCGCATCGCCGACACCCACACGCATCCAGCCGGCTTCCGCACCGTTCATCACGATCCACATATTCCCGGTCTCGGAAGTATAACTGATGGATACCACGCTGCCCGGCACCAGTGCTGCTGCCACGTCCTCGGCTGTCAGATCCTTGATCACATCTGCCTGTGCCCAGCCTTCCCCTTTGGCTTCCGAGCCTTCTATCTTAAGGACACTGTTTAACGGCTGCAGTTCTACTGCCTTGCCGATCTTGACGCCAAAGACTTCCCACTTGCTGGAAGCTTCCGCCTGAATACGCTCACCCCATCTGCCGATATTGGAAGAGCCCAGCACCTCTGCGATCATCTCATACGGGATATAGCACTTGCTGCCGTCATATACCGCGTAACCCTGGCCGCTGCCGTCCGCGTCACCGACACCCACGCGCTTCCAGCCTGCCTCCGCATCCGGCATCACGATCCACAATTCGCCGGTCTCGGAAGTATAATCGATCTCCAGCACTGTACCCGGTACCAGAGCGGATGCCACATCATCATCGATGGTCACGATATCTGCCTGTGCCCAGCCTTCCCCGCTGGCAGCCTGTCCGATCTCCAAAGCACCGCTTGCCGTATATGACGGTGCCGCCATTCCGATATTCACGCTGAAGACTTCCCAGTCGCCATCGGATTCCGCCTGTATGGTACCGCCCCAGGTGCTCACATCCTCGCCGCAGTATTCCGCGATCTGCTCATAAGTGATCTGCGCGATATTGCCGGAATTATTTGTATACGCATAGCCCTGGCCGCTGCCGTCCGCGTCACCGACACCCACGCGCATCCAGCCTGCCTCCGCGCCGTTCATCACGATCCACATATTACCGGTTGTGGAAGAATACTCGATCTCGATCACCGCGCCCGGCACCAGTTTCGCCTTCATATCGTCATCGATCGTTAAGATATCCGCCTGCGCCCATGCCCCGCCGGCAGCCTTTGCGTCATATTCCACCGCACCGGTCATTGCATACAGATTGCTGCGGTCCTCGCCGCTGACCGCCGCACAATACTCTGCCGCAGTGTCTACCGCCAGCACCGCGCCGGAAGCATCCTTAAACGATATGCTGTGGATATAGAGTGTTGCTCCCTCCAGCCCTGCTGCCGCACCGGAATCCTCCATGGAAAGCACCAGATAGTCCCCGGCTGCCGCACCGCTCACTTCTGCCGATACGGTCTTGGGATTGCCGTTCTCCACATAGATGGACCAGGGCGTCCCGCTCTGTACTCCGCCCAGGAAAGAATAGATCTTGCCGGATTTTGCGGAAAACTCGCTGCCCTGCTCGGTCTCTAAACCAAACTCCACGCTGGCCACCTTGCTGACATCCGCGCCCAGCAGCGCATCCATCTGTATGCCGATATACAGCTTGCCGCCTTCTGCCGAAACTGCCTTCACCATCTTATGGCCATCCCGCTCCACCAGTTCCAGCACCGTTTCCTTGGCAGCCGGATTTACTGTGGTATCACTGCCCAGAAATCCAAAATTGCCATCCGCAAAGGTAATGCTGGCTGCCTCATCATAAGCATAGCCCGCCGCTGCCGGTGTCTCTGTCGTTCCCGCTTCTTCCGTTGGTGTCTCGCCCACGGCATCCGGTGCCGGCTGTGTGGCCGGAACCGTGCAGGCCGCCAGTGACACACTCAGCATTCCCGTCGCCAGACAGGATAATACTCTTCTCGCTTTCACTCTTTTTCTCCTCCTTTGTTTATTGATAAGCATCTTTTGCGCTTAACCTTCTTCTGTCCGTGTTTGTTTTCCGGTAACTGTTCAAAACTCCCGGATCCTGAATGTTATAGTAAACGACAAAACTATTTTCGTTTTGTCGTTTACTGCGCCGGATTTTGGCCGCTGAAAGCGGCATATTTCCTTACAAAATCCGTGCGCATCCTCGCGGAGCGTTATAGTAAGCGCAATTATTTATTGCGCTTA
>JAFUUX010000075.1 GCA_017471325.1 Lachnospiraceae bacterium | reverse complement strand
CCTAAAAATGTATTTACACCATAAGGTGCATGGATACATTATAGGAGACTGCACTCAAAAATCGGAAAGGGTTGCTCTATTTTTTCGGAGACCCTGCTCTATTTTTCCGAAAAGGGTGCACTATTCAAACGGAATACTCACGGAGCGTTATAGTAAGCGCAATTACTTATTGCGCTTACTATAAAAAAAAGTTACTAAAAACTAATTAAAATTAGTTGACAAAACAGTTAGAGAGTGCTAACATTCATTCGTTAGAAAAATCTAACAGAAGGAAGTGGTGTAAAATGTCAGTTATGTATAGAAAAACCGGAAGATATATCGCTGCGTTTATGCTGATCCTTGGTCTGGTATTTGCCGCAGCAGTGATAACGGCAGACGCGGAGGATGTGTATCCCTCCTGGACAGAGTATAAAGAGGCGAAAGGGTTAAGCACATATACCTGGAATGAAGTGACGGATGCCATAGAAGCGGTATTGGAAGAGGCACTGGCAGCGTATCAGGCAGGAGATACAGATACAGCCCTGTCACTGGTCTCGTCTGCAAAGAATGCCTATTGGAGTGAGTCGGGCTTAAAGATCGAGATGCAGCGGCAGCTTCCCAGCGCGAGCAAAAAAACGGTAGAGACGGATTTTACGGCATTAAATTCCGCAATCAAAAATGCAGGCAGTATTGAAGATACAACAACGGCAAAGGATGTGCTGGTTGCCGACCTGCGGCTGGCTGCCAATAAACTGGATGGCGTGGAAGAGGATATCGTCATTGCCGAAGAGAAAGAGACAGCCGCAACGGCTCTGTTTGCAGAAGCATATTATGCGACCTGGGAAGAATATACCACGGCGGCGGGGCTTCCGCTGGCGGTCGGACGGTGGAACGATGTGGCGGATGCAATGGCAGAGGTGTTTCGTGAGGCAAAGGCGAAGTATGCGGCCGGGGACGCGGAAGGTGCTTATGCCTGCGTAAACAACGGTTATTATGGCTACTATGAAACCACGGGCTTTGAAAGAAATACCATGGGCTTTATCTCCGGCGCCAGGAAGTCGGAAGTGGAACTGCAGTTTTCGGCTGCAAAATCTGCTACAAAGGGCGGTACGCCGGAAGAGTTTGAAAAAGCGGTGGATGTGCTGCGAACGATGATCCGCACGGATGCAAACAAACTGGATGGCGTGGATGAAAACGGCGAAGTGACCGGAACTTCCAGGTCGGCAGCGGCAGCAAAATTTCTGGCCTGCTTTACGATCATCCTAAGGGAGGGCTTTGAAGCCATTCTGGTTGTGGGCGCGATCATCGCCTATCTGATCAAGACGACTGAAAGATCGGCGGAAGAGAGGAAGCGGCAGTTACGCCCGGTATATACAGGTGCGGTTTTGGGTATCGTATTCAGTTTTATATCAGCCTGGGTGCTGGAACAGTTAAAACTGGCAAACAGTGCCAGCCAGGAAGTGATCGAGGGTGTGACGGCATTGATCGCGGTCGTGGTTCTTTTCTGGGTGTCCAACTGGATGGTATCCAAGTCGGAATCCGAAGCCTGGGATGCTTATATCAAAAGCAAAGTGGGCGAGGCGGCCGGTAAGGGTTCTACCGTAGCGTTGGCATTTACCGCTTTTCTGGCGGTATACAGGGAAGGCGCGGAGGTGATCCTGTTCTATCAGCCGATGCTGAACGGTGAGGATACCAATATGGTATGGCTTGGTTTTGTGCTTGGCTGCCTGTGCCTTGTGTTTGTATACCTGGCGATCCGCCTGCTTTCCGTGCGGCTGCCGTTAAAACCGTTCTTTCTGGCGACCAGCATCCTGATGTCGATCATGTCCATTGCTTTTCTGGGCTCCGGCATTAAAGAACTGATCGAAGGGGATGTGATCTCGATGTCGTCACCGGCCTGGGTAGCATGGATTCCTTCCAATGCGCTGCTGGAAGTGTTGGGGATCTATCCCTGCGTGCAGACGGTGGTACCGCAGCTGATCCTTTTGGCGATCACGATCGTTACTTTCGTATACTGGCTGAAGAAAAACAGACAACTGGTACAGGAAGCGAAAACGGCAGAGCATAGCGGTTAAACTTATGGATTGCCGATAGAAGTTATGCATCAGTATGAACAGGCAACAGCCTTTCATAAATAGACACAAATCATTAAAAAAACAGGAGGAACTAACATGAAAAAGCGTAATGCAGCAGTTTTCTGTGCTTCCGTGCTTGCGGTTTCCGCTTTGGCAGGATGCGGCGACACAACAGCACCGGCGGCATCAAATGTCGCAGAAACGACACAGGCGGCAGCACAGACAGCAGAGACCGTAACGGCAGAAGTGACGGAACAGAACACGGATGCAGCAACCGACGGGGCAGGATTTACCGAGTATCCGATCTTTGAGGACGAGGCACTGGCATTCATCAATCTGTCCGCAGTTTATTTCCAGTCTGTACCGATGACAGACAGCGAGAGCCAGAACTACAAGGCAGAAGATTATGACATCCATCTGGAGGCGGATATTTCCGCGCTGGATAACAACCTTGGCTATGGCGTAGGCGACTGGGTGCCTTATCTGAAGGTGGATTATGCGATCGTTGATTCTGCTACAAAGCAGGCAGTAACAGATGGTACTTTCATGCCGATGGCTGCATCTGACGGCCCTCATTACGGCAACAATATCAAACTGGATCCGGGTACTTATGACATTACCTTTACGATCCACAGTCCGGGCGAGAACAATTACCTGATCCATTCTGATGCTGAGACAGGCCCGGGAGGATTGCTCTCTGATGTGTTCGGAAACGGACCTCTGACATATACTTTTGAAGGCTGGGAATTTGCGGGGCTTGAGTGATCAAAAGTAAAGCAAACACAGCAGGAGAGACGCAGGCGGCGCACCGGTTTTCCCGGTGTGCCGTGGTGCGTTAAAAAAAGTTTTGATTTTGGAGCAAGGGATATGTTGACTTATCTGATCTATACCGTTAAAGCGATCCTGATGGCAGCGGCCATTTCCGGCATTGTGGCCGGAGAAGTGCGTTTATCCGGCAGCAAGGAACAGCAGCGCATCATATCAGGCGGATTGGCGGCGGGACTGCTGGGGGCATTGGTCGTTGCGGTACTGCGCAACCATACAAATCTGATCAAGACGGCAAGCCTGAACAGTTTTATATACAGTATTTCCCTGATCTCATTTCTGGCGCTTGTCCTGTTTCTGGTACTTGGGGCAGCACTGAAAAAGAAGGGTATCATGGAGATATCACAGCGCATTGCTGCAGCGTTTTTTCTGGCGGCGCTTATGGTCTATGATCTTCCGGAAGTAATGATGTATCCGTACAAAATACTGCTTTCCGAAAAGACGCTCTTTTCCACGGCCTATCTGATGGATATGATCGGTGTCCTGTCCGGCACGGTGCTTTCCTTTCTGGTTTATCTGGCAGCGAAACAGTGTGCGGAGCGTACCGGCGCAAAAACGATCCGTGTGCTGATGCTTCTGCAGATGCTGCTGCAGGAAGTGATCATGGTCTCCGGCGTCTTTTCCGTGCTTTTGCAGAATGGAACCATCAGATCCAATCATACGATCTTTTCCTTTGTCGTTTTTGTCAAAAATCATAATGTCTGGTTTTTGACGGCATCGCTTCTGATCGCGTTCCTGCCGGCCATCGGGCTGCTGCTGCGGAGCGTGCATGTGGAGGAGCCGTATCAGAATCCGGCACAGCACCGTAAGATCATCGCCAAATGGAGGAAAAACCGCAGATGGGCAGTGAGTTTGCTGGTCTTTTCGCTGCTGGGGTTTCTTACCGTCACGGTACTGGATCAGATCAATTCCAGGGAAGTGACGCTCTCACCGGTGGAAGAGGCGCAGACAGACGGGGAAAATATGATCGTACCGTTTGAAATGGTCAGTGACGGGCACCTGCACCGCTTTGCATATACGGCGGAGTCCGGCACACAGATCCGTTTTATCGTGATCCGGAAGCCGAATTCACAGTCTTACGGGATCGGACTGGATGCATGTGATATCTGCGGTGAGGCCGGGTATTATGAACGGGACGGGCAGGTGGTATGCAAGAGATGCGATGTGGTGATGAATATCAGCACCATTGGATTCAAGGGCGGCTGTAATCCTATCGTGATCCCTTATGAGATCAAAAACAGCAGGATCATCATTCCGATCAGCGGACTGGTGGAACATGAGAAAAAATTTCGGAAATAAGGTGTTGGCATGTTTATACGAATGATCGCAAAAGCATTTTTCAGGCAGTGGAAAAAGATGGCGATGATCGCATTTACGATCGCGCTGGGGGCATCTCTGGCGACGGCCATGCTTTCCGTCATGCTGGATGTGGGGGATAAGGTAAATCAGGAACTGAAAGCCTATGGCGCAAATATCAGTGTGGTCCCGAAGGATACTTCGGTGCTGTCCTCTTTATATGAGGTAGAGGATGAAAACATCTCCGGCGCATATTTAAAAGAGGAAGAACTGGGAAAGATCAAAACGATCTTCTGGGCTTTCAACATTGCGGATTATGCGCCCTTTGTGTCATCGGAAGTGACACTGGAAAACGGAGATACCGCAAGGCTGCGCGGAACATGGTTTCATCATCATCTGGATCTTCCTACCGGAGAGGAACTGGATGCCGGCGTGGCTTCCATGCGAAGCTGGTGGGAGATCACGGAAGGGGAGTGGCTGGATGAACAGGGCAGCGGCGGGCTGATGCAGGCAATGGTGGGGTGTGACCTGGCGGCAAAAGAGAACCTGCATGCCGGGGACACGATTTCCCTGCATGGTGCGGCCGTTGATGCACAGGTACAGATCGCCGGGATCTTTGATGCCGGGGGGGATGAGGATGCGGAAATCTATGTCCCGCTGGATCTGGCGCAGGAACTGGCCGGGCTGGAAGGAAAGGTGGACAGCATAGAGGTATCCGCGCTGACCACACCGGATAATGAACTGGCGGAGAAGGCGGCGAAAGATCCATCCTCGCTATCGGTATCGCAGTATGAAACCTGGTACTGTACGGCGTATGTGAGTTCCATCTGTTATCAGATCGAGGAAGTGATCACGGACTCGGTAGCGTCTGCGGTACGGCAGGTGGCGGATTCGGAAGGGCAGATTTTGGAAAAGACGCAGCTTTTGATGGTACTGATCACGATCCTCTCACTGATCGGCGCTGCGCTGGGCATCTGTAATCTGGTGACGGCTTCTGTCATGGAACGTTCCCAGGAACTGGGGCTGATGAAAGCTATCGGGGCGCATAATATGTCGATCATCGGACTGGTGCTGACGGAGATCTTCTGTACGGCGCTGATCGGAACGCTGTTAGGGTTTTTCGCCGGGATCGGCTTTGCGCAGATCATAGGCCATTCCGTATTTCAGGCGGCCATTTCCATACGTCCGATGGTGGTGCCCATTGTGATCGTGCTGGTGGCGCTGGTGACTTTGGCAGGGTGTATCCCTGCGATCCGTATGCTGCAGAGCCTGCGGCCTACGGAAGTACTGCATGGGAGGTGACGGACAGCGTATGAAAAAGAGGAAGATGTATTTTCGGATGATCACGGCGTCCTTATTGCGCCGGCGTTCCCGTATGATCATTGCCCTGCTGGCGATCGCCATCGGTGCAACGATCCTTTCCGGACTGCTGACGATCTACATCGACGTACCCAGGCAGATGCGCGCGCAGTTTCGGAATTATGGAGCCAATATGCTTCTGACAGCCACGGAGGAGCGGATCCGGCCGGAGCATGTGGCGGCTGTATCGGAGATGATCTCTGCGGAGGAACTGGTAGGCATCGCGCCTTACCGTTATGAAACGGTAAGGATCAACGACCGGCCGGTGCTGGCGGCAGCAACAGATATGCAAGGCGCGAAGGCGGCAAGCCCGTTCTGGAGAGTAGAAGGCGCAT
>JAFUUX010000074.1 GCA_017471325.1 Lachnospiraceae bacterium | reverse complement strand
CGAATAATAAATCTCTGGTACATTCACGCAGGATGATTGTGCATATGCAATGAAGCCGAAAGAGGCAATGCGGGCATTGCCGATTGAGGGTGAAGCAGAATATGTGCAATCAGACAAGCGAATGTGCCAGTTGATTTATATTCGGGGTACTAGTATCTGTCCGGAACTGCGTCCCGTTTCCGAACAGACACACGGTCTGTTATGCCGTCTGCATCTTCAGTATCCGCATGGTTTCCCTGACGGCCTGCGCGTAACGTTCCTGATAATCCCCACGGATCGATACGATCTCTTTTCCGTGCGAGCGGATCAGATCCTTGATCTGCTCACTGTAAGTGATACGGTCATCCCGTATGACTTCGCTCCTGTCCCCATCCTGCACAAAGGGTACATCCGGTTCCAGAAACAGGATCAGGTCATAACTGTTCAGGGCATCGATCGCATCCGCCAGCGCTTTATTCTTCCCGATCTCCGGATCCTTTAAAAAATGCATATAAAACTGCGTTACCAATGCATCCGTATCTTCAAACAAAACACGGTTGCTCTGTTCGATGGCTCTGATCTCATTGAGTTTATGCTGCAGCAGTATCTCCGTAAAATCCGATGAGAGCATCAGCAGATCCGTACCGCTCCGCTCCGAGATATCCCTTCCGGCTTCATCAATATAATTCGTATTAAAACGATGCGCCAGATTGATCGTCAAAGTGGATTTGCCGGTACTTTCCCCGCCCATCAGCAGCACCTTTTTCACATAATACGGCCTCACGATGTCCGGCAGCCAGTCCCAGTGTTCATATGGATTTTGGCGTATCTTTGTGGAACTGATCTCATTTCTGGGAAAGATATGGTATTTGCTCTGCGGATAGCAGCGGTTCCAGAAACTGCCCTCATCATAATCACTGCCGCTGAACACGATATCAATGGGCGTGCCGATCTGCGCCTTAACTTTCTGCGCATCCCGCTCCCAGTATTCTTCACTGTATGCATCCTTCGTCTCCGCGTCATCCTCGATCATGATGATCTTGACATTACCGATGTGTTTCGTCAGCTGATACAGCCACCGGTAACGGATGCGGTAATCTATTTCCTTACGCCTGCTGCCTATGCTCAGCACGATATAGAGTTTCTGACACATGTTCGCTGCCTGCAGGATACAGTCCACATGGCCTAAATGCAGCGGATCAAAGGAACCGCCGTACATCCCGACTTGATACCTCATCCTTTTTTGGCCTCCCGATACCAGCGTATGAACATAATAACCGCATTCACCAGATATACCGCCCACATCGCAAGCGTGGCAACCGTTTCTCCGCCCTGCATAAAATGCACCGCCCACATAAATACCGTAACAACATCCACAACGATCCAGAGTACCCACTGCTCCATCAGCCGTTTGACGGAGAGGATCTGCGCCACAACGGAAATGACCGTACTCATGCTGTCTATATAGGGTAGATTGCCTCCCAGTTTTTTCAGCACCATACCGTATAGTACGATGCCCACAGCGGTAAGCGCATATACCATGACGCTTTTGGAAAACTGCAGCCGCTGCTTGACCACCTCACCGTTTTCAGGATTCATATGTCTGCGCCAGGCAAAAAAACCCACAAAATTCATCGGCAGGTAATAGATCAGGTTCAGCATGACCTCGCCATAATACTTTGCCCCCAGAGCAACGATGGCATATAAGACCGTATTAAAGATGCCGAATATAAAAGAAGAACACTTTCCCTTGCCGGTCAGGATCACGCACCATACACCGGTCAGCGCGGCAAAAACGCTGATCAGGTTATCTTTCCAATAAATGGAAAGCCCCAGTATGACTGCCGTTGCTGCCGCCAGCCATACCAGTTCCAGTACCTTCCAGCCACTCAGTTCCCCCCGAAGGAACTTTTTGACGCTATTCATTCCGCCATATTCTCCTCTATAACCGACCGTTTATATTGAACCGGCCACAACCGCCCCCCCTTCCGGCTTCTCCCGTGGCAGACCATATTCATCTCCTGCCTGAAAGATCTATCCACCATTCCGGCGTCAGATCTCCAAGCTTCATGACCCGCTCTTTTGAAAAATCGATCATGATCTCAATGTCCTTATATTTCTCCGGCATCAACTGAACCATCAGTTCTCTGCAGGCACCGCACGGAGCGCCTTTTCCTTCCTTCGGCGGAATACAGAGGACTCTGTCTATTTCATACTCACCGTTTGTGATCATATTGAATATGGCATTTCTCTCCGCGCATATCCCAAGCGTGGAGCAGGTGTCGATACATACTCCGACATATATCTTCCCTGACTTTGACCTGACCGCAGCCGATACCTCACCTGCCGTGACGTAATCTGAAATCGTTACTCCCCCAAGTACAGCCTTAGCTGCGTTATACATGTCAAGCCATATCTGATCCATTACCTGATAGCCTCCCAACATTGTTTGTTTGATCAAACCGCCGGAGCATACACCCTTTGCCCAGAATTCCGCACTGTTTTTTCAGCCCCTTTTGAATCACCCTTTCCATTTCCATTGGAGCCTGGCCCGTGATACTACCTGCTATATGGACACCCTGCGCATCAGGATCACCGCGATGATGATGGTTCCCATACACAAAAGCACCGTGACGCCGATGAGTTTCAGGCTCATCTTTATCCTGGCACCAGCCTTTTTCTCCCCGGTGAGCAGGTCATAGTCCGGATAGATCCCACCCAGGATCGGTATAAAGATGAGCAGACACACGAATGCCACGCACAAAAACAGCATTCCGATCCACTGGGGCACTTCGTTTTCCAGCGCATCTCCCATCTCCGTAGCATAGCCGAAACAGCACCAGCCGATCAGGTTACAGACCGTGATGATCACCATAAAGATATTGCGCATCTTTTCCCAGTGCTTGAGTTCTTTCACTCTTGCCTCATAGGAAGCCTTCTGTCCGGACAGTATCTCTGCCTGTTCCCGGAAGCGGGTGACCTGCGCCTCCTCCCTGATCTCATTAAAGCAGACTTCTGTCCCGCAATACGGACACTTGGCAAAATATTCTTGCTTTTTGCGCCTTACCTCACCGGCGCATTTCGGGCACTCGATCGATACGATATCCATATGCTGCTCTCTTCCGTTGCTGTTGGTGATCTTTTACATCACCACGATTTTCGCCTTCGTTACATACAGGCCGATTAGTAACTGTTCAGAACCCTTCGGGTTCTGACAGTTACCTTCTGAATAGTTACGCTGATTATACCATCTTATGACTTTGCTGTCTACAGAAACGGGATCGTGCCCTGCCGCTTCCCTCCCCTGTATCATTCTCCCGGCACTTCTGTCCGGCATTTATTACCCGCCGGCAGACCGGCGGATCTCGGCGCAGTTCACCCCAAGGATCAGCGCTGTCGTCAGCAATAAGATCAAAAGCGCTTTTCCGGCCGGCCAGAGAAAGATCATATCCTCATTCACATCCAGCAGCCCCTCCAGCATCCAGTAACTGAATCCAAAACTGATGAGCATTCCGAGCAGCATCCCCCCGATCGCGGACAGCCCGTGCTCGATCAGGATCATCCGAAACTTCTGCCCCGGTGACATCCCCACCACATCATAGAGCCACAGTTCCTTCCGGCGCAGCCGCATATTGGCCTGCAGCGTATTGACGATCTGGATCATACAGACCAGGATGATAAAGAAACCGAGTCCCATGGCACTGACGCGGATCACCCGCAGGATCCGCAGATTTTCCCGGTACTCTTCCCCGAGCAGGTTGGTGTACTGCAGTTTCTCCGCCATCGCATACCGTCCCAGGACATCGTCCGGCAGATCCTCACCTTCCGCGCTTTTTACGCATACGGCAGCGCGCCAGCCTATCCTGTAGCAGAGGTAAGAGATCATCGAAAATTCCAGTCCGTCTGCCGCCGGATCCTCCGGACATTCCAGCCGGATGACTTCCCGCGCGAGAGCATCCGCCGCATCCACCGGATAGATCAGCTCCATGCAGGCATCCGAGTACTGCTGTACATAGCCGCCGATGATCGGATCTGCCGAGACGATCCCCATAATGGTAAATTCCGTAACGGATCCTTTGGCATATTCGATCCGCATTGCCGGTTCCAGCAGCTTCGTCATGCGTACAGGCATATTCTCCATGAGCGGCGCGCAGTCATACCCCTGACGCTGCATAGCCGCAAGCATCTCTTCCAGGCAGGTATCGAACAGTGCCCTTCTTTCGTCGGATCCCTCCCGCAGCATCTGTGTGACCACGGGCGCATCCGGCTCCACCTCCCACGGCACCGGAGCCGGCTTGCCGTCGGCTCCGACGGTATCGTAGATGCGGTGGTGCTCCGCCACTTCCCGTGCCGCTGCCAGATAGGCATCCTTTACGCGCTTTCTGCCTTCGGGACTGAGTACGGTAATGGTATCACCGACCTTGTAACCGCTCAGCCGTCCGAGAACACTGTTTTTGGAAAACCGCTCCCCCGCTTTTTCCGGATCGGTGTCACAGAGCAGGACACCGCGCTGTTCCATCATCCGGTCATAATCGATCGTTCCCTCCAGAAGATAAGGTGTCAGTTTTTCCAGTATCTCCTTTTCGTAGGCTGCATGATAGACAAAATCAATGCGCCGGCTTTCGGAAAGTGTGTGAAGGTAGGGATCCTGCAGGATCCCGCCGAAATCATTCCGGCTGCTCTCCATATAATACATAAAGATCATCGCATCACCCACGCCCTCCAGCTGTTCCACATCCCTTACGATCCCGGCTTCACGCTCGCCCGCCGCATGGAGCATCCCATCTTCACCGGTTTCGATCTGTCCGGGATATTCATATTCCACAACGCCGCTCTCCTCCAGGATGGTGGCTTCCAGAGAATCCGCAAAACACAGTACGGTCAGTAAGAATACCGTGCTGAAAAACATGGCAAAAAAGACGGAACCGCTGCGTCCCTTGCTGCGTCTGATATTGTAATAAGCATACAGCCCGGGCACCCCGAAGATTTTTTCCCAGAGTTTCCCGCCGTTCTTCTTTTGTAACTGTTCAGCCTCCCCTGGTTTCTCACCGTTACGCATTTCCGCCATGCCTGATCCCGCTTCGCTGCGCTTCGGGAGCCATCGCGATTCATTCTGAATCGTTACCTTCTTTTTTCGTTTGAAAGGCAGAGCGATCTTTCCGCCCAGATTGCCGTGCAGCGCTGAGATGGGCGAGACCAGCCCGGCCTGCCTGGAAGGTTCGATCAGGGAAAAAAGAGTCACGCCAACACAAAGAAGTGTGGTGTAGCCGGCAGCTTTCCAATAGAAGCGGAAAGAAAATATCTTCCGCAGCTGCAGGGCGCTGCGCAGCCAGGGCGTGATGCACTGCAGCCCCAGATATCCCAGACCAACCCCCAGCACCGAAGCAATGAGGCTCAAAAGCATCCCCTCCACAAACAGCAGGACGCGAAGCTGTCCTTTTGACATCCCCACGCAGCGGAACAGGCCGTAATCCCGCACCCGCTCCGTGGCCGCGATCATCATGGTATTACGCAGGATCGCCGCCGAAAACATACCGAAGACCGACGCGATCAGCATGATCAGGAAATCGAACAGCGCATCGTCCGTCGATTCCCCCTGATGCAGATACTGTGCCACATCAGTACGCACCGAAAAAGGGATGCCGGTCTTCTGTTCCAGTTCGGCCGCTGTCCGGTACAGATCCGAGGTATCTTTGAGTTTCAGCATCAGCTGATAGTGTCCGCCCCGTTCCATCCGCGAAGGAAACACCGTTCGTCCCCGGTAGTCACGTACCGTCAGCTTCTCCGTATTCGGATAGGTCTCCAGCCGCTTCACCTGCCGGATGAACGCCTCCGTCACACCGTCCTGCGGATCGTCATAATGATACAATTCAAACGGCATCGCCTCATACGCGCTCAAAAACCTGTAGTCCCATGCCGAATACCACGCTGTCATCACGGAGAAACAAAGGATAAAGGTCAGCATGATGCCGCAAATGGAATAGAGTGTACGCGCCTTGTCTTTCTTCATATACTGTTTGGAAAGATACAGCCAGTACATTGTCTATTCCTCCAACGATCCGCTTTTCGTATCCTCTGCTGTCATATCCGTTTCTTCCGGTCTTTCCTCCCGCCGTCTTGTGTCCGATACGATCCTGCCGTCAGCGATACGGATGATACGGTCTGCCGCAGCCGCGATATCCGGATCGTGTGTCACTACGATCAGCGTCTGTTCCAGTTTCTTCGCCGTAGACCGCAGCAATTCCATGATCTCCACGCTGTTTGCGTGATCCAGATTGCCGGTCGGTTCATCCGCAAGGATCAGGGCCGGTTTATGCGCATAAGCCCGCCCGATGGCCACACGCTGTTTCTGCCCGCCGGAGAGTTCCTCCGGCAGATGATAGCGGCGTTCCTCCAAATGCAGCATTATGAGCAGCCTGGTCATCTGCTCGGGCTTTAACCGTATGCCGTCCAGCCGCACCGGGATCTCGATGTTTTCCTCCACGTTCAGCACCGGGATCAGGTTGTACTCCTGAAAGATAAAACCGATCCTGCGCCGGCGAAACTCCGCCCGTTTCGCCCCCTTAAGGGCATGCACATCTTCCCCGTCCAGCAGTACGCTGCCGGCATCCGGGGTATCCACCCCTCCCAAAAGTGACAGCAGCGTGGATTTTCCCGAACCGCTGGCACCGATGATCGCGACAAATTCGCCCTTTTCTACCGAAAAACTGACATGATCCAGCGCGACCACCCGGGATTCATTGACACCATAAACCTTCGTAAGCCCCCTGACTTCCAGAAAACTCATAACCTTCCCCCTTCCCCGACTGACGATGCTCCGTTTCCTCTCACCACAGATATTCCGGATGAAAACGTACTCTCTGTTTCCTGCCATCCTTTAATTCGACAATGATCTCCGGACGCGCACTTGCCAGATAGACTGCCCCCTGCTGCACCCTCTGACGCCTGCCATCCTTTGATTCGACAACGATCTCCGGAATCGCACTTACCAGATAGACAGCCTCCTGCTGCACATGGTTAAAATCCTCGTCCTGCAGTTTCTCATAGATGTCCGTGTATAAAGCATACAAACTATCCATATCTTCCCGTTGCATCATATCCTGGATGTCGGCAAGCCGCTCCTCCGTCAAGACGTCCGTTTGTTCCAAGATTTCCGCCCCCTCCGAAACAACTATGTGTGAAGTATAATTTACCACACTGATATGCGCGATCTCCTCCTTCGGAACCGGTTTCAGATAGATATCCCGGTATACGGGATCCTCTGCCAGCCGTTCCATCAGCCTGCGGAAATCCGTTCCGTTCAGATCCACAAAGCGTTCCGGAAAAAACGTTCCCCCGTCAAAATATACCCGCAGGCTCTCTCCGCTGCTCTCCTCATACCGGATCGCTCCACGCAGTACATCTTCATTGGTCTTCCGTACACCGTCACACAAAAGGTCTATGATCTGCGGATCCGTGATCTCATGCGCGTATGTCTCCGTACAGTAATAATCCGTATCTTCCGGATAAGCGTAATAGGCCTCCGGCCAGAAGGACAGACGCACGCTGCGCACCTGCGCCGCATCCGGCACGGATCTTTTGATCGCGTCCGTGCCATACCAGGCAAGGCATAGAAACAGCACATTGAACAGCACGACATACAGTAACTCCGGAAGGGAACGAAGCAGTTTTTTCACATTATGGCCGGTCATGATCTCAAACAGCAGATACATCGCGGCAGTCACCAGATACCCGGTCACCACATACTGCAGATTCAGCTTAGGATAACCAAGATCCGCCGCGTTCGCTTCCAGGATCATGCTAAGGGGTGCCAGGCTCACGCCGCAGCCCAGCAGGATACGGAATACGCTCTGCACGCGGCCGGATACGGAAGCCGTACCGGCGCATTCCGCAGGCCGCTTTTCAAAGAAGCGCACCGCCGCCAAAAAGCAGGGGATGCTGACGAGCAGTGTGAAGAAAAAGGCCGGAAGACTCTTGATCGCATCATAACTGTCCCGCATCCAATATCCGATATACAGATTTTCCACCACATTCAGCCGGTCGTCCAGAATCGTCCCCTGCAGGCCATCCGGAATGGACTTGCATTCATTAAATACAAACACTTCCCAGACCTTGAGCACCAGACGGGGCACAAACAGAAGCACAACATACTTGCTGCAGGCCGCAAACGTGGTGCCGCTCAACGATAGGACAAGCAGCATCAGTGCCAGAGTGAATACGCATCCGGCAAAGCAGTTGGCCAGCGTCAGAAAGAAAGTATTCTCATCGCCAAAGCGCAGGTACGGCAACGCCGCCCCCAGGACTTCCACCAGGATGCCGACAGACAGCAGGATCACCGCATCGATCGAAAGAATCGCTAAACTGTAGGAAAAAACCATGCTGCGCCGCCGGACCGGAAATGCATGGAAGAGATCGCTGCCTGCGCGCTTATTCTGAAACTGGAACAGATACAGCACCAGCAGCGGTGTGACCACCAGAAAGACCAGTGTCAGGAACATGGCCGTCCTCTGAAAGGTGTAGTGGAAATAGCCTGCAAGAAACGTTTCCAGAGGGATGTCACCCACCTGCCGCCCGACCTCACGGTTCAGATAAAAACAATAATAGATCTCCAGGATCGCCAGCAGCGCTATACAAAAGAGCATCGGCAGCGCGCATCTGCCCACCGCATCCAGATATGCTCCCTTATGAAACAGACCTTCCGGCTTCTTTTCGTTCTTCATCACGGTTCCTCTCCTTCCTCCTCCAGCGTAAAGGAATATCCCAGTTCCTCCGCCTCACAGATAAACACTTCCTCCAGAGAAAGCGGCAGCAGTTCCAAAAGCACCGGGTGCTTCTCTTCCATCTGCGCCCGGATCTGCCCCGCCTCTCCCCGCAGGATCAGGCCGGCCACCGCGCCGCTCTGCTCATAATGCACGATATCAAAACCGGCAAACATCGTCCGGTCATACTCCCGCTCAAACGCCACCTGTACCTTGACCAGAGAGGAACGGGCATCCTCCGGTTTCTGATCCAGCAGCAGCTTTCCCTGATGCAGGAAAAGCAGTTGGTCGCACAGATCCTCCAGCTCCCGCAGCGAATGGCTGCTGATCACCACAGTCATCCCCCGCTCCGCCACCTCCCGGCAGAGCAGCTGCCTTGCCAGCCGCCGCACGATGGGATCCAGCCCGTCAAAGCTTTCATCCAGCAGCAGGTACTGCGGGCGTGTGGAAAATGCCAGTATCAGGGCCGCCTGCCGTCGCATGCCTTTGGAAAAGCTCTGCAGACGCTTCTTTGCATTCAGTTGAAAGGTTTTGCACAGTTCTTTAAAATACGCCATATCAAAAGCCGGATAGTAATGCGCATACAGTTTTGCCATGGTTTTCAGATCTGCCCCCACCGGAAAATAACTCTCATCCGCCAGATAGAATATCTTTTCCTTTACGCCCGGCGCGTCATAGACCGACTCCCCTCCGATACGCACCTCTCCCTCCTGCGGGCGGTACACACCGCTGATACAGCGCAGCAGCGTGGATTTGCCTGCGCCGTTGGATCCCACCAGCCCGCAGATGCTGCCGTTTGCGATCCGCGTCCCCACCCCTTTCAGGATCATTTCATTTTCAAACCCCTTGGATAAGTTTTCGATCTCTACCATTTAATTCATCTGCCTCCTCTCACTGTCCTCCCCGCCAAACACCTCGCCTACACACTCCAGGATCTCCCTTTCCGAAATGCCCGCCAGCCGGAATTTTTCCAGATGCATCTTCAGTTCCTTTAGTTCTTCTTTATGCTCACTATGCAGCACTGCCTTTGCCTCCGGCGAGATAAAACTGCCCTTCCCCGGCACCGAGCGGGTGATGCCCCGCCGTTCCAGTTCGGCAAATGCTTTCTGTATGGTATTGGGATTGACCGAAAGGCTGCCCGCCAGCATGCGCACGCTGGGAAGCCGATCCCCCTCCTTTAATATGCCCTTCAGCACATAGGTTTCCGCCTGCCGGATCAACTGCTCATATACCGGCACATGGCTTAATGTATCAATCTGAAACATCTTTTTCTCCTGTATCAACTGTATTACTTCACCTAGTACAGCATAGTTAAAAAATAACACAGCACTGCCATGCTGTCAAGAGTGTTTTCATAACAAAGCGTTCCGCAAGCGGAACGCTCGCGCCGAGCGCGGTTGCCGAAGGCAACGTTTTCCTCTCGCGCGATAGATGATTTTCTTACGGTTTTACCGTTTGGAAGCGTTTTGTCAAGAACAATATAGTATCAGTTGCAAAAATCACACAAAAAAAAGGAACCGATTTTACTCGATTCCTTCAAGATCATAGCCCGATTAACTTCCGATTTAATGTTTATAGTCATCAGATACATCTGCAAACGTTCGTATACCCTTTATATAATCATCATAGGCATTCTCGGGATCTTTGCCATGAAATACTTTGCAAAGACCACACATATCACAATCAGCGATGCAGGGGTATTTTTCTTTTATGAATATTCGGCGCTCATTCTCCGAGGAGGTCTCAATCATCGGTGCATCAATCATAGCAACACCTCACATAATAGTTCTGTCCTGACGATACTGTTCCATATATTCGGCATTGATCTCTTTTAACTCACGTTTTCCGTCAATATAATCCTGATAGATATCCCATGGCGAACCGCCGCCAAGCCAGCAGGAAGAACAATTATCACATCCCCCGCCGCAATCCATGGATTCCCTGACGATCCTCTCCCGTTCTTCTTTTGTGGTATCTTTGATAAGAAGTGATCTTATCTCCATAAGTCTACACCTCCTGCATTATCAATACTCATCCAAAAAGTTGTGTCGCGTCCCATTTTTCTTATAAGCGATCACGGTATCGAGATTTACATTTTCAACACTCTTAAAGATATTGGATTCAATAAACAGATTGTTTTTCTTTAGCTCCGCGATCATTTTCTTTGTCTCCAGACGTTTCGATGATATCCTTACTTCTCTGCCTCCATCTCAGTATTAATGGTATCTTCGCTTGCTGCCATAGCATGAAGGGTCATTTCAAGAAGCTTATCCAGTTCCCATCCGAGCTGATCTGCTCCGCGCTCGATTACTTCCCTTGAGCATCCTGCCGCAAAGCCCTTGCTTTTATATTTCTTTTTCAGTGATTTGAGT
>JAFUUX010000073.1 GCA_017471325.1 Lachnospiraceae bacterium | reverse complement strand
TATTCCCATGCGGAGGATATCGCGGTGTACAACCCGGATGGTAAGGAGATCGTGGCGAGGGATAATGAAGTCTCGATCCTGCGTAAGACGGAGCCGAAGAAAGCGTATTTCGGCTGCCACACGGATGTGACCATACCTTATGATGAACTGGGGTTGCTGGAAGGCATCCGCGCGGACGGCAGCAGGATCAGGATCATAGAAAACGGCCGGTTTGTGCTGCCGGGTACGGAGGCGCTCAACGAAGCGTTTGAACAGGGCGTCTGAACCGGACGTTTATCAGGGAATAAAAAACAATCATCATATCATTTCAGGAGGAAGACCAAATGGCAAAAGTAGGCATTGTGATGGGCAGTGATTCGGATATGCCCGTTATGAAAAAGGCAGCAGAGGTACTGGAGGAACTGGGGATCAGTTTTGACATGCGCATCATTTCCGCGCACCGTGAGCCGGATGTTTTTTACGAGTACGCAAAGACCGCGGAAGAGGAAGGCATCAAGGTGATCATCGCCGGTGCGGGGATGGCAGCGCATCTGCCGGGTATGTGCGCGGCGATCTTTCCCATGCCGGTGATCGGTATTCCCATGCATACCACGTCCCTGGGCGGACGGGATTCCCTGTATTCCATCGTGCAGATGCCTTCCGGCATCCCGGTAGCGACGGTGGCGATCAATGGCGGAACCAATGCCGGACTGCTGGCAGCAAAGATCCTGGCCACATCGGATGAGGGGCTGCTTGAGAAGATCAAGGATTACAGCCGAAGCCTGAAAGAGGCGGTCGAAAAGAAGGATGCCAGACTGCAGCAGGTGGGATATAAGGAGTATTGAAAATTTTAGTTGCCATGAAATAAAAACATGGGTAAAATAATTATTTGTGTGAATATGGCGTGCTGCCTGCGGGCAGGACATCGGAAACTGAGAACGGAGGATGGAGATGGATTACAAAAATGCCGGCGTGGATATTGAGGCGGGATATCAGTCCGTAGAACTGATGAAGCAGTTTGTGGCAAAAACGATGCGGCCTGAGGTGATGGGAGGGATCGGTGGTTTTTCCGGTGCTTTTTCCATGGAAAACATCAAAAAGATGGAAAAACCGGTGCTGGTATCCGGCACGGATGGCGTAGGCACAAAGATCAAACTGGCTTTTCTTTTGGACAGGCATGATACCGTAGGCATCGACTGCGTGGCAATGTGTGTCAACGATATTGCCTGCGCGGGTGCGGAACCGCTGTTTTTCCTGGATTACATTGCCTGCGGCAAGAACTATCCGGAAAAGATCGCAAGTATCGTCAAGGGCGTGGCTGAAGGCTGTTCCCAGGCAGGATGTGCGCTGATCGGCGGCGAAACGGCGGAACATCCGGGACTGATGCCGGAAGATGAATATGACCTGGCCGGTTTTGCGGTGGGTGCCGTGGATGAGAAGAATCTGATCACGGGCAAAGAGATCAAGGCAGGAGACGTACTGGTAGGTATTGCGTCCAGTGGTGTGCATTCCAACGGTTTTTCTCTGGTACGGAAGGTATTTTCCATGACCACGGATAACCTGATCCGTTATAACAACGAACTGGGCATGTCACTGGGAGATGCGCTGCTGACACCGACACGCATCTATGTAAAGGCACTGAAAGCCGTGCAGGAGGCGGGAGTTGCGGTCAAGGGCTGCAGCCATATCACCGGCGGCGGTTTCTATGAAAATATACCGCGTATGTTCCCGGAGGGCATCGGCGCGAAGGTGCGGAAAAACAGTTACGAGGTGCCTGCGATCTTTCGGCTGCTGCAGCAGACAGGGAATATCGATGAGCACGTGATGTACAATACGTATAACATGGGTATCGGCATGGTGCTGGCGCTGGATCCCGCGCAGGCAGATGCCGCGGTGAAAGCGCTGGAGGCAGCAGGCGAGAAAGCATATATCCTGGGTGAGACCGTAAGCGGCGAAAAGAGCGTGACGATATGCTGAGGGTAGTGGTATGTGTATCCGGCGGCGGAACCAATCTGCAGGCCATCATTGACGCACAGCAGAGCGGAAAGATCCGGAATGCGCAGCTGGTAAGGGTGATCTCTAACAAACATGGTGCCTATGCGCTGGAACGTGCTGCTAAGGCAGGGATCGAAGGCGTGACCGTGGCAAAAAAGGATTATGCGGACACGGAGGCGTTTCATCAGGCACTGCTGCAGGCGGTGGATGAAGCGGCGCCGGATCTGATCGTGCTGGCGGGCTTTCTGGTGGTACTGCCCAAGGCACTGGTGGAGAAGTATCGGGGGCGGATCATCAATATCCATCCATCGCTGATCCCTTCTTTCTGCGGAGACGGTTTTTATGGCCTGAAAGTGCATGAAGCCGCGCTGGCCAGAGGCGTGAAGGTAACGGGGGCAACGGTGCATTTTGTAGATGAGGGCACGGATACCGGGCCGATCATCGCGCAGAAGGCGGTATATGTGCAGGAGGGCGATACGCCTGAGATCCTGCAGAGACGCGTGATGGAGGAAGCGGAGTGGATACTGCTTCCGCAGGTGATCGATCAGATCGCCAACGGGGAATTATCTAAGTAAGTGTTTAGCAGAGAACAGGAGGCAGATATGAAAGTATTGATCGTGGGCGGCGGCGGCCGCGAGCATGCGATCGCCATGGGCATTGCAAAGAGCCCGAAGGTGGAAAAACTCTACTGCGCACCGGGAAATGCGGGAATTGCGGCATTGGCGGAATGTGTGCCGATCGGTGTGATGGAATTTGATAAACTGGTTTCTTTTGCAAAAGAGAAAGGGATCGATTTTGTTGTGGTGGCACCGGATGATCCGCTGGCAGGCGGTCTGGTGGATGCTTTTTCGGAAGCAGGCATACGCGCTTTCGGCCCGGAAAAGAAAGCGGCGATCCTGGAAGGCAGCAAGGCATTTTCCAAGGATCTGATGAAGAAATACGGCATTCCTACCGCTGCTTATGAAAACTTTGATGACGCGCAGGCAGCGCTGGCTTATCTGGAAACGGCGCAATATCCCATCGTATTAAAGGCGGACGGCCTTGCATTGGGGAAGGGCGTGCTGATCTGCATGAACAAAGAAGAAGCCATTGCCGGGGTGAAGGAGATCATGCAGGATAAGAAGTTTGGTACAGCCGGCAACCGCATGGTCGCAGAGCAGTTCATGACCGGCAGGGAAGTGTCCGTGCTGACATTTACGGACGGAAAGACCATCCGGGTGATGAGCAGCGCGCAGGATCACAAGCGGGCAAAGGACAATGACGAGGGCTTAAATACCGGCGGCATGGGTACCTTTTCGCCCAGTCCTTTCTATACGAAGGAAGTGCATGAGTACTGCGTAAAGCATATCTATGAGCCGACGGTTGCCGCCATGGCGAAAGAGGGGCGCACCTTTAAAGGTGTGATCTTCTTTGGGCTGATGCTGACGGCGGATGGCCCGAAGGTGCTGGAATACAATGCCCGTTTCGGGGATCCGGAGGCACAGGTTGTGATTCCGCGCATGAAAAATGACCTGCTGGAGGTAATGGAGGCGTGCGTGGACGGTACCCTGGATCAGATCGATCTGCAGTTTGAGGAGAATGCGGCTGTCTGCGTGGTGCTGGCTTCCGACGGATATCCGCTTTCCTATGAGAAAGGATTCGAGATCACGGGGCTTGAGAATTTTGAAGGAAAAGAGGATTACTTCTGTTTCCATGCAGGCTCTAAATTTGACGGGGATAAGATCGTGACCAACGGAGGACGCGTGCTGGGCGTGACAGCCACGGGAGCGGACCTCAAGGAAGCAAGAAAGAAAGCCTACGAGGCGACGGCATGGGTATCTTTTGCCAATAAATATATGCGCAATGATATCGGGAAAGCAATTGACGAGGCGTAGATTTCAAGTTATAATAGTTGACAGAATGCGGAAAATGTAAACCGCATATGAAAGATGTTTAAGTAAGAAAGGGAGAAGAAGCAGAGATGGAAAAGAGAAGTACAAGAGCATGGACAAGGTACGGACTGGCATTGCTGATGGTTTTGGTCGTATTTTTTACCGTACAGTTTTTTGCACATGCGGCAGAGGAAGGCAGCACAGCAACCGTAAAGAGCGGTAAGACAGATGTAAAGGTGCGTGCCAGCGCAGTCAACGGCAGTGAAGTGGCAAGGGTAAACGCCGGTGATGTATTTACCGTGATCAGCAGTACAGAGGGCAGCGATGGCTATACCTGGTACGAGATCAGCGGTGAAGTGAACGGCAGCACCGTAAATGGCTACATCCGCAGTGATTTTGTGGATATTACGGCAGCAGAACCCAGCAGTGAGGGCGGGGATGCGGCACCCACAGAAGGCAGCGAGGGCGGAGATGCGGCACCCACAGAGGCGGGTACAGATGCAACCACGCCTATGGTATCCGGCAGCATCCAGCCGCTGGATCCGCCTGCAGGCGAAGACGGCACAGCACAGACACCGGTGCTTCCGGAGGGCTTTCATGATGTAAAGATCCGCATCAACGGCAGCGAGGTGAGCGCGTGGACAAATGATACTTTTTTCATCTTTTACGCTTCCTCACCGGAGGGAAATGTCGGCTGGTATCTGTATGATTCTGCGGAAGGCCGTTGGATCCGTTATACGGATTTCCTGCTGAATTCAGCAAATGCAGGGACGGAAGAAGTTAAGACGGAAGGTGTTTCCGTAGGGATAGTGATCGCATTGGCCGTAGTGATCGTACTGCTTGTGATCGTGTGCATCTTCCTTGGCGTGAAGGCATTTGGCAGCCGTGAAGATGACGATGACGACGACGATGATGATGATTACTATGACGATGATGACGACGATGACGATGAGGACTATCGCCGTCCGGTCAGAAAGCAGACAGTGAGCAGCAGACCGGCAGCATCCGGACGTCAGGCACAGCAGCCGGTGCAGCAAAGACCGGTACAGCAGAGACCGGCACAGCGTCCGCAGGGCGGGCAGAGACCGCAGGGCGGCCAGGGACAGCGCCCGCAGGGGAACGGTGCACAGGTACGCAGACCGTCAGCACAGGGCGGACAGCAGGGCGCAAGACGCGCGCCGCAGGGCACGGCACAGAGACCGCAGCGCCAGAGCAGACCGGTCGTAAATGATGACGAAGAATAAAAATACAAAGAAAGCAAATACAGATCATATTGATCCATCTGATAACTATCCGGAGCCGTTTGGATACTTCGGGTAGTTATCGTTGTATTTATACCAGAGGAAAAAAGATTGCAGAGTGAGTTTACAGAAAAAGCGAATACGGCCCTTTCCTATGCGCAGAAAGTTTCCAGGGAACTGCAGGCGGGATATATTGGTACGGAACACATCCTGGTGGGACTGATCCGGGAGGGGACAGGCGTAGCAGCAGCAGTGCTGCGGGAAAACAAGATCTATGAAAACCGCTTACTGGAACTGATGCGGGATACGTATTCGGGGCAGAGCGGAATGCTTTTGAAGGAGCGTAAAAACTATTCGGCAAAGGCACAGGAAGTTTTGCAGGTATCGCATCAGATCGCGGCAGAAACCAAAGCGGCGCAGACGGGGACGGAGCATATCCTGCTGGCCCTGGTAGCAGTGCCGGATTGCATAGCCCTGCGCCTGCTGTATGCCTGCGGCCTGGAACTGGGCAGTTTTTTTAAGGATGCGGCTTCCTTTATGGGACCGGATGCGCTTTCGTATATCAAAAAACTGGCAAAGAACCGCGGAAAAAACAATGGCAGGGATTCTTTCCCGATGCTGGAACAGTTTGGCAAAGACCTGACGCAGATGGCCAGGGAGGGGAAACTGGATCCCGTAGTGGGCAGGATCGGCGAAATACAGAGAGTGATCCAGATCTTAAGCCGCAGAACGAAGAACAACCCCTGTCTGGTGGGGGAACCCGGCGTGGGCAAAACAGCGATCGTGGAAGGGATCGCAAACCGTATCGCTGCCGGGGATGTGCCGGATACGGTCAAAAACAAGAGGCTCATCACGATGGATCTGTCCGGCATGGTGGCCGGAAGCCGTTACAGAGGAGAGTTTGAGGAGCGCTTAAAACGCCTGATGTCGGAGGTGATCGCAGGCGGGGATGTGATCCTGTTTCTGGATGAGATCCATACGATCATCGGCGCAGGCGGCGCGGAGGGTTCCATTGATGCCTCCAATATTTTAAAACCGGCACTGGCACGCGGTGAGATCCATCTGATCGGCGCGACTACGGTAACGGAATACCGCAAGTATTTTTCCAGGGACGCGGCATTGGAACGCCGTTTCCAGCCGGTATCCGTGGAAGAGCCTACCGCAGAAGAAGCGATCGAGATATTAAAGGGCGTAGCACCGAAATATGAAGAGCATCACGCGCTGACGATACTGCCGGAAGCGATCGAAGCGGCAGTGCGGCTTTCGGAGCGCTACATCAATGACCGTTTTCTGCCGGATAAAGCCATAGACCTGATCGATGAGGCGGCGGCAGCCAGAAAACTGAAAGGGATGATCCTGCCGGAGAAACTCAAGGAACTGCAGGCAGAGATCGCGAAAAAGGATGACCAGATCGAGCGCTCGATCCGTATTGAGGCGTATGCGCAGGCAGCGGAGCTGCGCGCCGAGCAGGGAAAACTGAAAGCCAGATTAAAGCGTATGGAGGAAGAACATGCGCGTAAAAACCAGGGCAGGGAATTTGCGGTGGATGAAAATGCGATCGCAGAGGTCGTGAGCATCTGGACAAAGATACCGGTCAGGAAACTGGCGGAGAAAGAAAGCGAACGATTGCTGAAACTCGAAGAAACGCTGCACAAGCGTGTCATCGGGCAGGAGGAAGCCGTCGGTGCGGTGGCACGTGCCATCAGGCGTGGCCGTGTGGGGCTTTCGGATCCGAAGCGCCCCATCGGATCGTTTTTGTTCCTGGGACCGACAGGCGTGGGAAAGACAGAACTTTCCAAAGCACTGGCAGAACTGGTTTTTGGCTCGGAAAATTCCCTGATCAGGGTAGATATGTCGGAATATATGGAGCAGCATTCGGTATCCAAACTGATCGGCTCACCGCCGGGCTATGTGGGCTTTGAGGAGGGCGGACAGCTCTCCGAAAAAGTACGGCAGAATCCCTATTCCGTGGTCCTTTTTGATGAGGTGGAGAAAGCGCACCCGGATGTATTTAACGTACTGCTGCAGGTGCTGGATGACGGGCATATCACGGATGCGCAGGGGCGGAAGGTTTCTTTCAAAAATACGATCCTGATCATGACGAGCAACGCAGGAGCGCAGAGGATCATCGCGCCCAAACAGCTTGGCTTTACGGCCAAAGCGGATGAAAAACTGGATTATGAGAGGATGCGCTCGGGTGTCATGGAGGAAGTGCGGCGTCTGTTTAAACCGGAGTTTATCAACCGGATCGATGAGATACTGGTGTTCCATCCGTTAAAGAAAGCGGATCTGAAAAAGATCGTTACCCTGCTTTCGAGGGATCTCACCGCCCGCTGCAGTGAGCAGATGGGGCTTACGCTGACGATCACGCCCGCAGCAAAGGAGTATCTGATCGAAAACCACGCGGATCTGAAGATGGGGGCGAGACCGTTAAAACGCGCGATACAGACACAGCTGGAGGATCCGCTGGCGGAGGAACTGCTGGCAGGGCGGATCGTGCCGGGAGACAGCGTATCCGCTTCCGTCAAAGAGGGAAAGATCGTTTTTGTCAAAAAAGGCAAAGACATGAAGAAGAACAGAACAAAGAACGGTCCGGGCGGCAAAAAAGAAGCGCAGGAGCAATAGAAACAAAAATAAATAATAAATAATAATAAAAATAAAAAAGCAGGAACAGCATCAAAACGAAAGCGAAAAACTACTAAAACTATTAAAATTCGGAGGAAAAAGGTATGGCAGTTGTAAAGGAATTATTACGCGCAGAGGCAGACGGAACAGTAAGTTTTGGTGATTATACACTGGCTGCAAAATCCAAACTGGAGGATTTTCAGCATGCAGGCGATCTGCTGAAGGTGAAAACTTTCCATGAGATCACCCGCCTGGAGAAAAACGGGATGGTATTGTATGAATCCGTGCCGGGCACCTCGGTAACGGATTTTTCGGAGACTGCTGACGGCATCACGTTTACGGTGGAAGGACCGGAAGATGCACAGATCACATTAGGGCTTGCGGAAGATACGGAATATGAGGTGTATGTGGGCGGCCAGGATGCCGGACATATGAAGACCAATCTGGGCGGCAAACTGTCCTTTAGTGTGGAACTGGCCGGCGCCGGGGAAGTAAAGGTCGAGATCAAGAAAGCGTAAGATGGCGGCAAAAGCAAAAACAAAGACGGTTTTTTTCTGCAAAGAATGCGGAAATGAATCAGCAAAATGGATGGGGCAGTGCCCGGCCTGCCATAGCTGGAATACCATGGTGGAGCAGGAGGTTTCTGCGTCTGCGCCCAAAAAGGCATCCGCGCGGGGCATCGGATATGAAGCAGCGGTGCCGGTAGCGCTTTCCGAGATCAGTCTTACGGAGGAGGACCGGGTATGCACGGGCATCGGGGAACTGGACCGGGTATTGGGCGGCGGCGTGGTGCCGGGTTCCATGATCCTGGTGGGCGGTGATCCGGGCATCGGCAAATCGACACTTTTGTTACAGGCGTGCAAGGCACTTTCGGAACGGGGGCAGGCAGTATTATATATTTCCGGGGAGGAATCCTTAAAGCAGATCCGTATGCGTGCGGAACGGCTGGGAACCTTTGGAGACGGGATACGGCTGCTCTGCGAAACGGATCTGACAGCCATTGGCGCTATCTTAAAAAAAGAAAAACCGGATATCGTCGTGATCGACTCGATCCAGACGATGTATAACGAGGATGTGACGGGCACGCCCGGGAGTGTTTCCCAGGTACGGGAATCCACGGCAGTGCTGCTGCAGCTTTCCAAAACGCTGGGGATCTCTGTCTTTATCGTAGGGCATGTGACCAAGGAGGGAACGGTAGCGGGTCCCAGGATCCTGGAGCACATGGTAGATACCGTGCTGTATTTTGAAGGGGACCGGCACGCGTCCTATCGTATCCTGCGGGGCGTGAAGAATCGTTTTGGCTCTACTAATGAGATCGGCGTTTTTGAGATGCGCGGCGAGGGGCTGCAGGAGGTACGCAACCCTTCGGAATATTTATTGAACGGCCGGCCGGAAAATGCCAGCGGCACGGTCACGGCATGTACGATGGAAGGCACCAGGCCGCTGCTTTTGGAGGTACAGGCGCTGGTATGCCAGACCAGTTTCGGCTTACCCAGAAGACAGTCTTCCGGCGCGGATCTAAACCGCATCAATCTGCTGATGGCAGTGCTGGAAAAACGGCTTGGGCTGCACCTGGGCAGCTGCGATGCCTATGTGAACATTGCGGGCGGCATGCGTATCGTGGAGCCGGCAGTGGATCTGGCCATTGCGATGGCGGTGGTGTCCAGTTTCCTGAATGTGCCGGTAAATGATAAATTGCTGGCATTTGGAGAAGTGGGCTTGTCGGGAGAGGTCCGCGGTGTTAATATGGTAGAGCAGCGGGTGAATGAGGCAGCCAAGCTGGGGTACGGGATCTGCGTCCTGCCAAAGGTAAATGCAGAGCGCATCGGTAAAGTGAAAGGGCTTCGCATCATAGCGGTGGAATCCGTGCGGGATGCGATAGCATTGATCAAAAAATAAATCAAAAGTTTTTTACAAAAAGGAGAAAGAAAATGGCACTGTTAGACACATGGCGCAAGATGGCCTATGACACAAAGAACAACGACCGGATGAAGATGCAGCAGATGTGGAATGATTATTTCGGGGAGGAGAAGCGCATCTACAAGGAACTGCTGGCAGATCCGGATACGGTCGTTAAAGGCACGGTAAAGGAACTGGCTGAAAAATACGGCATTTCCGTGATGTACATGACGGCTTTTCTGGATGGCATCAACGAGAGTTTAAAGGAACAGAACCCCATCGAAGAGATGGAGGAGGATACCGAGGTCAATCTGGGCTTTGATAAGGAACTGCTTTATAAAAACATGGTGGATGCCCGCGCTGACTGGCTCTACAAACTGCCGGAGTGGGAGCAGATCTTTGACCAGGAGAAACTGGAGGAACTCTATAAAGAAGCACGTGCAGCAGGGACGGTGCGCCATGAGCAGCCGAAGATCTACCCGAACGATCCCTGCCCCTGCGGGAGCGGCAAGAAGTACAAGAAGTGCTGCGGCAAGGCAGTATAATAAAGTGGTATATCAATGATAGGGAAACGCTGCGGCGCTTGAAACAGGCACGTAGCGTTCTCGTTTTGATAAAAGAACAGCAACAGGGTAGTAAAAGGATAGTAAAAGGATAGTAATAGAAGGAGGCAAAAAACAATGACAAAGATTGATGTGATCTCAGGTTTTCTTGGAGCAGGCAAGACCACGCTGATCCAGAAACTGTTAAAGGAGGCATGGCAGGGAGAGCAGGTCGTGCTGATCGAGAATGAATTTGGTGAGATCGGTATCGATGGCGGTTTTTTGAAGGAAGCAGGCATAGAGATCACCGAGATGAATTCCGGCTGTATCTGCTGTTCCTTTGTAGGTGATTTTGGCACGGCGTTAAAGGATGTGCTGGCAAAGTTCACACCGGACCGCATCGTGATCGAGCCCTCCGGTGTAGGAAAACTTTCGGACGTGGTGCGTGCGATCCAGACGGCGGAGCTTGGGGATGAGGTAGTGTTAAACAGCGCGATCGTGGTTGTGGATGCTACAAAATGCAAGCTGTACATCAAAAACTTCGGCGAGTTCTTTATCAATCAGGTAGAGCATGCAGGCACCATCATTTTAAGCCGTACCGGTAATATCACGGATGAGAAACTGAAGACTGCCGTGGACCTTCTGCGTGAGCACAATAAAGAAGCAACGATCATTACCACGCCCTGGGAGCAGATCACCGGACAGTCCATCAAGGAGACCATGGAGGGAGTCGATCTGCTGGATGCGCTCTGGAAGGAAGTGATGGAGCATCATCATGATGAGGAGGAGTGTGACGATCCGGACTGCGAATGCCATCATCACCACCACCATGATCATGACGAGGACGGGCATGAGCATCACCACCATCATGACCATGACGAGGAGGAACATGAGCATCACCACCATGACCATGAGCATGACGGGCATGAACATGACCACCACCATGACCATGACGGGGACGGTCATGAACACCATCATCATGAGCACCATCACCATCATCATCATGCGGATGAAGTGTTTACCAGCTGGGGCTTTGAGACACCTGCGAAATATACCAGGGCAGAGATCGAAGGCTTCCTCGGCAGGTTGACGGATGCCCTGACTTATGGCATGGTACTGCGTGCAAAGGGTATGGTGCCGGCAGAAGACGGTGGCTGGATCTATTTTGATTATGTGCCCGGGGAGAGCAATGTGCGCGATGGCGCACCGCAGCCGACCGGTAAATTCTGCGTGATCGGTTCCAAACTGAATGAAGAAGAATTGGAGGAACTGTTTAAGAAATGAAACCGGTATATCTGATCAATGGGTTTTTGGAAAGCGGCAAGACCAGTTTTATCCGTTTCACGATACAGCAGCCGTATTTCCAGATCAGGGGAACGACACTCCTGCTGCTCTGCGAAGAGGGCGAGGTGGAGTATGACGAAAAGGTGCTGCATGCGTCAAAAACGGTAGTCAGGGTGCTGGAGGACGAAGAGGAATTTACGGCAGCAAATCTGGTGAAACTGGAGAAGGAATACCAGCCGGAGCGCATCATCATCGAGTATAACGGCATGTGGAACATGAAGGATATGGCGCTTCCGTTTCATTGGAATTTAGAGCAGCAGATCACCTGTATCGATGCTTCCACGTTCCCGACATATTATAACAATATGAAGTCCATGGTGGCAGAGATGATCCGTAAATCGGAACTGATCATCTTTAACCGCTGCGATACCGTCATGGACAACCTGGCGTCCTACCGCCGCAACATCAAGGCGGTCAATGCCAATGCGGACGTGGTCTTTGAAAATGCGGAGGGCGAGATCAATGAGATCTTTGAAGAGGATCTGCCTTATGACCTGAAGCAGGATAAGATCGTACTGGATGATAATTCCTACGGCATCTGGTATCTGGATATGATGGATCATGCAGAACGGTATGCGGATAAAACGATCGAATTTATCGGGATGGTCATGAAACCGCCTAAATTTCCCAAAGGCTGCTTTGTGCCGGGACGCATGGCGATGACCTGTTGCGCTGAGGATATGACCTTTTTGGGGTATGTATGCAAGTATGATAAAGCAGATGAGATCGCAGACCGCAGCTGGGTAAAAGTGGAAGTGACGGTAAAAAAAGAGTACTGGAAAGACTATAAGGGCGAAGGCCCGGTATTGTATGCCTCGAAAATAGAAGCAGCACAGAAGCCGAAACAGGAAGTGATCGGCTTTAACTAAAAGCGGGCCGGTTTAAAACCGGTCCGCATTTTTTTCGTCACAGTATCTACAGCGGTACACTTCCTTGACGGGATCCGCAAGATAAAAGATGTGCGGCAGTTCCTGCTCGATCGAAGTGATGCAGCGGGGGTTCTTGCATTTCATTACGCCTTTCAGTTCCGCAGGGAGTTCCAGTTTCCGCTTTTCCACGATCGTAGCGTCTTTGATCACGTTGATCGTGATGGTGTGGTCGATCACGGCCAGCACGTCCAGATCCAGGGTATTGATATCACATTCCACTTTGATGATATCCTTCTTTCCCATGATCTCGGAACGGGCATTCTTGATGATCGCCACGCAGCAGTCCAGTTTATCCAGTCCCAGATGGTAGTAGATGGACATGCTTTTTCCGGCGGGAATGTGGTCCAAAACAAAACCTTCTTCAATCTGTCCTACATTTAACATCACAATACTCCTTTCAGTTATTCAAAACCCATTATACAAGTTCAAGCAGCGTAAGGATCAAAGCCATCCTGACATATACGCCGTACTGTACCTGCCGGAAATAAACAGCACGCGGATCATCATCTACTTCTACAGAGATCTCGTTGACACGGGGCAGGGGATGCAGCACCAGCATATCCTCTTTTGCCAGGTTCATTTTTTCTTTGTTCAGGATGTAAAAATCCTTTAAGCGGACATAGTCCTCCTCGTTAAAGAAGCGTTCCCGCTGTACCCTGGTCATGTAGAGCAGATCCAGGCGGGATATCACATCCTCCAGGCGGATCACCTCTTCAAAAGATAAATGGTTCTCTTTTAATCTATCCCGCAGGTAACTGGGAATGCACAGTTCTTCCGGCGAGATAAAGATGAAGTGTACATCATCATAGCGTGCCAGGGCATTTACCAGAGAGTGTACGGTGCGACCGAATTTCAGGTCGCCGCATAAGCCGATCGTAAAGTGGTCAAGCCGGCCTTTCAGCGCGCGGATGGTCAGCAGGTCGGTGAGTGTCTGCGTAGGATGCTGATGCCCGCCGTCACCGGCATTGATCACGGGGATCCTGGAACGGGACGCGGCTACCATGGGAGCACCCTCTTTGGGATGGCGCATCGCGCAGATATCCGCAAAGCAGGAGATGACGCGGATCGTATCGGATACGCTTTCCCCTTTGCTGGCGGAAGAGGAGGCAGCATCGGAAAAGCCGATCACGCTGCCGCCAAGGTTTAACATCGCGGTCTCAAAACTTAAGCGTGTGCGGGTGCTGGGCTCGTAAAAGCAGGTCGCCAGTTTTTTGCCGTCACATTTGTGGGCGTAGGCTTCCGGATGCTGCTCGATATCACGGGCCAGGTCAAACAGGCGGTCCAGTTCTTCCACGCTAAAGTCCATCGGGTTCATTAAATGTCTCATAGAATTCTCCTTCTCTCAAAAAGAAAGGAGGAAATGTTTTCCTCCTTTCCATGTAACGGATAACGATTATACAAGGGTTAACAGATCATCAACACTCTTTCTCTTAGGCGCTGCAGGTTCTTCCGCAGGATAGCCGAGCGGGATCAGTGCTACCAGTTCGCGGTCTTCCGGGATGTTCAGGATGGAAGAGAGCGTATCGATGTCAAACAGTCCGAGAATGACGGTGCCCAGTCCATGTTCATGTGCTGCCAGACAGAAAGTCTGGGAGGCGATACCGGCATCGAAAAACTGCCAGCGGTCCTCACGCACGGTAGAGAAAGAACCATCGCGCTCATAACCGGAACGACCCTTGATCACGGTGACGGCTACCAGTACCGGAGCCTGTTCGATGATCCTGCCATTGCCCGGCCAGATCGTGGTCGCCTCTGCGGCGATCCGGGATTTTACTTCGGGATCCGTGACTGCGATATAACGGGTGATCTGAGTATGTTTCCAACTGGGGGCATAGGAAGCCTCTTCGACGATCTCACGGAGCACTGCTTCATCCACGGCCTGATCAGAATACCGGCGGATACTGCGTCTGCCTAAGATACATTCTTTTACTGTCATGCGAAAAACCTCCTTCAGATAATCATTTTGAAATCTTACTTTTCGTAGTATATCACAAAAACCTTGGACTTTCAATTGAAAAGTCGGGGCATTTAGAGTAAACTATAGTAAGCGCAATAAGTAATTGCGCTTACTATAATGCTCCGCGAGGATGCGCACGGATTTTGTAAGGAAATATGCCGCTTTCAGCGGCCAAAATCCGGCGCAGTAAACGACAAAACGAAAATAGTTTTGTCGTTTACTATATTACAGAGGAGAAATCCGGAGAGGAGAATGCAAATGGATCTGACAGAGATCAGGGGAAAACTGGATGAAGTGGACGCACAACTGGTGCGTCTGTTTGAGGAGCGCATGCGGCTCTGCGGCGTTGTGGCGGAGATCAAAAAAGAGACCGGCAAAAAAGTCTATGACCAGGCCAGGGAGCGGGAAAAACTGAAAACGGTGCAGGCACTGGCAGAGAATGACTTTGATAAAAAATGCGTGGAAGAGTTGTTCATGCAGATGATGAGCATGAGCCGCAAACTGCAGTATAAAAAACTGGCGGAAAGCCGGGAGAGAAAGCTGCCGTTTATTCCCGTGGATGCGCTGGATATGGATGCGCATGTGGTATTTCAGGGGGCAGAGGGTTCCTATTCCCAGGCGGCGACAGAGGCCTTTTTTGGAAAAAAAGCCCATGTGGGAAACGTGGAGACTTTCCGGGACGCCATGCTGGTGCTGGAGGAGGGGAGTGCGGCATTTGCTGTGCTGCCGATCGAAAATTCCACGGCGGGCATCGTCAGCGAGATCTACGACCTGCTGGCAGAGTTTGAGCATTTTATCGTAGGTGAGCAGATGGTGCGCATAGAGCACTGCCTGCTGGGAGCGGAGGGAACCACGCCGGAAACCATCCGCACGGTCTATTCCCATCCGCAGTCCCTGATGCAGTGTGAGCATTTCCTGCGGCAGCATCCGGCCTGGGAGCAGGTATCCATGAAAAACAATGCCTTTGCCGCCCGGAAAGTGGCGGAAGAGAAAAATCCTGCCCAGGCGGCGATCGCAGGCGCGCATGCGGCAGAGGCTTACGGGCTGAAGATCCTGGAGCGGGGCATCAACCAGGCGAGCAACAATACCACAAGGTTTATCGTGGTCAGCAACCAAAAGATCTTTTTAAAGACGGCGCATAAGATCAGTTTATGCTTTGAAGTGCCGCATGAGAGCGGTTCACTGTACCGTATCCTTTCGCATTTCATCTATAATGATCTGAATATGACAAAGATCGAGAGCCGCCCGATCGAGGACCGCACCTGGGAATACCGCTTTTTCCTGGACTTTGAAGGAAACCTTTCCGATGCGGCCGTAAGAAATGCGATCTGCGGACTCAGAGAAGAGACCAGGAACCTTCG
>JAFUUX010000025.1 GCA_017471325.1 Lachnospiraceae bacterium | reverse complement strand
TTTACTGCGCCGGATTTTGGCCGCTGAAAGCGGCATATTTCCTTACAAAATCCGTGCGCATCCTCGCGGAGCGTTATAGTAAGCGCAATTACTTATTGCGCTTACTATAAATAGTTTGCACAAACAGCACTTTCTATGATATGATACAGAGAGATTTTTTGAATTTTTTTGTACGGGGGGCGATGCAGTTAAAATGGCGGTTTCACAGGTTCATGAGATTCTCATAGCAAAAAATGACCATCATCTGTTGTCTGCAGACGCAGACGTGTATGCCCTTGCTTATAAGGATACGCTCGCAGCTTTCGAGGAATACCTGACCGTTCCCGACCGCGCGGTCTTTCTGCAGCATCTGGAAGAAGGAAATACGGACTGGTTCACCGGCTCATTCATCATCGAGCCTAAGCGGCATTATTTTCTGCGTTTTCTTCCACGGCTGCATGCGGATGAAAACATCCATCTGATCCTCTCTCCCGTGGACAAAGTCATCGACAGTTATCAGGATATGGTCTTTACGATGAGTTCCCAGCGTGCCATGCTGGGCCTGTTTGAAGACCTGTTTTTTGAATACCGCTCCGAAACGGATACGATCATCTTTTATAATACGGATCACAGCCATTTTGATCCCGGCGAGCATTCCTTTACCGAATTTGTGGGCGGCCTGCAGGGCATCGTGACCAAAGAGAATGTACTGCCGCTGGAGATGCTGATCCGCCATATCAAAGAAAAAACCGCTTCTTTTGCGATCACTTTATCGCAAAATATCTTTAATGAAGATCCGGCCATCACCGATACCATGTTCCGCGGCGCAGTCGCGCACCACGAAGGCTTTGGCGAGAGCGTGATCGGCCTCATCCATCCGCTCAGGCAGCGCGGCTCCGGCGGTGAGGGCAAGATCACCTATGACGCCCTCACAGGCCTGATAAACAAGGCGGATATCACACAGATCTCCATTGACCGCATCAACAACCGCTGCATCGCCAATACCTCCATCGCCATCGTGGACATCGACTATTTCAAGCATGTCAATGACAGCCACGGGCATCAGTTTGGCGATCTGGTTCTCAGACAGGTGGCCGCCATCATGAAAAATGAGATCGGCGAACACGGCCTCTGCGGACGTATCGGCGGTGATGAGTTCTTTGTGATCTTTAACAGCAGCGTCACTGATGAAGGCAGGCGCGCACATCTGTGCAATATCAAGAGCCTGGTAAAAGCCACGTTCCCGGATAAAGGGCCGCAGGGGGAAAAGCCCATCACACTTTCCATCGGCTCCGCTACCTATCCTTCCGACGCGACCAATTATAATGACCTGTTCATGGTGGCCGATTACTGCCTGTATCTGGCAAAAGAGAAAGGCCGCAACCGGTACATCATGTATACGCGTGATCGGCATCCCTCACTAGAACAGATCCGCAACCGCAAGACAGAGGGCGACAATCTGGTGAACGGCCGGGATGACCTGCCGCTGGGTGATGTGCTGGTACAGATGCAGTTCATGATCCGCTACGGCAAGCAGCCTGCGCTCACATCCCTGCTGTCGGAATTTTCCGACCGCTTCAATATCCCGCTGGTGATGCTGGCTCTGGAAGATCCGCAGATGCCGCTGATCATCACCGGCAAACAGGAAGGTGAGTCCGCTCCGCTGCTGCGCGAACTGGATCTGCTGCTGCATCCGGCTTTCCGCTCCTCCCATCTGTTCAAACAGGAAATGGTCATCTGCAACAATATCATCCATCTGCCAGCAGAACTGCGCCCTCTCGTGAGTGAACGTCTGGAAAAAGCAGACATCCACTCTTTTGTCGTATGTCCTTTTACCGATACAAAGAGCCGGAAGGCTGCGCTGATCTTTATTTCACTGCATTACAACCAGGTATGGAACGAGCAGCACTATATGTATTACCGTCTGTTTGTGGATTCCCTGAAACTGTATGATCTGAAACCCTATTGCGTCTGAATCATAACGAATCCTTACGTTCACGCATCTGTTCGTCCCTATCCATGCTTGCGTCCCAACCAAAAATATGATATGTTATTTATGGGTATTATAACCATCCAAACCATATACCAGGAGGAAGAATGCATGAAATTTTTAAATGACATCAGCGTGAGGGTAAAACTCATGCTCATCACGATTCCGCTGGCCATTGCGCTGATCGTTTCGATCGTTTTTATGGCTATCGAGATCAACAGCACCGAAGACGAAGTATCAACTATCTACTACGACATCCTGTATAGCGCAAACAGTTCCCTGATCAATGCAGACCGCGACTTTTATCAGTCCCTTCTGGCTGCACACAATTATTATGCAGCCCTTATGACCGGCGGTGCGGATGAAGCTACCATGGCCGGCTACAAGGAAGATTACGAATCAAATGCGCAGCAGGTTCTGGACAACATGCATACCGCGCTGGAGGCAGCAAAGAAAAACGAAGGCCTCTTTCATAATGTAAAAAGCAGCGACGGGCTGACCTTTGCCGCTGTCGATGAAGAGTTTGAGAAAGACTTTGTGGAATGGCGTTCCATCTATAAATTTGATTCCAACCTGGAAGAATGGACTCGATTCAACGAAGAGTTTGACGAAACCCGCGGCGATATCAATACCCTGCAGGAGATTACCGAGGAGTGGGCTGCAGAAGAGCGTACTGCAGTGCAGGCAACGATCCGCAATAAGATCATCATCATCTCCGTGATCTTTGGCCTGCTGGTAGCGATCCTGGCAGTCATCGTGGTCGCAGTTATCCGCGGCATCCGCATCGGCTTAAAGCGTGTGACCGACAATCTGGAACAACTGGCAGGCGGCGACCTGAATGTAAAATTCCCGGCTGACAGCGAGATCGGCAAAGACGATGTGGGCAGCATCACCCGCAGCGCCAAACTGCTGAGTGATAAACTGAGCGAGATCATGACCAAGAGCAACAACATGGCCAGAGAGCTGACCAACGCCGGCACCGACTTGGCGGATTCCGCTTCCCAGGCTTCCCAGGCTTCTGACCAGGTGACCGATGCGGTGACCGAGATCAGCAAGGGTGCCGTGGCACAGGCGGAAAGCGTAGAGACTGCTGCCGGCAATACCGATGATATCGGAAACAACATCGAGCACATTGCGGGCAATGCCAACGATATGGATCACGTGGCCACCGAGATGAAGGACGCATGCGACAATGCTATGGACGCACTGCAGAACCTGATCAGACAGAGCCGCGAAGTAACCGCTTCCGTAAAGGAGATCGGCGATACCATCAATTCCACCAACGAATCCGCACGCACCATCAGCGAATTCACACAGGCGATCACGGATATCGCCACCCAGACCAACCTGCTGTCCTTAAATGCTTCCATCGAAGCTGCACGTGCCGGTGACGCAGGCCGCGGTTTCGCAGTCGTGGCAGACGAGATCCGCCAGCTTGCAGACCAGTCCAGCGAGAGTGCCGACAAGATCAAGGGCATCGTTGAAAAACTCCTGACCGATTCCGCATCCAGCGTATCCGTACTTGAGAAACTGAATGAAAACTTTGATATGCAGGCAACACAGTTGGATGCTACCAAGTCCAACATGGAAGTGATGAACGCAAGTGTAAGCAGCGTAAAGGATACTTCTTCCAGCATCAGCCAGCAGGTATCCGCTCTGAACGATGCAAAGAACGGCCTGACCGAGATCATCAGCGACCTTTCCGCTATCAGCGAAGAGAATGCCGCTTCCACCGAAGAGACCAATGCTTCCATGGAAGAACTGAACGCAACCTTCACGATCATCAGCGAGTCCGCTTCCAAGCTGCAGGTACTCGCTTCCGAGTTGACCGATACCATCAGTTATTTCAGGGTATAAAAGAAATCCTGTTTTCAGGCAATAAGATAACCGCTCCGATATGGAGCGGTTATTTTTAGATGCAGGTATGAACAGTTACCGCCATTTTTCGATAGATACGCTCCAGCATACGCGCCTGCGCCGTGACATCAAAACCCTTCTCGCATAAATGTTCATAGCACTCCTGCCAAAAGCCTTCTTTCTTCTTACATTCTCCGGATCGCCGATAATGCGCCAACGCCTCCTCTGCCCAGACAGATGCCCCTTCCTCTAACGAAAGTGTTTCTACCAGGGAAGTGACTGCCACCTCCTTCGTGACCGCCGAAGACATCAGGCAGGGCACACCGGCTGCCTGCGCCTCCACGACCGTCCCCGGCAGGCCTTCATAACGTGATGGAAAGATCAGCAGATCCATGGCATGGTAATAGCCTGCCGTATCCTTCTGCATGCCGGCAAAGACCACCCGGTCTCCGATCCCCAGATGCGCTGCTCGTTCCCGCACCTCGGCATAGGTATCCCCGTCCCCGACCAGCAGAAGTACTGCATCCTTCCTGCTTTTTAACAATTCCCGAAAGATCTCCAGCAGAAACAGATGGTTCTTTGCGTAATGAAAGCGCCCGACATGCCCTACCACAAAGCGCTCTCCCAGGCCGTATTTTTCCCGTACCTTCCGGCCTGCACTGCGGTTTTCCTCATCCGGAGCAAATTGCGACAGATCGATCGCATTGGGCAGGATGCGTACTTTTCCGGCTTTATACCGCTCCTCACCGTAAACTGCCTTTGCCGCCTCGGATGAGCAGGCAAATAAAACATCTGCCCTGCGGTACAGATCCCGCCGCAGCCATTTGGTCAGCAGCCCTTTGAACCCCGGATCCACACCTGCGCTGCGGGCATGCGCGATCGTGCATTTCACGCCACACTGCTTTGCAATGGGCAGGTAGATCGCCGCCGTGCTGGTCATATGCCCCTGCACGATATCGATCTCCGGATGTGCCATGAAAAATGCCTTCAACGCTTTGCAGAACGCAAAATAATTATACATTTTAAAGCGCGGCTGCAGCCGGTACACATGGCTGCCCCGCGCCTCGATCTCCTGATCGTAATGCTGCTCTTTGGGATTAAACACCAAAAAATCATAATGTACCTTCTCAGGATCTAACGTCCGCAGCAGATCCATGATGCGGCTTTCCGCTCCACCCATCACCATCTCTCCGATGACCTGCAGCACTACAACTTTTTTTTCAAGCATTGAACTGTCCTCTTTCCTTTTATAAAAGTGATCTTATTATCCCTGCGGCTGCCCCTTTATTCTTCTTCAGCGGCTCCTTCAGTTCCTGTTCGGTCTATGCGCCGGATCTTTGCCGCAGAGATCGGCAATTTCCTTATAAAATCCGTGCGCGTAACTGTTCAGAACCCCCCGGGTTCTGACAGTTACGATCATCCTACCGGAACTATAAAAATCTCGCCGTGATACTGTCCCCGCATTTCTTTACTTCCTCCGGTGAACCGCAGGCTATGATCCTCCCGCCGTCCTCTCCTCCACCGGGGCCCATATCAATGATGTAGTCAGCATTCCGGATCACATCAAGGTCATGCTCTATGACAAGGACCGTGGCGCCATGCCCGATCAGTGTGCGGAATACACGCAGCAGGGTCTCTATATCCTTCGGATGAAGCCCTATCGTAGGTTCATCAAAAACAAATACCGAATCATCCTGCGCCCTTCCCATTTCAGATGCCAGTTTAAGCCGCTGCGCTTCTCCACCGGAAAGTCCCGGCGTTTCCTCCCCAAGGGTAAGATACCCCAGTCCGAGGTCGCGCAGGGTTTCCAGTTTCGGCACGACAGACTTCATATCCTTGCAGAATTCCAGAGCCGTATTGATATCCATTGCCATAATCTCCGGAAGCGTCTTTTCCACACCGGCTTTGTTCCTATACCGTATCTTCTTTGCATCTTTGGAATATCTGGAGCCTCTGCAGTCGGGACAGGGCACGTCAACATCGGGAAGGAACTGCACATCCAGGGATATCTCTCCCGTTCCGTCACAGACCGGACACCGGAGCGCTCCCGTATTATAGGAAAAATCCCCGGCCTTGTATCCGCGCTCTTTGGAATCCTTTGTCCTTGCAAAGATCTTCCTGAGTTCATCATGCACGCCCGCATAGGTTGCCACCGTTGAACGGACGTTGATCCCGATCGGTGTGGCGTCGATCAACTTTATATGCTTTATCCCTTCCGCTTCAATCTTTTTTACATGTTCCGGGAATTTTTTATCATTGCATACCGCGTCGAGTGCCGGTATGAGACTTTCCAGTACCAGCGTGGTCTTTCCCGAGCCGGAAACACCCGTGATGACATTGAGCCTTTTTCTTGGGATCTTTACCGACAGCGGCTTTACCGTATGGATACGGTCCGTCTCCATAAAAATACAGCCATCCGAAAATGCCTCACTCCCCGCCTTTTCCTTTTCTTCCGCACCGTGATCCGACAGATACCTTCCGATCACGGATGCGCTGTTCTTCTCTATGTCCGCTATGCTTCCCTCAGCGATCACCTTTCCGCCTTTTGCCCCGGCTTCCGGTCCCATCTCGATCAGCCAGTCCGCTTCCTTCAGTATCTGAGTATCATGATCCACAAGAAGCACGGAATTCCCGTCCTTTACCAGATCGTGCATCACACCGTTAAGTCCGACGATATTTGCGGGATGCAGCCCGATGGAAGGTTCATCCAGCACGTACAGCACTCCCGTCGTCCGGTTCCTTACCGCGCGGGCCAGCTGCATTCTCTGCCGCTCCCCGGTGGACAGCGTAGAGGATGCCCTGTCCAGGGTAAGATAGGAAAGCCCCAGTTCCATGAGTCTGGCTGCCACTTCAAGATAGGATTCGCAGATGTTCTGTGCCATGGGACGCATCTGTTCCGGCAGCGACGCCGGTACTTTTTTCACCCATTCCACGGATTCCTTCAGCGTCATTTTACAGGCATCTGCAAGGGAGATGCCCATAAGCCTCGGTGCTCTTGCCGCTTCCGACAGTCTGGTGCCCATGCATTCGGGACAGGTTTCTTCCTTAAGGAATTTTTCAACCCGCTTCATCCCCTTCTCGTCTTTTACCTTGTTCAAGGCATTCCGTACGGTAGCGGTTGCGCTGTAATAGGTAAAATCCATTTCCCCCGCGGTAGCGGTATCCGCCTTTTTCGGCCGGTAAAAAATGTGCTTCTTTTCCATCGGTCCGTCATAGACGATCTCCTTTTCCTTTTCACTCAGATCCTTAAAAGGCACATCGGTTCTGACACCCATGGCACGGCACACATCTGTCATGAGCGACCACATCAGGGAATTCCATGGTGCGACCGCTCCATCGTCAATGGTGAGATTTTCATCCGGGATAAGGGTGCTTCTGTCAACTGTTCTGACCGTGCCTGTTCCGCCACAGCATTTGCAGGCTCCCTGTGAATTAAAAGCCAGTTCCTCCGCTCCGGGGCCGTAAAAATGTTCACCGCACTCCGGACAGACGATCTCCTGCATGCCTGCGACCTGAAATCCCGGTTCCACATAATGCCCGTTGGGACAGCGGTGTGAGGAAAGTCTTGAAAACATCAGG
>JAFUUX010000024.1 GCA_017471325.1 Lachnospiraceae bacterium | reverse complement strand
GGATTTTGGCCGCTGAAAGCGGCATATTTCCTTACAAAATCCGTGCGCATCCTCGCGGAGCGTTATAGTAAGCGCAATTACTTATTGCGCTTACTATATAACAAACGACATTCTACACCACGGTATAGATGTTGTCAAATCGTGGAAAGGTTTAAAAAATAAACAGTTGACGGAGCGACAGTTCTCGGTGTATATTTGTGAACTTTTCAGAAAAGTTACACTAAATCCTAAAGACGGGAAACTGAATGTCCCGCAGGATTTTGGTTTTGAACTGATGTCCCAGCGTGGTATCTACAGTATCTATGTATTTTGGGGCTAGACGGATGCGGGTGCCGGGACAGCAGGGGTGGCTACTGTCAGTTGCGAAAAAGCACCTTGATATTTCTTGACTGTTGAGAGAGTATTGTTTATGATTATAATGATAAATATTCAGAAGGTACTGCGATACCGGTTCCTGTTTATCGATAGATGTTCTTCATACAGACTTGTCTGTTAGAAGAACATTATGCAGTGACTACGAAGTGAGATCAGCAAGACTGTATGCGGAGCAGTTACATATAAGATAGTATCGCTTTTGAGGGAGAGATCGCATGAATTCCAACAGAGTGGAAGGACTATGGGATTGTTCGTATTGCGGGAAAAAAGGGATCAGGGCACGTTTTGACCGGTGTCAGGAGTGCGGCAGTGCCAGAGGTGCTGAAACAGTTTTTTACCTGCCGGCGGATATCCGCACGGCGACACTGACGGAGGAGGAGGCCGCAGAGACAACGGATGCGCCGGACTGGCTGTGCAATTACTGCGGCTGCTTAAACCGCGCGGATGAAACGGTATGCCGCGGATGCAGCGCGGACCGTGCAGAGGCGACAAACGATTACGCTACGCTGCATGCTTCCACGGCAGGCGCAACCTATGAGCAGACACTGGCCGGAAATGCGTATAATACTTCACATAATAGTTTAAGGGAGAAGACAGGTGTTTTACAGGGGCTTGCGGAACTGTTCCGCAAAAAGTGACGGGGGAGCGTCAGATACCGTTAACTGGATCCGGCCGGATTTTATAAAGTGCATTTAACAGAGGTGGAAAATGGCAAAACAACTGGTGGTAGATCTGTATGGCTGCGGGGAGGTGATCGATGATCCGGAAGGGATCCGGGAAATCGCCCGCAATGCGATACGCTATGTGGGCGCGGAGATCGTGGAGGAAGCTATCCATAAATTTGAACCCATCGGCGTGACCTATTTTGCGGTCATCACGACATCACATTTTTCCATCCATACCTGGCCGGAATACGGATATGCGGCGGTCGACATCTTTTCCTGCACAGACGCGGTGCTGGAAGGGATCTCAGAGGTACTGCGGGAGGCGTTTAAAGCTGATGAGGTAAAGACGCAGTTGGTGGAGCGTGATATAGCGGCGCATAAAGGATCTGCGGGGTAACTATTCAGAAGGTACCGCGCGGTGTAACGCACGGGATTCTGTTTGTCTGCCCGTGCGAGTGTAGAGGAGACGATATGGATTACAGTATAGGTACAAAACTCAGGATCAGGGATCTGGAATGCACGGTGATCGGTTTCATTGAGTATGCCAATATGAATGATGGCTACAAACGATGGAAGGAATACCGCCTGCAGACCAATAAAGGAGAGTTCTGGCTGTCGGTGGACGATGTCTACCATGAGTATTCGATGTCTTTCCCGGCCAATGATATCCGCGGAAATATCGGGCCGGAATGGCACAAGGTGGATGAAGGCCGGCAGAAGGTCATGTCCTACGGCGGCTATGTAGATGTGGATCCGGGTGAAACGGCGGGGTTTGTGGAATTTGAAGATGCCACGGAAGAAAAGACCCTGTCGACAGAGATCTGGGAAGACGGCACGGAGTATTCCTATGGCTATTACATTGAACCGAATGAGATCGTTGTGACCGGTTACAGCAAGATCGCCACAGCGGCTGCCGGCACAAAGACCATCGGGACCGTTGCGGTGGCAGCGTTCATTTTTATATGGCTGATGGGCTTTCTGGGTGGGATACTCGGCTCGCTGTCATCCAGCCATTCGATAAAAAAATATATCGAAAAGTCAAGTTCGTATGCTTATGTCACTTCGATCACGGGAAGCCAGAACCAGAAAGCGGATGTTTATGAGTATGCCACAACGGATACGACAGATAATGTGGCGATGAACATCATCAACGGCATCGAGGGGGATACGGAATCCATCACGCAGAAAGATGATGTTTCGGATGATTCGATCGCGATCCTGACAAAGAAAGAGTACTGCCTGATCTATCATCCGGAGGGAATGGAAGACAAGGTATATGTACAGGTATCCGGAAGAAAGTATAATTACACTTCGGACAATGAACCTTACAGGAGTTCCGCAGCCAATACCAGTTGGTACCGGAGCCATTACTACTCGGCCGGTTATGCGTCGGATGCATCCAGTTACAGCGGTTCGCCTTCCGCATATAAGACTTACTCAGGGGACACCATCCATAATGTTGGCAACGGATATTTTGATTCCTATTCCAGCTCGGTAAGACAGAGCAGTATCAACAGCAGAAGTTCTTCGAGCGGCGGTGGAAAATAAAGAAATCGTTACAGGGCATATATCTGTTTGGGACCATCCTGCGTTTCTGAACAGATACGCAATAAGGAGCCTTGCATAAATTAATGTTGCAAGCTGCGCAGAATGAATTCGTTCAGGTAAGGCGGAGGAAGGGGTCGCAGTGGACTACGGCGACTGACGACAACGAAGCATGGGCGGATGCAGGCAAGCAAGTTGTAACAGATCCTAATTATGAGAGGATCCTAAACATTTAATAGGAGGATTTGAAAATGGTAGCATTGGAAACGCTCGTGTATCTCATTGTCGGATTGGCCGTTATGATGATCGGGTATCTGATCATAGACCTGCTGATCCCTGCGGATTTCCCAAAGGAGATCCAGGAGGGGAATAAGGCAGTGGGCTGGGTATCGGCCGGCATCTATGCGGGACTCGGTTTTATCATCCGTTCCGCGCTGGTATCATTTACGCAGTCTGTAGAACAGGATCTGCTGCAGGGCGTGCTCAGTACGGCGATCTACGCTGCGATCGGCATTGCGGCATTCATCATCGGTTACTTTGCCGTGGATATCGTGAACAGGAAGTTCAATTTCAACCAGGAGATCAGCCGCAAGAATGAAGCGGCCGGCATCATGATCTTTGGCATTTTCATGGGTGTTGCTTTTATCGTAAGCGGTGTCATCCAGTAAGCGGCTGTTTGGGATAAGGCTGATATGAGTAAGCAATACAGGCTTTTGATGCTGACGACACTGATCATTTCAGGGTGCTCCATGTGCTATGAACTGATCATCAGTGCCGTCAGCTCTTATCTTTTGGGAAACAGTACCCTTCAGTACTCCATAACGATCGGATTGTATATGGCGTCCCTTGGACTGGGGGCGTATATTTCCAAATTTTTCAACAGGGATCTTTTTAATGTCTTTGTGACGATCGAACTGGGCATCGGGGTGATCGGCGGCGTCAGTTCGCTGATCCTTTTTCTTGCCAATATTTACGTGATGAATTATTCGGTGGTGATGTATATCGTGATCATTGTCATCGGAACCTTTGCGGGAGCGGAGATCCCGGTGATGACACGGATCATCGAGCAGGATGAAAACAACCTGAAGGTAACGCTTTCCTCTATTTTCAGTTTTGATTATATCGGCGGCCTGGTCGGAGCCATCGCATTTCCGATGCTGCTGCTTCCGAAACTCGGCTATTTTTCCACATCGTTTTTATGCGGGCTGCTGAATATCGTTGCGGCATTGCTGATCATGTGGAGGTTTGGCGCGCGGGTGGCGCATATCGGCATTTACCGTCTGTTAGGCGGGCTGCTGGCGTTTACCATGGTGCTGGGAATGATCTTTGCGGATAATATTTCCGATGAGATCGAGGGCGGGCTGTACCAGGATCGTGTGATCCTGATCGAACAGACGCAATACCAGAAGATCGTAATGACCAGGCACAAGGACGATGTACGGCTGTTCATTGACGGCAATACCCAGTTTTCCACGGCGGATGAGTACCGTTACCATGAGGCGCTGGTGCATGTGCCGATGGGAGAACTTAGCCGGCGGGAGGATATCCTGATCCTTGGCGGCGGTGACGGGATGGCTGTACGCGAAGTGCTGAAATATGATGAGGTAAAGCATATCGATCTGGTGGATCTGGACGCGGAGATGATACGGATCTGCAGTACCAATGAGAACATCACGAGGATCAACCAGAACAGCCTGTTGTCAGAAAAACTCACTGTTCATACCATGGATGCCTATGAATATCTGGAAGGATGCACGGACAGATATGACCTGATCATCGTGGATCTTCCGGATCCCAATTCCGAGGTCCTGAACAAGTTATATTCCAATATCTTCTACCGTATGTGCGGCGCGGTCTTATCCGATGACGGGGTGCTGGTCGTACAGTCCACCAGTCCTTATTACGCCGCGGAGGCATTCTGGTGCATCAACAGAACTATCGCCAGCGAGGGTTTTTTTGTAAAAGCGTACCATCTGGAAGTGCCGGCCTTTGGGGACTGGGGCTTTAATATGGCCAGCCGGCGGGAATTATCCGAGCATATCTCTTTTGATGTGGAAACAAGATACTTAAGTGAGGACAATGTGGCGGCGCTTTTTTGCTTTGGCAAGGACGAGATCGCAGAAGATGTGGAGGTCAACCGGCTGACCAGACCGGTACTGATGGATTATTATAACCGGGCCGAGGCCTCCTGGAGATAGCGGATAGTCCGAAAAACAGGATTGCTGCGCTGACAGGCAATATCCCGTTACTATTCACAGTCGAATCGCGCACTTGCTACTAACGTATGCAGTCCTGCTAAGTTCGCTACGCTCTCTAAGCAGGAACTTGTATGCGCGATTACGACCCAAATATTCCGAGCGAGATGGGTTTTGCCCATCGCCACAGGCGATTTTCATTGGCAAAACCCGTTACTATCACAGCACGAAGGGCTGTGAATAGTAACAATATCCCGGCAATCTCAAATGGATAGGACTTGCAAGAAAAGCGGATATTGTGGTATAATACGCTATCTATGTTTACATAAAGCAAGGATTATCGGAAACAGATTTGCGGTTTCCGGGAGGGAATCTATGAAGAAGGATTTCAATATCATCAATCTGGATGAAACCGGGGCACTGCCTTTGATCGATGATCGGGACAGTGTTTCCGAAGATATGCCTGCAGAAGTGGAAACGGTCTATGCAGGGGAATATGAAGAAGATGATCCGATCGGCCGGGAGGGCGAAGGAACGGCGGCCACAGAAGAAATGCCGGATGACGAAGCGCCGGAAGAAACAGATGCGGCCTCAGATGCGGAAGGGAAAGACGATGTGCAGGATCAGAGGGATGAGAGTTATCCGGATGAGGAAAATGCGAAAGAGCATGTCTTTCAGGGCGAGGTATCCGTGGATACCATGCTGTTAACCGATATTTCAGAGGAGATCAAAAGGGATCTGGGCGAAACACAGGTCATTGATCTGAAGCATGCGAAGATGGTCGGCAGTGAAACCACGCAGATGATCGATCTGGATTCAGACCTGTTTGAACTGCCGGAAGACGAGAACTATGATGAAAACAATACAGAAGACGATTACGATAGTGGATATGCCGATTCCGGAGCAGAGGAAGGCTATGAGGGAGAGTATGATGATCCCGGAGCGGAGGAAGGCTATGAGGGAGAGTATGACGATCCCGGAGCAGAGGAAGGCTATGAGGGAGAGTATGACGATCCCGGAGTGGAGGAAGGCTATGAGGCTGAATATGACGATGCGTCCGGAAACGGCGACGGTTATGAGGAGCGTCTGACGGATGAGGCGGATCTTGCTGTGGAAAGCCTGGGGGAAGAAAGCGAAGCCGATGCCCATACAGAGGATGCCGCAGAAGATGTGTTTTCGGATGAGGATGAACTTCCGGAAGAAGAGGACTTTGCGGAAGATCTGATATCAGAAGAATCCGGGGAAGAAGGTTTTGCGGAAGAAGAGAGCATTTCAGACATACTGGCAGGCCTGGAAGAGAAGCATAAGGAGCAGAAGAGAAAAAACGCGAAGAAGACTGCAAAGAAAAAAGGCAGGAAGCAGGCAGGAGATGCGGAAAGCAGGAAAAGCGGAAAGAAGCAGAAGAGCGAAACAGCGGTAAACGGGGAAGGACAGAAAAAAAAGAGCGAAAAAAAGCAGGCTGCTATTCAGGCATCCCGTGAGGCAAAGTCCGGTGGAAAAGGGCAGGCGGATAAGAACACCCGGAGTGGAAAGGCTTCTTCCGGGAAAGGAAAGAAGGACAGAACGGCAAAGAAAAGGAACCCGTTTTTAGGGATCGCGGTGGCGGCAATCCTTTTGCTGGCAGCCGGAATGGGCATATTTTTCGCCATGAAAGGCAGTTCTTCAGAGGAAGCCGATGCCGGCTATATGTATGCAGTGGGTGAGAGTTTAAGCAGTATCGGGATCGCGGGCGAGAGCGGTCTGATCGCCATGGCGGAAGCCGGCAGGATGTCGCAGATCCCGGAGGAGGAACCGGCAGAGGAACCGGCAGGGGAGTCAGAGGGCATCGTGCCTGTGGAAGTCACGTTTACCTCTGTGGAGCAGGATTTAAAGATCAAGTTTATCCAGCAGGAAAGCAGGCGGCTGGTCACGGATACCGTATTTGAGGTGCATCTGCATCCGCAGAGCGGGGATACCATTACTTTCAAAGATGAAGACCGGGACGGAATCATCTATGAAAAAGGCATGAAGAGCGGTGATTACGCCGTAGAGATCGCTGCGGTGGAAGGCTATGTTTTTGTGGGTGTGCCGGATTCCGTGAATGTGCGTGAAAAGATCGCGTATCAGCAGATCGATGTGGCACAGGAGATCAAAAAGGCATCGGAGGTCAATGTGGCGGCGGAGGATACCGGCGTAAGCAATGCGGCACCGAATACCCCGCAGGTGACACTGCCGCCGGCACCATCCCCCAGTCCGTCCCCTACCCCTACGCCTACACTGGCAAACGGGGATACCGTGGAATGGGTGGAATCAAGCAAAACGGCAGTAAGCGGCGGCAGCGGGTATAAGCAGATCGACAAGAGTGATATTTCGGCACCGTCCTATGCAAACCGTAATACGGTGGAGGTACGGAATCAGCGATATGCAGCAGCGGGTCCGTGTCCGGCAGCACCGCGTACTCTGGTGCGGACGGAAGTAACGGCAGAGCCGGAAGGCGGGAGCGCAACCGCAACCCCTACCCCTACCCCGGCGGAGGAGGCCAGCGCAACTCCTACGGCAACGCCTGCGGAAGAGGCGAGCGCAACCCCGACTGCAACGCCTGTACAGGAGACAGCCAAAAAGATCATCAAAGACCTGTCACTGGATAAATCCGGATTTAATCTGACGGTGGGAAGCACGGAGACGATTACGGCCAAGGCGACGATGGAAGATGACAGCACGGTCACGGAGGGAACAAAGTTCAGCTGGAGCAGTTCGGATAAATCGATAGCCAAGGTGGATGACGCGGGGAAAGTAACGGCAGTAAAGACCGGCACCGTAACGATCACGGCCACTTATAAGGATGAGGGCGGCAACAGCAAATCGGCCAGCTGTATGGTGACGGTGATCTCGGATCCCAAAGAGGACACCAGTTCGCCTTTGAAAGACCGGAGCGGAAACCAGGTTTATGTAAAAAACAGCAGCGGCAGTTATGTCGAGGCCACTTTCTCGGATTATTATTCTAAATCAGAGTTTTACATTTTGGTCGATACGGAGTATACTTATACAGGATGGCAGGAGATCGACGGCAAGACGTATTACTTTGACAAGAACGGCAAGAAGGTGACCGGCGTACAGACGATCCGCGGGGTAAAATACGAGTTCGGATCGGATGGGGCTTTAAAGAAAGATCCTGCGGCAACGGCAACTGCAACGCCTACCCCGACACCGACCGGGGCGGCAGGAGGTACAGGCAGTACCAACAGCAGCGGTCCGGTGATCGGCATCGATGTGTCCCAGTGGAACGGCTCGATCGACTGGAACAAGGTAAAGGCAGCCGGCGTGGATTATGTGATCATCCGCTGCGGATACCGCGGCTACACTTCCGGCGTGCTGGTAGAGGATCCCAAGTTCCGCAGCAATGTACAGGGGGCTGCGGCAGCAGGCTTAAAGGTGGGGATCTACTTCTTTACCCAGGCCATCAATGAAGTGGAAGCCGTAGAGGAAGCCTCCATGTGCCTGAGCCTGATCCGCGGGTATAACATCACATATCCGGTATTTATCGATACCGAGTTTACGACCAGCCGCAACGGCCGTGCGGACGGTTTGAACAAAGCAGCGCGTTCCGCGGTATGCCGGGCATTCTGCGAGACGATCCGCAGCGGCGGGTATTCCGCCGGCGTGTATTGTTCCAAGTCCTGGCTGGGGCCGTCCGTGGATCTGAATGTGATCGGCGGATACAAGATCTGGATGGCACACTATGTATCGCAGACGGATTACACGGGGCACTATGATATGTGGCAGTATTCCAAAAACGGCAGCGTGAGCGGCATACAGGGCGCGGTCGATATGGATTACAGTTATATGGGATATTGATCTTTGAAAGGAGCAGGAAAATGAGGACGTATCTGGTAACAGGAGGCGCGGGATTTATCGGATCCAACTATATTCATTATATGTTTGACAAATATGGGGATGAGATTCGCATCATCAATGTGGATGTGCTGACTTATGCAGGCAATCTGGAAAATTTAAAGGATATCGAGAACCGGGAAAATTATACTTTTGTGCGGGCGGATATCTGCGATCAGGAAGCCATCTCAAAGATCTTCCGGGAAAACGATATCGACCGTGTGGTGCATTTTGCGGCGGAAAGCCATGTGGACCGCAGCATCGAAAACCCCGGTGTGTTCGTGCAGACCAATGTGCTGGGCACGGCAAATATGCTGAACTGCGCCCGTGCAGCCTGGGAGCAGGCAGACGGGAGTTATCCTGCGGATAAGAAATTTCTGCATGTATCGACGGATGAGGTGTATGGTTCCTTACCGGAGGGCGAAGGGTATTTCTATGAGACCACGCCGTATGCGCCGCATTCCCCGTATTCCGCCAGCAAAGCCGGCTCGGATATGCTGGTGCGGGCTTATATGGACACCTATCATTTCCCGGCCAATATCACCAACTGTTCCAATAACTACGGACCGTATCAGTTCCCGGAGAAAATGATCCCGCTGATGATCAACAATGCGCTGCAGGGGAAGAAACTGCCGGTCTACGGGGATGGCAAAAATGTACGTGACTGGCTGTATGTACGGGATCATGCCAAGGCCATCGATATGGTACAGGAGCAGGGAAAACTGTTTGAAACCTATAATGTGGGCGGGCATAATGAGAAACAGAATATCGAGATCGTAAAGATCATCATCGATACGCTGCAGGAGATCCTGCCGGATTCGGATCCGCGCAAGGCAAATATCAGTTATGACCTGATCACTTATGTGGAGGACCGCAAGGGGCATGACCGCCGTTATGCCATTGCGCCGGACAAGATCAAGGCGGCCATCGGCTGGGAGCCGGATACCATGTTCAAAGAGGGCATCCGCTTAACGATCCGGTGGTATCTGGAAAACGGCGGCTGGATGGCAAACGCTACCAGCGGCGACTACCAGAAGTATTACGAGGAGATGTACAAAAACCGCTGATTGCAGATGGGGGAGAAATCATGAAAGGCATCATTTTGGCCGGAGGTTCCGGCACCAGACTATATCCGCTGACAAAGGCGGTGTCCAAGCAGATCATGCCGGTGTATGACAAGCCCATGATCTACTATCCGCTGTCGATCCTGATGCTGGCAGGGATCCGGGAGATCCTGATCATTTCCACGCCCAGGGATCTGCCGGTATTCCGGGAACTGTTTGGGGACGGCAGCCAGCTGGGGCTTCAGTTTTCCTATGCAGTGCAGGAACAGCCCAGGGGCCTGGCGGATGCGTTCATCATCGGTGCGGATTTTATCGGCACGGACAGCGTGGCGCTGATATTGGGAGACAATATTTTCTATGGACAGAGTTTTTCCAGGCTGCTGCGGGATGTGGCTGCCAGGGAGAGCGGTGCGACGATCTTTGGCTATTATGTGCGCGATCCGCGGGAATACGGCGTAGTCGAGTTTGATGAAAACGGCATGGCGCTTTCCATCGAGGAAAAGCCGGAGCATCCAAAGAGCAACTATGCGGTACCGGGCTTGTATTTCTATGACAATGATGTGGTGGAGATTGCCAAAAATGTGAAGCCGTCTGCGCGCGGGGAGATCGAGATTACCAGCATCAATAACGAGTATCTGAGCCGCGGTACGCTGCATGTGGAGACGCTGGGACGCGGCTTTGCCTGGCTGGATACCGGCAACCATGATGCCCTGTTAGATGCGGCGGATTTTGTGGCGGCATTCCAGAAACGGCAGGGACTGTATATTTCCTGCGTCGAGGAGATCGCTTATAAAAGAGGATTTATCACGAAAGACCAGCTGCTGGCATTGGCAGAGCCACTGATGAAGACGGCTTATGGCCGGTATCTGACGGATGTGGCGAACGGTCTGTAAGCAAGCGGATGGATAAGCATGTACGAAACCTGACAATTCTGGCAGTCGTTTCCGTGCTGCTTTTGGCACTGCTGCTGATCTGGTATGCCAACCGGCCGGCAGAGGGCATTAAGCCGCAGGCGGCGACAGGACGGGCAGGTACGGCAGATCCGGCATCCTACCGTGCATTTTTAAAAGATGATCTGTTTTTTGATCCGGAGCCGGGGCAGGCAGTGACCGTGCGTGAAAGCGAGAACACGGTGCCAAGGCTGTATATGACGGCGACCAGTATCATGAAGGATATCCGCATCATGATACAGGATGAGGACGGGGAGCCGGTCAAAGGCATTTCTTTTTATGTAAAAGTAGATCCGCTGGGAGAGTATAAGGATCTGGACCGGGACGGACTGATCTACATACCGGAACTGAAAGCGGGAGAGTACTTCCTGACGATGAGCGCGGTGGAAGGCTATGAAACGCCAACGGATCCCATGCGTGTTTCGGTAAAAGAGCAGCTGGAATATACCGTGATCGATGATATCATGTTTTACGTCTATACCGAAGACGAAGTGGATGTGGCTGCAGAGGATACGGCGGTGCAGGAGGCCGGCGCGGATGCGGATGAGACCGAGCATACCGGCAGGTGGGAAGGCACGGATGCCGCATTTGGCATCGATGTATCCAAGTACCAGAAGGAGATCGACTGGCAGAAGGTGGCGGCCGCAGGCGTGGAATTTGCCATCATCCGCTGCGGATACCGCGGTTCCAGCACTGGCAAACTGGTAGAAGATCCGTATTTTGAACGGAACATCAAAGGGGCTACGGAGGCCGGCATCGGTGTGGGTGTATATTTCTTCACCCAGGCGGTGAATGAGGTGGAGGCCGTAGAGGAAGCATCCATGGCGGCGGCGCTCTGTAAAGGCTATGACCTGGATTATCCGATCTTTATCGACGTGGAAGGTGCCGGAGGCAACGGCCGCGCGGACGGGCTGGACCGGCATACCCGCACGGCGATAGTTAAGGCGTTCTGCGAGACGGCGATCAACGCCGGATACCATGGCGGTGTGTATTCCGGGCGGTATTGGTTTTATAACAACCTGAATGATGATGAACTGCAGGATTATACGCACTGGCTGGCGGAGTACCGCGCAAACCCGCTGTTTACCGGCAAGTTCCGGATCTGGCAGTACACATCCAGCGGCAGTATCGACGGGATCAGCACCAGGGTGGATCTGAACCGGATCTGGCAGTAAGCAGCATATAACGGAAGCATCTGCAGGCCGGCTGTGGGATCGCTGCCTGATGAGAGTCTTAGGGCTTCCGCCTTTAGAGTTTCATACGCGTTAACCGGACGCAGCCGGATAAAAAAGATGAATAGAGGAGAAAGATGTTATGGGAAAACTGACCGTAGAGACATGTGAGATCGAGGGGCTGAAGGTGATCACGCCCCAGGTGCACGGAGATGCGCGGGGATATTTCATGGAAACCTATCAGTATAATGATTTCAAGGCAGCCGGGATCGACAAGGTGTTTGTGCAGGACAACCAGTCGGCATCCAAGCGGGGTGTGCTGCGGGGGCTGCATTTCCAGATCGCGCATCCGCAGGCCAAACTGGTGCGGGTGATCCGCGGCGAGGTCTATGATGTGGCAGTGGATCTGCGGAAGGGCAGCGCTACCTTTGGCAAGTGGCATGGTGTGTTGCTTTCAGAGGAGAATAAAAAGCAGTTTT
>JAFUUX010000023.1 GCA_017471325.1 Lachnospiraceae bacterium | reverse complement strand
CTATTCACAGCCCTTCGTGCTGTGATAGTAACGGGTTTTGCCAATGAAAATCGCCTGCGGCGATGGGCAAAACCCATCTCGCTCGGAATATTTGGGTCGTAATCGCGCAGCAAGTGCGCGATTCGACTGTGAATAGTAACGCCTGTTCATACCCTGTCATATGTCTTGAAGAACATTTCCCGGTCAATGATATAGATATCTTTTGCATCTTCTTCCCGCGCCACCAGAAAATCCCCCGTCTTTCCGTGCAAATAATCCCTGCTCCATGTCACCTGTACTTTGACCGGCCGGTCCAGTTCTCTTGCCCGGATCCGGGAACCTTTTTTTGTGATACAGATCTTTGCATAATCCGTGATCATCCGTTTTTCTCCGTTTTCCGTCCCTTCTCCATCACACACTCTCAGCGCCTGATGGATCTGGGGTGCATATTCCCCATGAAATTCATATTTTTCTTCTGTCGGGATATTATGACTCAAAAAATACTTTTCATCATTTTTGTATACTTCATCCTCCGCGCCTATGATAAGGTAAGTATCCTCTTTGATCACGATTTCCAGATCCCCTTCCAGCATACGAACGATCACTGCTGTTCCGACCGGATACAGATCCGTGGCTTTCACATAACCGAGACGGAGTTCTTTTTTTTCATAGAGATTTTCCCCGCTCAGATCCGGTACGTCATCCCCTCCCGCGCGATAGATCTCCTGTGTTTCAAAAAAACGATTTACCTCTCTTTCGAGAAAATCATCCACAAAAGAAACCTCCGTGCTCTTATCTCTGCTGTCCCAGGGCATACTTCCTCCCCCGTTCTGCATATCTCCCCATGCCACGCCATCCTCCGCAGCAAACCATTCTGAAAGATCCTTGGCTCCGGCTTCCAGCAGACAGCTTTTTAATGAAAAGTGCAGTTGTCCGTCTGTGATATGATACACGATACTGATATCGACCTTCTCCACTTTCATCATGATCTGTCCGATCATTCCCATGATATTCATATCACAGGGAGCCGTCCTTACAACCGCGCAATGATGCTCCGCCAGATAATGATACTTTGACACAGCCTCTCCTACCAGACGCAGATCTTCTCCGGAGAGACTGTTGTTCTGCAGATCCTGCAAAAAAACAGGCTCACAGCAGGGCTCCATAGCATCCCTCAGATCCCTGTCCCTGGGATGTTTCATATTCTGAAATCCCGCCGTATCCATATAGAGTCCGTAATAGAACGCTGTAGCCAGTGTCCTGTCAATATATCCATCGTAATCAGCCCGTATCAGCATGTCCCATACCAGCGTAACGCAGGAGGCATAATTCGGATGTATCTCCCAATCCTCCGGCAGCGGCTGAACATAGGACTTATGATGATCGAGCACGACAATATGCTTTGCCGGGATCTTCTGCATATTCTTCTCACCGTATTGGCAGTCTACCGTGATCAGCAGTTCCGCTTCCCCCACCGTATCCGGATCCTCAAATGAAACAGCAAAATGCCGGATCATCCTGGACAGATCCTTCCCCCGGTAATTGCCGCTCCCGCCGCATACCAGTCTGGTATCGATCCCCTGTCGGCTAAAGTAGCAATATAATCCATATGCTCCGGCCAGCGCGCCTGCCTCCGGATGATCCGGGACCTGGATCGTTATGGGATCATATTGCAGCAGGTCTTTCAACAGCACCCTGTTTTTTTCCATACCGTTCTCTTTATAACGTTTTTGCAGCATCCCGGAAAACAATCCACGCAATTCCGTCATTGATGCATACCGGTCTTTGGGGGAATAGGCACACATCTTCATTATTATGGCTTTTAATGCCGGTGAACCATTCACAGGCTCCGGCAGCACCGCATCAGGGACATACTGCAGATCTTCATTGACCCGATAGGATCTGCTTCCCGGAAACTTCAGATCATTCAGCAGGAGATAAAGTGTCATCCCCAGCGAATACATGTCAACCCTTTCATCATAACCGCGCCGGTCTATTTCCGGGGCTCCGTACCCCCGTGTCATTGCCCGGCTCTTCAACTGAGCATCTTCCATTCTGGCGATTCCGAAATCTCCTAATTTATAAATCCCGTCCTCGTCGTAAAATATGTTTTCCAGTTTGACATCCCTGTGGATGATCTTTCTTTTATGCGCCTCCTCCAATGCTTCCGACATATCGATCGCTAATTTCAGTATTTCTTCTTCATTCGCATTGCTTAACTGCTGTGCGCGCAGGCGGATCGGAAAACGGATCGTCCGTTCAGAGACCGGTATCAGTTCCTCCATACGGATCATCGTCAGCAATAGTCCTTCCGGATGCTCTTTTAACGCATCCCCCCGGACTACATCCTCGATTTCCCAGTCATCGTTGATCAGAACCGTCAAAGTCTGCCTGTCATGAATCTCTACGATCTTCCTGCATTTATGCCCCGCCTCCATCTGTGTATCGATCTCATCAAACGCATCCGTATAATCGATCGGATCTCCAAAACCGAGCACCTTTACCGCCTGCGTGATATGCGTCCTTCTTCGCATATTCATACGGGCAGTTACCGCAAAATTACCCAGTCCCAGTTCCCTGATCCTGCCGTCTTCCATTTCCGTAAATTCAAAATCCTCCCAGGGAAGTCCCTTCTCGTTCAGATAATGAAATATTTTATTTCTCTGCTCCCGTTCCACCAGCATACTTCAATCCTCACTCGTATACACTCACTGCCACATCGCCGATCACTTCCGTGCTTTCTCCTGCATCCAATGGTGCTGCCGGCGCCCGTTTCTCTTCCTGTTCCTTCGGCAATGCCCCCAAACTCCGCAGTTTACGGATCTCCTCCAGCACCTGTTTCATGGTGCGATACCGCTGTTCCGGCCAAAATGCGCACATTTTATGTATCAGATTTCCAAATGCTTTCGATGCATTCGACGGTGCCGGCAGGACTGCCCCCTCCCGGTACTGCTCTCTTTTATTCACTCTGTACTGATCAGAAAAAGGATAGCAAAGATGGTTTGCCAACAGGTATAACGTGATCCCCAGTGAATACATATCCGCTGTCTGGTCATACTCTTCACCGTTGCTGATCTCCGGGGCACCATAGCCACCGGTAAATGCCTTTGTTCTGACAGTGCCTCCGTCGATATACCGCGCGATCCCAAAATCCCCCAGTTTATACACATCATATTTTGCGTCATAAAAAATATTCTCCAGTTTCACATCCCGGTGAATGATCTTTTTATCATGTGCAGCGCAAAGTGCCTCTGCTATATGTTCTGCAAGGCGCAATGTTTCCCTTTCTTCCGTGCCCAGACCGGGAACCGTCAGTTCCACTTTTCCTGCTTTCTTCTTAAGCACCGGGCGCAATAACTGCATGCGGATGAATGTCAGCTGCAGCAGGCTCCAGTCCTGTTCCGTTTCTTCCTGCATCTGTGCATCCGGCAGCCTAAGCTGCAGTTCATCATCATACAGGATCGATATGGTTTCCGTAGCCTCGATCTCCGTCACGCCACGACAGACAGCTGCTGCCTGACGCTGCAGGCGGATCTCATTCTTTATGCTTGCATGCCCTGCATTTCCCAGATCATCATCAAAACCGATCACCTTTACCGCAGAGCGGACTTCCGGAATATCTGACAGATACATTTCGTATACAGACGCAAAATTCCCATGCCCGAGTTCTTTCAGATGATCTCCGTCTTCACGGCAGAATACATACCCGGCCCATAATACCCCCTGCTGTTCCAGATACCTTAATATATGTTCTCTTTGTTCTTTATCAAATCTTGACTCCATATTCTGTTCTCTCCAACTAAAAAATAAGTGTTCATATTATACCATGTTCACTAAATTCGCGTTTCGCTTTGCTTACGCTCATTAAGTGTCCAGGCATGTATTCGCACTAATTTCGCCCTTCGCTTCGCTCGCGCTCAATAAGTGTTCATACTATACCATGTTCACTAAATTCGCGTTTCGCTTTGCTTACGCTCATTAAGTGTCCAGGCATGTATTCGCACTAATTTCGCCCTTCGCTTCGCTCGCGCTCAATAAGTGTTCATATTATACCATACTTTTCTTTTTCCTGTTTCAGCTGAACTTTATACTTTTCGTAAAAGATTCCCGTTTACATTATCTCCTTATGGTACAGAAAATCATTTTATGGTATATTATTGATACTACTATATAAGGGGGTACTACTCATGCAGACAGCAGTAAACCAAAACGCTACCGAAAAAGCAAGGAAACTTTTAAACTATCTGTCAGACACTGCCGGCAAAGCCATCATCACCGGCCAGCACACACAGACCATCCCGATGGCGGAGATCACCTATCTGAAAGAACTGACCGGCAAAGAACCCAAACTGCGCGGCTTTGAACTGCTGGCATATTCTCCGAACATCAATTACGAAGATGCCACCGCGCCCTGCCTCATAGAGATCTACGAAAACCGCGGCACCATGGAAATGGCGCTGGACTGGGCACTGAAAAATGACGGCATCGTCACCTTTTCCTATCACTGGTATTCCCCGCTGGGCGGCAGGGACAAAAGTTTTTATGCGGAGCATACGGACTTTGACGCCTCCAAAGTGCTGGTGGAGGGCACGCCGGAACGGGAGGCCTTTTTCCATGACATGGATGCCATGGCGGAATTGCTCAAGCCGTTTCTGGAACATGATATCCCCGTACTGTGGCGGCCGTTCCACGAGTCCGACGGCACCTGGTTCTGGTGGGGAGCCAAAGGTCCGGAAGTGGCACGTGAACTGTATAAACTGATGTATGACCGTTATGTCAATGTGCATCATCTGGACAATCTGCTCTGGGTATGGAACTGCCGTTTAAAGGAAGGCTATCCCGGCGATGACTATGTGGATGTGATCTCCGTGGACCTGTACCTGCCGGAGTATGCGCCTACCGACTACGCGAACGATTATCAGCAGCTGGTTGAAAATACCACAAAAAATAAAGTCGCTGCCCTTGCCGAGATCGGCTACCTGCCGGACATCGATATGCTGAAGGAAAGCCGCATCCCCTGGGCGTACTTCATGACCTGGTCTAAGGAATTCTGCATCGGTGAGCAGTACAACAGCCGGGAAAATACAAAGAAAATGTATCTGAGCGATTACGCCATCACGCTGTAAGGTATTCTGCCCGCGCAAACAGGCCGATTCCCCGATCCATAGCCGTAACGTTCAGGAAAACTCTCCTCTCCCGTATGCAGACGGGAGAGGTTTTTATTGCCCGCCTTCTACCATATCACAGGTTTTCTGAAAAACCGGATCTTTATTTTATAGTAAACGACAAAACTATTTTCGTTTTGTCGTTTACTGCGCCGGATTTTGGCCGCTGAAAGCGGCATATTTCCTTACAAAATCCGTGCGCATCCTCGCGGAGCGTTAAAGTAAGCGCAATTATTTATTGCGCTTACTTTAACTCCTCCATTACTTTCGATGGCGAGACCGCATACTCCACGATCCTGTTACCAAACGTTGCTTTTGCTTGCGCTTTATAAATAAACTGCCTGACCTTCTCTTTACTCCCCAGATAGTCTTTGGGAATGATCACTAAGACCACTTTGCTGATAGCATCCCATGCTTCCTGCTCCTCTTTGAGACGGTTATAATACAGTTTTCCTCTTTCCGCATACTCTTTCATCCGAAGAGATTTCTGGTATTGCCATATGATGAGCGAAATCAGAAAGCCGGCCAGCAACACAAACGAAGCATCCGAAACACTCCTTGCATATGATGACTCAGAATAGATCTTCACTATGAGAAAGAGGGCTGCTACGATCAGTGCGATCATCGCAAAAAAGCCCAGGATCTTATGCCTGCTCCTCCATCGAATCCCTAAATAGCCTCCGCCGATCAGGATCACAGGCATCATGATCATCCTCAAAGCTCTGATCAATGGTTCATATTCCGACCTGAGTACCCCACGGAAAAGCAGAAAAACTCCGAAGATCACAAGGGTGACGACTTCAGCGATCGACTCCTTGCGGCTGTTTTCTTTGATCCCCGTTTCAAAATTCTTCCTTTCCTTTTCCATCTCGGCAACAGTATCCAGCCACCGGCAGATCTTTTCAGTGTTTTCTTTCAGTTCCACGACCTCTCCGGCTGTCAGTTCCACACTATTGACGCTATCATTATTCATTGTTGATCACCTCCGCTCCACCCAGTTCTTCCGCGACACCAGACTCGAATGTGATATCCACCCATACAGCAGGACATATTCCCAAAACGGTGTCAGCTGCATTATGATTCACCTTACTCTGATATTGCAGCGGATCCCTGCAGTATGCCTCGGATGCCGAGTACATGGTCCGCAGCCACCAGCACCGGCTGAGATCTGCTGTTGTATCATCATCCTGCTGCATGAGTGAATAATTTGTATTGTCTGTAAGTTTCGGAAACAGATCACTGTACTGCATAAACTCATCCCAGGACAGCAGGAATACCTTATCCGTGGTTTTTCCGGCTGCAATCGTAAGACGCGGTGAATCCTTTTTATAACCTGCTTCGGTCATTACCGACAAACTGCTTTCCAGTATCCGTTCCTGTTCCTCCGGCGTAAACAGCGCTTCATACATATCGTTATTCATCCATGCTCTTAAAGTGCACTGCTCCCAATTCGTCGCTTCCCCGCTCTCTCCGTTATGATACGGCCTTTTGTCAAGCATGTATTTCGAGACCAGCAGCGCCCTGTCCTCCTGCTTCTCCACCAAAAACCACTCTACCGGTTCGGCACCGTTTTTCTGATCCCCGTCCTGCTCATATGTTCCAAATTCCACTGTTGCTCCCACTTCAGTCAAGGTGAGCGGTAACCAGTTTTCCTCTGTTTCCATTTGCGCCATAGCTTCTGTATCGCCCAACTCGGAAAATAAACGGTACGCCAGTACCATATCATTTTTACTTAAGGCTTCTGTCGCATATATCCTTTTACAATCCATTACGTTTTGAGCGCTGTCCTTATAATCTCCAAGTTCATCATAATACCGGATGGCATCTTCCAATTCCCCTTTTTCCACCAAAGTTTCGGCAAGATTGTATTTTTCCGTTTTCAGCAGTTCATCCGCTTCATTCCAGGTACCTACCGCTTCAAGCAGAACAAACGCTTTCTCATAGTTTCCCTTTTGCAGATATGCTTCTGCCTGTTCATACTTTGCCGTATTCAGCATCCGGGAAATCTCTGTGTTATCCTGCATTGGTTCCAGTATCGAATATGCAAGATCATAATCGCCATTATTCAATGCAGCCTGCGCCCTCTCACAGCGGCTTGCCACCACGACATCGGTTTTACCGATCTCTTCATAGAGTGCGTATGCCTCTTCATAACGTCCTGTTTCCAGCAAACTCTTTGCCCTTACGTTTTTGTTTGCCGGCACCAGCATTGCCACACCAAACTCCGCGATCAAAAACAATACCAATGCTATGCCCGCCTCGATCAGCATCCGTTTTCTGGCTCGAACAGCGATTCCTTTCAATTCGCTGTCGCGTGACTCTTTTTCAGGCTCCTCTTTCTCCCGTTCTGTTTTCAAAAGCGTATCACATTCTTTAAGACACTCTTCCGTATCCTGATAGGATATGGGTATGCGTTTTAATTGTGCTTCTGCCAGTTCTGCTTCGCGAAGGTTACCCGCACTGCTCACTCTCTGTCTGGCATCCCTGTACAGCAATTCATTCCTACGCTCCACGATCCTTCTTTTGATCGCTTTCTCATATCCTGACAGTTCCCGCTTCAGCGCCTCATCACCGCTTTTCATCACCGTATCGAAATAACTGCTTGTTTCTATCGGTTCCTCACAGTTTTCCAATTGATCCCTGGTACATAAACCGCGTTCGATCATGATCTTTGCAAGATACGCTTCCGCATAATTGGGCTCCGCTTTTAATGCTTCATCGCTGAACTTATCAGCACTTTCCCAGTTCTGATTACGAAGATCATCGAATATTTTTTTCCGGTATTTGGCGATCGTCTGCGAGTCTGCCTGCTGCTGCTGTACGTTTTTCTGATTCCTTATGATCTCCTCTACACTGCTGTATACATTGGAAAGCGCGGAACTGTCATCATAATCACATGCCTGATAAACTGCCAGTTCCATAGGGATATCCCTGACTTTCATTCCCCTGTAAATAGGAATGATCGTTAAATCTTTCTCATCTTTCATCCTCCATAGGTATCGTTCCCATTCATTTCTCACCCAGTTGGCATAGAAATGATCCCTGGATGTACCTACCACAAGCATCACCGACGCACTATGCAATGCTGCATAGATGATCGGCTCATACTTTCCAAACTTCTCCTTTAATACGACCGGTGAGAAAAACACTCTCAATCCTTTTTGCGTAAAATGGTCATACAGATTACGCGCTATTTCAAAATCCTCTGTTTTCTCATCTGTTCCTTCAACAGTCTGTTTAAAAGAGATAAAGACATCATATGGTTTTTCTTTTGCAGCAACTGCATAGTATTCCTTCTGGATCTTGTCTATCTCGGCAGCGTCCTTTTGATATTGTTCCCTTTCCCTGACTCCTGCTGATATGATCGCATTCTGATAATAGCTGCTCTGATAAACAGATGTCTCCTGCATACGGTTCAGCGTAGGGATCTGCTTCTTTGTCGCGGGATCCTCCACATACAGTATACCGTATTGACATAAGACCACTCCCCAGTTAGCCTCTGCATCCTCCGGTTCCCGGTCCAAAATCTGTTCGTATATTTCTCTGGCAGCAGTATAATCACCCTCATCCCGCCTTAAGCGTATTGCTTTATTCCTTAACCGGGTAATCTCATCATCTTTATCATCTGTCGCCTGATACACCGTACCGCAGCTGTCACATACCAGTTCATCGCCGCGATGCTCCAAATTACCACCACAACACCTGCAAGTTAACGCTTCCATACGCAAACCATCCTCTCAACCCTCTATACTATAGTAAACGACAAAACTATTTTCGTTTTGTCGTTTACTGCGCCGGATTTTGGCCGCTGAAAGCGGCATATTTCCTTACAAAATCCGTGCGCATCCTCGCGGAGCGTTATAGTAAGCGCAATTATTTATTGCGCT